>JAKAVC010000174.1 GCA_021817345.1 Deltaproteobacteria bacterium | reverse complement strand
ACAGCAGCGAAGCGAGCGCCGGATCGGGCCGCGCGCCGAAGACGGCGCGATAACGCGCCTCGTCGAGCGAAGTCGCGCGCAAAAACCGATCGTGTTCGCCAGGCGCCGTCTCGGCGAGCCGCGCCCGGAGCGCCGCCCACGGTTCGCCGTCCAGATCGGCGGCCAAATCCTCGATCGCCAAGCCGTGCCATCCGCCGAGCAGGCATTCGACGAAGTAGCCGACCTGGCCGGCGCGGTCGAGTTCGAAGGCCTCGAGACCCAGCGCCTCCGCCAGCGTCAACAGCCGATCCATCCCGTATTCGCCGCGCTTCGAGCGCACGGAGGAATCGCCGCTGCCGTCGAAGCCGGAGCCAATCGCGGCGATTGCGACGCGCCCGTCGGCGAGCGGCACGGGATGGAAAATATAGCCTTCCGAGGTGTAGCCGAGCAGCTCGAAGAGCGCGCGCCGGTAGCCGAGCAGGCTCCAATGCGTGCGGCGGGCGAATTCGAGCAGGAAATTTCCGAGCGGTTGGCCGTCGCGATCGGCAATTTCGATCAGGCGCGCGAACTGGCGTTCGTCATATTCTTCGCGCCGGGCAATTAGTGGCGCCCATTGACGATCGAAGACCAGGCCGAGCGCGCCGATTCCGTCCCCGCCGCGGCCATTCGCGGCCCGCGCCGAAATCGGGCTGGCGGGATCGATCGGCTCCAGGTCCATCGCGAGGTAATGGCCGTGGCTGGAGGGTTTGGCGAGTCCGCGGCGGGCGTTGGCCAAGCGTACCGGAAAAGCGTCGCGCGCGACCAACCGGCTTTTGCCGCCGCGCCGCTCCGCCAGGATTCCGTAGCCGCTCAGCAGTGAACCATATCCGATTACGATGAGAGTGTCGTTGACGGCGGCGGCCACGCCAGATTTCCTTTCCCCACGCGCCGTCGCGACAAAAGCTTCCGCCTCACGGCCGAAGCTTTTGTCGCGACGGCATCGATTTCAGGAAAATCTTATCTTGAGCGCCGCGCGCGGTCGATAACGCCGGCCGGATTATTCGCCGTAAGCGCAAAGGCGGCATCCAATAATTTGCACGCGTCTCATAAGGACTCGCCGCGCGCCGTTTATCCGCCAACGGCCCTCGCCACGCCGCTGACGCGAGGCAATGAACTTGCCCCGAGTTGGTAGACACCTTGGTTAGGCAGCTAATAGCTGCTGGTTTCGCTGTTCAAAGTCAACCGGGCTTATGTAACCGAGCGAGGAGTGTCGTCGGCGGCGGTTATAGAAGAGTTCGAGGTATTCGAAAATGGCGGTGCGGGCCTCGCGCCGAGTCTGCCAGTGGCTTTGGTAAACCAGCTCGGTCTTGAAGGTCGCAAAGAAGCTTTCCGCCACCGCATTGTCCCAGCAATCGCCACGCCGACTCATGCTGCTGATGAGGCCATGCCTTGCAAGCAGCCGCTGGTAATCATGACTGGCGTATTGACTGCCGCGGTCGGAGTGATGGATTAGTCCGCGCGGCGGATGGCGGTCCGCCAGTGCCATCTGCAACGCGTCGAGCGCCAGCCGGCGGTCGATCCGGTCGCTCATCGCCCAGCCCACGATCCGGCGCGAGAACAAGTCGAGGATGACTCCCAGGTAGAGCCAGCCTTCCAGCGTCCAGATGTAGGTGATGTCGGTCACCCAGGCGGCGTTGGGCCGCACCGCGTCGAAGCGCCGGGCCAGCAGGTTGGGGGAAATTGGCAGCCCATGCCGGGAATCGGTGGTAGTTCGATAGCGGCGCTGGTGACGAGCGCGGAAACCCTGCTCGCGCATGAGCCGGGCGATCCGCTTGCGAGCGGTGCGGTGGCCACGCTCACGCAATTCCGCATGCACGCGGGGACTGCCGTAACGGCCGCGACTGGCGGCGTAAACCGCGGCCACCTCGACCACCAGGGCTTGATCCTGGCGGGCTCGCGCCGCCTCTGGCCGCAAGCGCCAGGCATAGAACCCGGCCCGTGAGACTTTGACTACCCGGCACAGCAGCGCCACCGGGTAGCAGGCCTTCTCCACCTCGATGAAAGCGAACCTCACTCGCTCTCCCTGGCAAAGAAGGCCGTCGCTTTTTTTAGGATTTCGCGCTCCATCCGCAGCCGCTTGTTCTCGCGCCGCAGTTGCGCCAGTTCTTCCCGCTCGCTGCTCGTCAGCTTGCCCGGCAAGCCCCGCCCAGCATCCACCTCCGCCTGTTCCACCCAGCGCCGCAGCGCCGTAGCTCCCAGCCCCAGTTCGCGGGCTATCACCCCGATGCTCTTGCCGCTCTGTTCAACCAATCGTACCGCTTCGGCTTTGTACTCCGCCGTGAATGACCGCCGCTTCCGCTTCCTGTCCTGCTCCATGGCTCCCTCTCTTCGCACTTTCGCACGTTTCGAGGTGTCCACTGAAACGGGGCAGGTTCATTATGCTGTCTTGGGGGAAGATCACGTAGCCGTTGCGTTTGATGTGAAGCGCGCGAGCCGTCTCTTCTGGACCAGTCATTGCCGCACATTTTTCGTTCAATTTGGCGGCGCCAAAGATGTCCGTAGCCCACAACGCTGGTTCAACGTCCAATGCGATCGAGTTTCCAGTATTTCTCAAATGAAGGATTGCGTTGATGTGCGCGGCGGATTCTGGGGAGCCTATTATCTGTATGTCTTGACCGACAGCCACCTGCGGTCGCTCAGATATTTCCAGTTGTCGCTGCATCGTATCTCCCTGTTGCTTGGACACGCGATAGAGTTCAGCCGTGAAAAAGGCAATGGCAATCGTTGCCGTAGCTATCCAGAAATTGGAGCTTGTCAATACCGCAGCAATTAAATGGCTGATTCGTTTCCACCAAAGCGCTTCGTTTTGGGTATCGGATTCGCTGTCGTTGCTTTTCTGTGCTGTGTCGCTGCTTGGAGCTTTGGCACTCGGGTAGACCGCACCCGCACCTTCTACCCTGATATTCAGCCGTTGCTCGGGTTGATTCTTCTGATCCTCGCGGGGTGGCTCTTCTACCATAGTATCAATCTAATCAATTATGGTTCTTGGTCTGTTCCTGCTTCGTTGGTCAGAGCTTCTTTATAGAGAGAGCCTTGGTCCGTCCCCTCGTTCTTTCCGACGTACCACGGTTTCCCGGCCCCGCGCTGGCGGCGGATTGCGAAGATGTATAATCCCCCGGCGCGTCGCCCGACGGGAAGACGCCGGCGCTTTCGGGCTGACTCGCCCTTATTCACACAGCGCACGCTAATCCCGGAAGCTTCGTCGGAGAGATACCTTAGGACGAGAGCATACGGTCCGTCGATTCGAAATGCCACAGGTGGCGCCTTGCTTCAGTTCAAGAGTGCGTCGCTGAAAGAGTTAAGGGAGCCTGACGCTTGTACCATAACCGGCGGATTACAGGGGAAGCAGTTAATTCGGCGACCTCCGCAGCTAGTTTGTTCGGTTCAGGCAAACCACGACCTCGATTTTGAGCGGCGATCAACTGGAAATGCGGGCCAAGGATGCCGCTCCCGCAGCGACTTGGGCCAGATCGTCATTGGTTCATCAAAGCAAGGGTACAAAATTGGGCACAGGCG
>JAKAVC010000059.1 GCA_021817345.1 Deltaproteobacteria bacterium | reverse complement strand
TCACGGTTCCCGCGCGCAACCTGATCGGCGAGGTGGGCGCGGGTTATCGCCAGGTGCTGAAGATTCTTGAAACCGGCAGGATCGGTATCGCGGGATTCGCCGCGGGAATCGCGCGTGGCGCGATGGAAGAGGCGCGCGCCTATGCGCTCGAACGAAGCCAGTTCGGACGCCGCATAGCGGATTTCCAGGCGATTCAGTGGATGCTTGCCGACATGGCAACGCGGATCGACGCGTCATGGGTGCTGACCTGCCGCGCGGCGCATCTTCGCGACCAGGGCAAGCCGTTCGCGCGCGAAGCCGCGATGGCGAAACTGTACGCCTCGGAAACCGCGATGTGGGTGACGACCAAGGCGGTCCAGATCCACGGCGGTTACGGCTACGTTGACGATTTTCCGGTCGAGCGCTACATGCGCGACGCGAAGCTTTCCGAGATAGGCGAAGGCACCAGCGAAGTCCAGCGCATGATTATCGCGAAATCGCTGCTCCGCGACGGTTACCTGCCGACCTGACGCCGCGCAACGTCGCGTCCCCGCGTGCGCTCGCGGAAAAAGTCGGACGCCCATCGGCATGGCGCGCGACCTCTGGTAGAATCGGTGGAGCGAGCGCGAGCCGCGTGACGGCTCCGCTATTCCAACAGGTCTTCGCGGATAGCTTCCATCTCGGCGTCGGAGACCTTGATAAACTCGCGCAGGAAGTTGCGGATTCCGCCCGCTTCGTCGATCGTCTCGAACACCGGCGTAAGCTGCGCCGCTGTGAGCGGCGAGTCCGGGAAGACCAGGTTGCTCTTGAGAAAATCGGCGACGATAACTTCGCGCTCCACTCCGAGCAATTCGAGCAGCATCGCGGACGCCACCCCGGTGCGGTCGCGGCCCGCCGAGCAGTGGAATACGAGCGGATAGACGTCGCGTTGGGCGAGAATTGCGAAAAAACGCCGCCAGTCCGAAGGGAACCCGGTGAGCATCACGAGATGCTCCTTGCCGGGCTGGCTTGCGAGCTCGATGGCGCCGCCGTCGCGAAACCATCGCTCCCCGATCGGCAGATGCTCCCAGCGCACGTCGCGAAGCACGTCCTGATGGGGTGCGCCGAGATGGCGCAGTTCGACGCGGCTCTGCAGCGTAACCAGGGTGCGGACAGCCATTCGCCTTACGGGATGCTCGTCCGGGATGCGCGCGAGGTGCGACGAGCGATAGATCATTCCGCGCCTTACGCGGCGTCCGTCGCCGGCGGGATGCCCGCCGAGATCGCGGAAGTTTTTGCCGCCCGCTTCGCGCAGCCGGTTGAAATCGACCACCATCCGCGGGATGTCGGGCGCCTTCGGTCGTCGTTCGTCGTTGGGCAAGGCTGGAAAATCCGTCGTTGCGAGCGGAGACGCTCGCAGCGCAACTGGCTCATTTAATTTATAGCTGGCGCCTGGCGGCGTGGAAAGACGAAGCGTTGGACGGCTTCGCCCGCGCGATTAAGAGTTGGTTAATTTTTCGCCGGCGCCGCGCGCGATGGCTTTTATCTCTCGCGCAGGTTCAGCACCAGAATCTTGGGATCGGTCATCGCCTCCATCGCCCACCTGACGCCTTCGCGTCCGAGGCCCGAGCCTTTCATTCCGCCGAACGGATAGGTATCGACCCGGAACACGCCGGTATCACCGACGATAACCGCGCCCGCGTCGATCTCGCGGAACGCCTCGAATGCGTGGTCGAGGTTTCGCGTGAAGACTCCCGCCTGCAGTCCGTAGGGCGAGTCGTTGGTCGCCGCGACACCTTCGGCGAATGAGTCGATCGGCTCGAGCGTTGCGACCGGACCGAACACTTCCTCGCACCATACGCGCAGGCGATGCAGTACCGGGTTGCCAAGTTCGATGATGGTCGGATACACGACCGAACCGTCGCGCCGATTGCCCGTCAGGATGCCGGCTCCGGCGGCTTTTGCCTCGCTGATCCATTCCATCACGCGGTCAGCGGCCTCCGGCGTTATCATCGGGCCGACCAGCGTGTTCTCGTCCATCGGATCGCCGACCTGGAGCTCCTCGGTTGCGTCAACCAGCAGTTGCGTGAAGCGGCCATAGACCTTGCGATGGACAAAAATCCGCTGGACCGAGATGCACACTTGGCCCGCATGAACGAAAGCGCCGCGCGCGGCGCGCGCCGCCGCGAATTCCAGGTTCGCGTCTTCATCGACGATGAGCCCGCCGTTGCCGCCGAGTTCGAGCGCAACGCGCTGACGCACGGCCTTGGCCTTGAGGCTCCATCCCACCCGCGCGCTGCCCGTGAAGCTGAGCATCCTGATGCGCTCGTCGGTCGCAAGCCGCTCTGCGACAGGAGGATCGGCCGAGATGACGTTGAACGCGCCGGGCGGAAGTCCCGCGTCGCGCGCGATTTCGGCGAGCATCAGCGCAGGCCCGGGACACTGCGGAGGCGGCTTGGCGATGACGGTGTTACCCGAGGCGATCGCGGGAGCGACCTTGTGCGTCACCAGGTTGAGCGGAAAGTTGAACGGCGCAATCGCCGCGATCGGGCCGATCGGAAAGCGCTCGACGATTCCGACCGCGCGCGGATGAAGCGGGTCGAGATCGAGCGGCTCGTAGCCGCCTCCGAAGCGCTTTGACTCTTCGGCGGCGAGCGCCAGGACGCCCGCAGTGCGCCCGACCTCGGCGCGCGCGTAGCTGATAGGCTTGCCGGTGCAAAGCGTGATAGCGCGTTCGAAATCAGCTCGGCGCTCGGCGACCGCCCGGCTCATCGCCGACAGGATCTCCGCGCGTTGGGCCCGCGTCAGGCGCTTCGTCCGCTCGAAGGCGCGCGTGGCAGCGGCGAGCGCCGCGTCCACCTCGCGTTCGCTCGCGCGGGCAACCGTGCCCACGACTTCGCCGTTGTACGGATAGCGGATCTCGTAACGGTCCGGGCTATCGACGTGTTCGCCGTCGATGAAAAGCCGATAATGGGTTGACGCCATTGCCGCACCTCGCAGACGGTCCTGCTCCTATTATCGCCCGCTGCGAGCTTCATGAAAGCGGCTCGCGATGCCCCCAAGGCGAAGTCAGGGTTCGAGGACGGACTCGGTTATCGCGAGGTATCGGCGGTAATCCTCCGACACGCGGACTAGTTCCGTGTGCGGGCCTTCGGCGGCCACGGTTGCTCGCGCGAGAAAAACGACCCGGTCGCAGGCGGCGAGAGTGGCCGCGCGATGCGCCACGACGACGACGATCCGCTCCGCGGCAAGCATCCTGAGCGTCGCCATCAGCGCTCTTTCGGAGGCGGGGTCGAGTGCCGCCGTGGGCTCGTCAAGGATGAGCACGTCCGGCTTTCGCAGCATCGCCCGCGCGATCGCAACGCGCTGCTTCTGCCCGATCGAAAGCCGCGTGCCGCGCCGCCCGAGGATCGTCGCGTATCCCTGGGGCAGGTTTTCGATGAACTCCGCCGCGCCCGCCATCCGCGCCGCTTCGCGCATTTCTTCGTCCGAAGCCTCCGGCGCGCCGTAGCGAATATTGTCGGCGAGCGAGCGCGAGAACAGCGCCTCGTGCTGAAAGACAAAACCGATCCGCGCGCGCAGCGGCCCGAGCGCGATTTGCCGCGAATCGACGCCGTTTACCAGGATCGCTCCGGCGCGAGGCTCGATGAAGCGCGGGATGGCGCAAATGAGCGTCGTCTTTCCGACTCCGCTCGCTCCCGCAAGCGCCAGCAACTCTCCGCTTCGAAGCGTGAACGTGACGTGTTCCAGCACGGCGCCGGCGCCATCGTAGGCGAGCGTGACATCGCGAACGGCGATTTCGCGGATCGGGCCGGGCTCGAGCGCGCCCGCCTCGCTGCCGTCGGTTTCGGCGAGCATATCGAGCACGCTATGGATTCGGCGCAGACCCGATACCGGCGTCTGCAAGTCGGCCCAGGTCGCGCCGATAGTGCGCATCGGCCGCGCGAGCATAATTCCGTAGCTCGCGAGCAGCACCACGTCGCCGAGGGTTATCCGATGCAGCACGACCTGCATCATCAGGTGGTAGATGCCGACGGCGACGAGCGCCGCGAGCGCCGGGGTCACGACCGCGATTACCGCGAGAATGATCACGAGCAGCTTGAGCGTCGCGCGGAATGATTCCCAGCTTGCCTCGTCCACCGAATGCTCTTCGCGCGATTCCTGCCCGTAGGCCTTGATCATCTGCACCTGCGCGAGGCGTTCCTCGAAGGCCGCCATCACGTCGCTTCCCCGCTCGCGCATCCGCTGCCCCTGCTCGCGCAGCATCCTGCCGAAAAGCGTTGCACCGATTGCCACGATGGGAAGCGTGAGCGCCGCGATAATCGGAATCAGCGGCTCGTTGGAGAATTGCGCGGTCAGGACCGCGAGCGTGAGGATGAACATCGCGGCCGACAGCAGCGGAGCGAGCACGCCGCGGTAGAGCACGGCGCCGATCGCGGCGCTATCGTTCATCACGCGGAACACCGCGTCTCCTATTTTCTGATCGCCGAAAAGCCCGAGCGGCGAGCGCAGAAAGCGTTCGTAGATCGCAACCCGCACGCCCTGGTTTATCCTCTGCGTCAGATCGAGCGTGACAAAGACTTCGAGCAGTCCGAAGAGACCGCTCCAGAGGCTCCAGCCGTCGTTCGCCTCGTTTGCGGTGAAGCCGGCCTGGTCGAGCCCTCCGCTGGCGACCGCGGTGCCAAGACCAACCGGCTGATTTCCGGCCAGCCCGATCAGAATTGCGGTCACGACCAAAAACCCGGTGAGCACGGCGAGCAGCAGGGCGCGGTTGTCGCCGACGAGCGGGGTAAGGACCGCTTTGGGAACTCCGGTCAGCGGATGGCCGTCGATCACGTTGTCGATAACGATCTTCACGGGCCACGGCGAGAGCAGAAAAAACACAAGCGAGCTGAAGGCGAGCGCGCATTTCATCGCGACGAGGCGGCGATGCTCGCGGATGAACCGCCAGCTTCTTACCACCAGCGAAAACGCTTCGCGCGGGGTGAGCGGTTTGTCCTCGGCGGCGTAAAGCTTTCGAAGCCGCGGCTCGGCGGCAATGCGCGCGCCGCTGTCCGAGGCCGGCCCGTCGGCCAGGATTGCGCTGTGTAACCGGTCGCTCACCGCGGTATGCCCTCAGGTGCGAAGCGGTTCGAAAACGGCCTCTTCGTCGAGCGCCACGTTGCCCGCGCTGATCCTGTAAACGCGGTCGGAATGCCGAGCGGTGTTTAGGCGATGGGTTGCGAGCAGAACTATCCGCTCGCCAGGCTTTTCGTTGAGCCACTGGCGGATTCCGCGCATCACGAATTCCTCGGTCGCGGATTCGAGCGCCGCAGTCGGCTCGTCGAGGAGGAGAATCGGGGCGTCACGCAGAAAGGCGCGCGCAAGGCCGATCCGCTGCGCCTGCCCGGCGGAAATCCTGGCGCCCTTCTCGCCGAGCATCGTGTCGAGACCCGCGGGCAGCGAACGCACGAAATCCCCGAGCGCGGCGCGTTCGACGGCGCGCGCAATTTCCCCGGGCGAAGCGCCCGTGCGGCCATAAGTGATATTGTCGCGCAGCGACGCGGTAAAAAGCGGAGACTCCTGCAGCGCCACCGCGACCGTCGCGCGCCACGCCGCGAGATCGAACTCGCGCAGATCGCGGCTGTCGAGCAGGATTCGTCCGGCGAGCGGGTCGAAAAAGCGCATCACCAGCGCGACAATCGTGCTCTTGCCGGAGCCGCTCGGTCCCGCGAGCGCGGTTATCTCGCCGACACGCGCCTGCAGGCTTGCGTCGGAAAGCACCGAGGCGCGCCCGTCGTATCCGAAGCTCACCCGCTCGAAGACAAGCGCGCGGCGCGGCCTCTCGGGGAGCAGCGAGCCGCTTTGTACCCGCTCCTCGGGCGTTTTCGCCATCATCTCGAACACCCGCGCGATCGCTACGCCCACGTCCTGCAGGCTGCCCCAGAGTTCGGTGAGTTGGCGGGTGCGCGCGCTCATCATGTCGAACACCGCGAGCGCCCCCTGGAACAGCCCAAGCGATACCGCCGCGCGCATCGCGCCGCCGTACCCGCCGCGAAGCACCTGCTCGGCGCCGAAATAGAGCGCGCCGACGTAGGCGAGTCCGCAAAGCGCGTGCGCGCACGCGCGGTACGCGACGAAAACCATTCGCGCGCGGCGCGCGGCAAGAAACGCCCGCCAGTTATCGTGCGCGTAGAGGTCGCTTTCCGCGGCCTCGCGTCCGAACGCCTTGACCGCCTTGATCGACGCGAGCGTTTCCTCGATGCGCGTGGTGGCGCTCGCGGCCGCCTCGCGTTCGGCACGAAACCGCCTGCGCATCGGCTCGCTGAAAGCCCACGCGAGGATGAAGTTCGCCGGCACCAGCGCGGCCGCGACCGCCGCCATCCGGTAATCGAACAGCACCAGCCACACCAGGTTGGCGCTCGCGAACGGAAGCCATCTGAGCGGCTGGATAACAACTCCGTTTATGACCTGCGGAATCGCGGCCGAGTCCTGGAACATCCGGAAGATCGCGTCGCCGATGCTTTCCTCGCTATGGAAGCGAAGGCTCAGCTCCTGCAGGCGCGCGTAGAGGTTCACGCGGAACAGGTTGGCGATGCGTTGTAGAATCCAGACGGCGTATGCGAACAGAGCGAGTCCATAAGGCAGGAAGAAAAGCACCACGAGCATCGAGACAACGCACGCGCGCCACAGGATTTCTTCGCGACTCGCCGTCATCGGCAACTGGAGCATCCAGGCTTCGGCGCGCGTGAGCGAATGCCCATGGCCGACCGCGTCGAAAAACACGCGCGTCATCAGGATCGTGAACAGGCCGGCCGGAAGCCCGGGGGCCATCGCGAGAAACAGATAGAGCAGATGGCGTTTGTACGGACGGATAAACGGCCACGCACGCGGCGCGAGGCGGAAGATGTCACGCGAGCGAAGGCGTGAAGGGTCGGCGAAGCCGCGGGCCGCGCGCGCGGCGTCGGCTGCCGAATCGCGCCCGGTCTCGCCGCTACGAAGCGAGCCGCCGGTTGCTTGAGGCGGCGCCGTCAATTCCCTGACTGGGGCACCCCCGCGACTCTCAGGATGTCCTGCTCGAGCGTGCCGGTCGATCTGCACGCGATCGTCGTGGTATCCTGTCCGAGGCTGTAAGCGCCCTGAAAATCCGCTCTCACGGTTACGAAAGTCGCGTTGCCCGGCGACGGATCGAGCGTGACCTTAACCGTAACCGTGCCATTCTGGAACTGGTAGAGCATGTGCATCGGATCGGTCTGGCAGGCCGCCCACTCGGTCCATCTTGCGGTGTCAACACCCGACTGTTTCGCCACGATCACGTTCGCGGCCTCGCTCGCCTCGGTTACCTGGAATTTGCTCAACGAAGGATCGGAGAAGTAGGTCTTGAGCGTCTTGAAGACCTGGCTCGGCGGCTGCGGCGCCCGTCCGGAGGATGGAACGATGAGCGGCGGCTCGAGCGCCGAGGCAAACGCGGCGAGAGTGAAAATCAGAAGGCCCGTGACGAGCGGGCTCAGGCGGATTGCTTTCATGGCTCCTCCGTTGGACGGCGGCGCGATGGATTGATCATAACGACAAGGAAAGTGGCCGGCAAAGCGGGGTCATGGTAAGGTTTCGCGCGGATTTTCCTTTGCACATCCATTCGGGAGAGAACCATCGATGCCAGCGGTATTGTTCGAGAAGCGTAACCATATCGGCTACATAACCTTCAATCGGCCTGAGGTGCACAATTCCTTCAACCCCGAGACGCTGGTCCTTCTGTCAGGCATCTGGAGCGAGGCCGAACGGGACGATGACGTGCGCGTGGTTATCGTAACCGGCGCGGGCAAAGTCGCCTTCTCGGCGGGCGCCGACCTGGGCAGGCTGATTCCGCTCTTTACGGGCGCGCGCAAACCCGAGGACGAATGGGATCGCAAGCTGATGGAGAATCGCAGGCTTGGCGACATGGCGCTGCTGCGCGGCTACGATTTTCCCAAGGCCGTGATCGCGGCCGTCAACGGATTTTGCATCGCGGGCGGCATGGAGTTTCTTCAGGCGACCGATCTCAGGATCGCGTCGGAGAACGCGAGCTTCGGACTCCAGGAGGTGAAGTGGGCGATCATCCCGGCGGCGGGCTCGCTCGCGCGCTTGCAGCGCCAGATCCCATACGCCAAGGCGATGGAAATCCTGCTGACCGGCAACCGGATCGACGCCCAAGAGGCGTGGCGTATCGGCCTGGTGAACCACGTCGTTGCGCAGGACAAGCTCATCGGCAAGGCCGAGGAACTGGCGCGCACGATCGCGGAGAATGGTCCGCTTGCGGTGCGCAAGATAAAGGAAGCGGTGCGGCGATGCTCGGGATTGCCGTACGAGGAGGCGTTCAAAATCGAGAACGAGATCGCGCGCGAGGTGATGGCGTCGGAGGACGCGAAGGAGGGCCCGCGCGCTTTTATGGAAAAGCGAAAGCCCAATTACAAGGGCAGATAGTCTGCCGCCGCGCGCGCAGGGTCGGCGTCAGGCGCCGGCCATCGCTCGCATCGTGTTCTCCGCGTCGCGCGCATGGGTCGGCGCGGGTCCGACCGGAAAGACCACGGGATGGGTCACGCCGGCGGCGCGGAAGCGCGCGATGAAGTCGCGCCCGACCTCGGCGGGACCGAACGCCGCGATCCTGCGCGCCGAGGCGTCGCTGATAGCGCTCGGCGCCTGGTCGCGTTTGCCCTCGCGCCAGAGCCTGCGCACTTCGGCGAACTCGTCGGCCAGTCCGTAGCGCGCGAACATCTTGTTGTAGCTGTCCACGAACGCGTAGGTCGCAAGCTCGCGCCTGAAGGCGTCGACCGCCTTCGCATCTTCCTCGGTGATGCACATGCGGGCGTAGATTCCGATATCGATGTCGGCGGGATTGCGTCCCGCCTTCTCCGCGCCGGCGCGGATTTCCGCAACCATCGCGGGCACCGCTTCGGGCGGCGAGTAATTCATCAGCACGCCGTCGGCCATCTCGCCCGCCAGGCGCAGCATCGGCGCGTTCAGGCCGGCGAGATAAATCTTCGGCGGATTCTTCTGGGTCGAGCGAAAGCCGAGCCGGAAATCGCTTCGATAGATTTCACCCTCGAACTTCGAGCGTCCCTCGGTGAAGAGCTGGCGCATGATGGTGACGCACTCGCGCATCGCGGTGACGGGCTTGCGATACGCCGCGCCGTGCCATCGCTCGACGATGACCGGGCTCGACACGCCGAGGCCCGCAATCGCGCGTCCGCCCGAGACCTCGTGCAGGCTCAAAAATCCCATTCCCATCACGCCCGGCGTGCGGATTTGGATCGGCACGACTCCGGTTGCGAGTTCCACGCGGGTGGTGTTGAGCGCGACGGCGGTCAGGCTCACAAAGGCGTCGGGTCCGGCGACCTCGGCGATCCAGATCGAACTGTAGCCGCGTTCTTCGGCTTCGCGCGCGAAACCGAGCCGCTCGGCCAGCGCGCCGCCCGCGAGCGACATTTGAAGTCCCAGCTTTTTCCGCTCTGCCATCGAAACTTTCCCGGTTCAGGCTTGAACAATCCGCAGTCTATCGGATCGGCGGATAGCCGCAAGATGGAATGAGGCTTTGCGATGCTTCGGCGCTTGCGTCTATAAGAGCATCGAGAGGGGCTTGCGCGATGGCATCTTTCGATTCTAACGGAGTGCGGATTCATTACGAGGACGCCGGCAGTGGTGACGCGGTTGTGCTGGTGCATGGGTTCGCCTCCAACGCCCGCTACAACTGGGGAATCACCGGATGGATTAAGTTCCTGTCGGAGCGCTATCGCGTGATCGCGCTGGATTGCCGCGGGCACGGCCAGAGCGACAAGCCGCATGACCCCGCCGAATACACGTTGGACCGGATGGGCGGCGACGTGATCCGTCTGCTCGACCATCTCGGTATCCGGCGCGCGCTCCTGATGGGGTACTCGATGGGCGCTCGAATCTCGATGTGGCTGATGCTGAGGCATCCCGAACGCTTTCGCGCCGTAGTGCTCGGCGGCGTGGGAGCGGGCGGCAGGATGGGCGACGCGGGACGGCGCAGGAAGATCGTCGAGGCGCTGCTTGCGCCGGACCCGTCGGCGATTGGGGACGAAACCGCGCGCCTGTTCAGGCAGTTCGCCGAGGCGAATCGCAACGACCTGGCGGCGCTGGCCGCGTGCATGGGCGCCGAACGCGCCGAAGGCGGCGCGGCGACGGAACTAGCGTCGGTCGGGATGGCGGTGATGATCGTGGTCGGAACGCGCGACACGCTGGTCGGCGACGCCGAACCGCTTCACAAAATGATTCCCGGCTCCGTGCTCGTGAAGCTCGAAGGCCGCGACCATCTGAACGCACCCGGCGATCGACTCTACAAGGAAGCGGTGGAGAAGTTCTTCGCCAAGGCGCCCGCGTAGTCAATTTCCTTGTCGGTCATCCTGAGCGAAGCGAGTCCGCCAGTGGAGTCGAAGGACCGCGCGCGGCGTCTTGCGCCGCGCGGCTTCGGAACTCTGCCGGACGACGCGCCCGCACCAGGAGCGGCCGCGAGATCCTTCGCTTCGGCAACCTACGCTCAGGATGACGATGAAGGGAGATGGCCTCCATCCCTGGACGACGCGAGGATAGCTCCGTCCAAAATGCCCAGGCATGGCCGTTTTTGTGAACCAAGTTCGGACTCAGGGCACCGGGCGGCGGTTGCCGGCTAGCTCAGCGTGGGAGCGGCGAGGGTTCCGCCGAGCAGGTAGGGAGTCGGACCCGGCGGATGGGGCAGCATCCCGAGCAGGAAGGCAAGCCGCGCGCGCGCCGCGGGAGCGGCTCGCAACTCGAACCGGATTGCCATCTCGCTTTCGGCAAGCACCCGCGACAGCATCATGACGCCCCGTCCCGAAAACATGAGATCGCCGCCGCTGGTCCGCGCGTTCCTGAGCGTGAGCTTTCCATGTTCGAGCGCCGCGACCGCGTGGATTTCTCCAAGCCGGACCGGCGTCATGCCGCGAATCGCGCTCACAGCGATTCCCGAGCCGGAGATGGTGACGGTGCCGTGGTCGGCGGCGATATCCTCGGGGGAAAGCTCAAGGCTTCCTTGCGCCGAGAGGGTGCCGCTCAGGCTCGCGCCGAGCGCACGCAGCGCCGGGTAGCGTCCCGGGTGGAGATTTTCAAGATCGAAGTCGAGCGCGATCAAGTTGCCGCGTCGGCGCATCCGGACTCTCAACACGCCGCCGTAAAGCGACGCCTTCACGTTTACGCCCGGCGACAGCATCAGGAACGACAACAGCGAGGGCGAGACCCTAACGTCGGGACTTTCGATAAGCGGGCGCTGGCCTCGGCCGCTTATCTCGCTCAGGCTCACTCCGGTCATCCGGACCCCGAACGGAAAGCTGACTCCCTGTCCCTGGCTGGAAATTTCCAGCCCGGCGGGACCGAGAACGTTCGACAGGATCTCGGCGTACGGAAAGCTCGCCGCCAGAAAGACCAGGAAGAGCACGACGCCGACCGATATGTAACCAATCTGGACGAGATGCTCGCGGAGAAAATCGCGCTTCAGGTAAGGGGACAGCCTAGCCATTGTGGGAAACGGCGACGCAGGTCATCTCGACGTCGTAACTGTGGGTATCGCCGGTGCGGCGCGTGATATGCAGGCTCGATACCGCAACCGGGACGCTCAGATGGCGCACGCCGTAGAGCGCGTCGACGATCTGCTTCAGGCTGACATTGCTCAGGCTGAGTTCGACCGAGTGCTCGGTCAAGCCCTGGTGGAGCTTGCGGTCCGGGCGCGGAGTGATCGAGGCGAGATGGTCGCGCCCTACGCTCTTGGTAAGCGTACTTTCGAGCGCGGAGAACAGAGAGAAATCCTTGCCCGCGGTGGAGGCGCGCCGCTCGGCAAGCTTAAGCTCGGCCTGGCGCCGCAGGTAGGTGTCAACCAGCGCGCGAACCTCGCCCAACTGCTGGCGGCGCTCCTCGACGCTCGCCCGCAGATCCTGGCGGAAGTTGATGATCGGCAGATAAACGAAGTCGTAGATGAAAAACAGGCCGAAGACGACTGTCAGCGCCTTGAGCAGAAGCCGTTCGCGCGGTTCGAGTTTTTCATAACGGGCCCGCGCCTGAGCGAGTTGGGGTTCGAGCGCGGCGCTTAAGCGCTTGAGCGCCGGCCCGAGCAGCGAATCGATCGCGCCAAAGCCACGCGCGCTGATATTTCCCCGCCCGCCGGTCATCTTCCGCTCCCGAGCGCGTCGCGCAACGACACGTTGAGCTCGAAGCTCACCTTTCCGCCGCTTACCGCTTTGGCGTGCACCACTTCCACGGTGCCGAACTTGCGGTCGCGCCTTAGCGCGTTTTTCATCTGATCCACGCTGGCGAACGAGTCGGTCTCGCCGTTCAATTTCACCCCTGCCGCGTCGAACGTGAGAGTTTCCATCTCGACCGGAAGGCGCCGGGGAAGATCGCGCGAGATGGCGAGCAGTACCTCCAGCGGCGAGGACTCGATTCCCCCGCCAGCCAGCTGAAGGCGCTTGTCCATCTTCACGATCGCGGAGCGCAGCGCGTCAACCGCATTGTCGGGCTCCCTGGGTCCGAGCGCTGGCGCCGCCGCGGCCGCGATTGCGCGGTTGAGCTTGTGCAGCCGCGCGAGATCGGCGGAAACTCCGAGCGCGAAATGAAGAATCGCGACGAGAGCGACCGCTCCGGCCAGGATTGCGCTGGGGTAAAACGGCGTCAGATCGCCGCGGACCCGCCCGCGGAAGGCGAATTCACCCTGGCGGAAGTTCAGCAGTTCGACTTTCGCGCCGGGCGATACCGCCATCAGCATCGCGGCGCATCCGGCGAACCGGTTCTTCTCGGAGCCGCTGCCGTTAAGCAGGGCGGAAGCGCCGAATTCGCCCGCGTCATGTACGGAGGTGGCCAGACGTTCGGCGATTTCCCGGCGCAAATCCAGGCTCGCGGCTCCCGCGCCGGCGAGCACGACATCGGGCATCTGGACTTCGGCTGAATGCGCGAGGAGCGTCTGGCGCGCGGCGCTCAGAATCGAAGCCGTGGCGGCGCGTCCGAGAGCTTCGCCGTCCGAAGCGGGCCCGGCCTGCACGGTGCGCAGCGCGCGCGGCATCCCCGCCGAATCAACCAGGACGATCGAAGTGGTTCTTGGTTCGATGGCAAGCAGCAGATGGGCGCTCGACGCCGTGGTGGAAACCTTGTGCTCGGCAATCAGCGCGGCGATCGCAAGCTCCGACAGCGTCACCATCCGCGGGTCGAGTCCGGCGCCGGCCAGAAGCTCGAGATGGTTTCGCAGGTCGGCCCGGCGCGCGAGCGCCGCCACGACCGTCGTGTTTCCGTTATCGCGTCCAACCCGGGCAAAGGCGACCACCGCGTCGTCGACCGGGAAGGGCAGATGCTCCTCCAGGGCGAAGGGAACTACCTGGTTCAGGCGGCGCATGTCGCTGAAGGGCAGTTCGAGCAGCCGCCTGACCACGAACTCACCAGGCAGCGCGCTTACCACCATGTCAGGCTTGCCGGTTCTGATGAGCAGGCGCTTGAGCGCCTCGGCAAGCCCGGTTTCGCCGCTCAGCCGTTCTTCTTCGAAGACTCCGGTTAATTGAAGCGAGTTCCAGGTGCGTTCGGCGATAGCGCCCCGCACCAGGTCGCCGGGAGTCTCCAGAGCCAGGATTCGTTGCGGCATAGAGCCGTTCAGTCTCTCAGTCCTCGCGCCAGGAGGCGAGCGCGGCGGTTCCGTTTCCGTTGCGGCGGAAGGAAGCGAAGATTATCTTGCGCGCTCCGGCGAATTCCCCCATCGCGGTTATCGTAAAGTAAACGCTGCGTGTGGTTAAGACCTGCGCGAGCTGCTGCTGCAAATTCCCCATGCCGGGCAAATTGAGAACCTGCAGGACGTTGGTGAACGGAGCAACCTGGCGCGCCTGGAGGATTTCATCGACGAGGCGCGGATTCTGGGCGAGTTGCGGCAGGAGCGAAGCCAGCACGACGGGCGGCGCGGTGTTGACGTTGACCCTTGGCTCCGGCATCACGGTCAAAAACTGGCGCAGCTTCATGAAGGTGGCGTCGTCCACCCCGCGCACCAGCCTCAGATCCCCAATCGTCGGCATCGGGCCGTTTCTTGGCGCATACGGCGGTATCAGTCGCACGTAATAGTCGGCCTCGGCGCCGCCCGGCGAGGTGACGCTGTCGCGGTCGAGCCAGTCGATGATGGCGGGGAGCAGGTCGGGCGAGACGCCGATAAAGCTGAACAGGGCGGCCAGGCGCGCAAGCACGATGTTGTTGACCTGGCCGGTTCGCGGATCGACCAGCTCGTTGATGTCGATTTTTCTGGCCGCGTCTACGATCGAAAGATTCACCGTGCCGCCGCCGGCCTTGATCGGCGGGAACGGCATCGCCCACACGTCGGCCAGCGAATCGACGGGCAGGCGCATCTGCGCCTTGATGCGCGAGTCCTCGGCCAGTATGGCGACGCCGATATTGACCGCCGAACGGGCCAGGTATCCGGCGCGAAGCTCGTTGGCCTGGTTGGCCGAAGAGAGATAGCCGAGCTCGCAGTGAGAAGTGAAATCCATGACGATTATCGTCATAAGCGCGATCGCGAGCAGCGTCGCGAGCAGCGCGATACCGCGTTCGCTTTCAAGCCGGGTGGTTACCATAGCGGTTGCGCCATCGGAACGTCCACCTCGGTGGCGAAATCCCGGACATGGCCCTCGGAGTCCGCGAGTTCAAGGTTGATTGAAACCGCTAGTGGAAGCTGCTGATTGCGCGGCATCTGCATCGAATTCCAACTTTCCACCCATTGCGTGCCGTTGAAGTAGCGCAGATGAAGCGAGACCAGGTTGTCGGCCACGATCAGCGCGGGCGGCGTGGTTGGCGTCACGACTACTCCCGTCAAAAGCGCGCTCATCTGGCTTCGCGTCAGCACGAACCATCCGGGGTGGTCCGGGTTGGGCGAGGTTGTGTAAGTCACGAGCTGCTCGGCGCCGAATCCGACCAGCGCGCGCTGATGGCCGGCGCCGAAGGTCGAGAGGCTGACGGAGTCCATCGGGAGGTCGTTCTGCATCTGCGCGGTTCCGACCAGCATCACGTCGCTCGGATAAATCGGGGTCTGCACCGCGTTCTGGAATTCATCGCTCAGGCGCCAGATGATCCCGCGTCCCTCGCGGTCGAGCGCAAGGCTATTCTCGCCCTGTACCTTGCTCATCGCGACCGTGTGGAACGACTGGGAGAGCATCACGAGCACGATCGCGAGAATCGCCACCGCCAGCATCATTTCGAGCAGCGTGAAACCCGCATCGAAGCGCGGCGCCATTGTCCGGCGAATCGTCATTGTTGACCGAGCGGACGGCCCTGCATCCCGAGCGGCAGTTGGTTGCCCGGCGCGCCGGACGCGGCGGTTTGCGGCTCGGGGTAATGAAGGAATTCCACGACCGTGAAGTTGTTCCTAAACCCCGCCCCGTACTGAATCGTGACCTCGACCTGGCGCACGTCGGGGAACATAGGCGACTGCAAGACAACCCGGTTCCATCGGAAATTGCGGTACTGCCCCGGATAGATCTTCTGAAAGTCGCCGCTGGTTTGCCCGAGCGGGGGAAAGCCCTGAAGTTCCGCATCGCTCATCAGGCCCTGCGCGAGCATCGCGGCCTCGCTCAGTTCGCGTGCGCGGATGATGCTCCGGAGGTCCTGATGATGGAGCGAAAGCAGGGCGAGCATCGCGATTGCCAGCACGCCAAGCGCGATCATGACTTCGAGGAGCGTGAAGCCGCCGGCAAGGCGCGAGCGTGAAGTCCGCCGGGGCGGCGTCAGCGCTTCCTTGCCGACGCTGCCCCGCAGCGAGACGCGGGAAGCCGGGAAAAATGAGACGGCGCGGGTCATTGCAGATAAAGCTGCCCCTCGGTCAAATCGCCGTTTGCTATCCGCACCTGGCCGGTCAGCGGGTTGACCCCGAGCGTCATCACGTCACCGTTGGAGTCCACGAGATGGATCAAGGTCGCGTCGACGTAACCGTCGGGATAGAACTGGCATGCTATCATGCCGCGATGGCAGGTGCCGATCCCCTCGACCGTGACGTCGCGAATCGCGACGCTGGGCGGCAGCACAACCGGCGTGTCGCCGGGCGCCGGGTCGGGTGTGAACATCGGCTGGGTTGCGTACGGATCGAGCACCAGCACGCGATAGGACTGGCGGTCGAGGTCGAAAACCATCCGGATGACGAGCTTCTGGGCCGACGCTTCTTCGTACAGGTAGGTTGCGCGACCGGCCATCGTGCGTGCGGCGCTGCGCAGCTGCGCGCTCTTGAACCCGCCGAAGTACGGCATCGCGATCAGCATCATCAGGCCCATGATGAAGATGACGACGGCGAGTTCGAGCAGGGTGAATCCGCGCGCGAACCGCCCGCGAGCGTGGAAAAGGCGCCCCTTTCGACAGGCGCGGTTCGGGGAGCGGCGCCGGCTTGTCAGCCGCCGGTCAAAAAACGCGGGCGGCGCTTTGCTTCGGTGACGCATCAGGGAGGCGTCATTGCTGACTTCCGATGATGTCGGCGTTTTTGCCGGTGCCGCCGGGTTGCCCGTCAGCGCCGTAGGATTCCAGCGTGTAGGTGTTGCCGTCGCTCTGATAGACGTAGGGATGGCCCCAGGGATCGAGCGGGATTTGCTGGACGTAGCCGCCGTCTTCGTAGTTCGCCGGAATCGGGCCGCTGGTGGGCGCGGTGACGAGCGCCTGAAGTCCCTGTTCGGTGGTGGGATAGTTCCCGTTGTCCAGGTAGTAGCGGTCGAGCGCGGTCTTGAGTTCCGCGATATCGGCTTCGGCCTTGGTTCTCTTCGCCTTGTCGGTTGCTCCGCGCAGGCTCTGGACGACGATCGTAGCCAACAGGCCGATGATCAGGATGACCACCATGAGTTCGATCAGGGTGAAACCTTCCTGATGGTTGCGTCGTGACCTCATATCGAAAACCCTCTCATCGAGCCTTCTTATTGCATGAGCTGATTGAGCTGGAATATCGGCAGCAATACCGCGAGCATCATGAAGACGACCGCCCCGGCCATCATCAAAGTCATCAGCGGTTCGAGCACCGTGGTTACCTGCGATAGCGAAGTCGAGACCTCGCGCTCGTAATTTTCCGCGACCCGGTCGAGCATCTGTTCGATCTCGCCGGAGCGCTCGCCGACTTTCACCATCTCGACTAACAGGGCGGGGAAGAGACCGCTTTGGCCGAGTGTCTGGCCCATACCATGTCCTTCGCGGATACTCTCGCGGCTTTGCTCCACGGCCTCGCGCAGAAGGGTGTTGGTGACGACGCCCTTGACCGCGTCGAGCGCGGGCAGCAGTTGGACGCCGCTTGCGAGCAGCGTTGATAGCGTGCGTGCGAACCGCGCGCATATGATACGGACCATCGTCTCGCCGAGAAACGGCAGCGAAAGAACCATCCGATCATACAGGCGCCGGCCTCTGGGGTTGCGAAACGCCGCGGCCACGCCCAGCACCGTCGCCGCAAGCGCAATAAGAATCTCGATCCAGTATGAGGTAAGGAAACCCGAAAGGCTGATAAGAATGCGCGTCGGGAGCGGCAGCGCGGCGTGGCTCTGCTGGAAGATGAGAGCGACCTGCGGCACGACGTAGGCGACCAGAAAGCACATGATCGCGGCTCCCACGCACATCATGATTATCGGATAGGTCAGCGCGCCGCGCACTTTGGAGACGAACTCGGACTGCCGCTCGCCGTACTCGGCAAGCCGGCCGAGAATCGGTTCGAGCGCGGCGGCGGTTTCGCCCGCGCGGACCATCCCGATGTAAAGGTCAGAGAAGACGTCGCGATGGGCCGAAAGCGCGTCGGCGAGAGAGGAGCCCTCCCGCACCCGTTCCCGCACCTGTGACAGCATTTTGCGCACGCCCGGTTTTTTGGCCTGTTCGCCGAGCGTGCCGAGCGCGTCAACCAACTGGACGCCGGCGCCAAGCAGGGCGGCGAGCTGGCGCGAGAAAAGCGCGAGGTCGGTCGAAGACATCTTGCCGCCCTCGAACCTGGCAAGCCATTCGCGCCACGAGCCGGAGCGCGCGGCGGCGCTTTCCTCCGAGATTTCAGTCGGGAATATCCCGCTGGCGCGAAGTTTGCCGCGCGCGGTGCGGGCGCTGTCCGCGTCAACGACCCCCGAGATCGTGCGGCCTTCGGCTGACAGGCCGCGATAGGCGAAAACCGGCATGGGAAAAACTAACCCGTCCAGCCCCTAAAGAATGTCTTCCTGCGTGACCCTGAGCAGCTCTTCGATCGTGGTCTCACCGGCAAGGACGCGGTCCGCGCCGTCCTGGCGCAGTAATTTCATTCCCCCGGCGGTGCAATGACGGCGAATCATGGCCGCGTCCGCCTTGCGCATAACGAGCGCCCGGACATCGTCGTCCATCACCATCAGTTCCTGCACCGCCATCCGGCCGCGATAGCCCGTGTTGCGGCACGCACGGCATCCCCGAGCCCGATACAGCGGCCCCGAAAAGCCCGAAGCGCCAAGCCCGATACGGGCAAGCTCCGTCGCGGTCGGAGCATATTCCTCGCGACACTCGACGCACAACCGGCGCACCAGGCGCTGCGCCAGCACGGCCAGAATCGACGATGAGACCAGGAACGGTTCGATACCCATGTCCACCAACCGGCTTACCGCGCCGAAGGAATCGTTGGTATGGAGCGTGGAGAAAACCAAGTGGCCCGTCAACGCGGCCTGGATGGCGATTTCGGCCGTTTCGCTGTCACGGATTTCACCAACCATGATGACGTCGGGGTCCTGGCGTAATATCGAGCGCAAGCCGTTGGCGAACGTCAACTCAATCTTCGGGTTGACCTGCA
>JAKAVC010000126.1 GCA_021817345.1 Deltaproteobacteria bacterium | reverse complement strand
TGGCCAGCTCCAGCACTCCCACCTTGGCCCGAATCACTTTCTGTTCCTGCGTCATCGTCCTCGATCTCCTGTTGCGAGACCCAAGGACCTTACCGCATTTAAGTCCGAGCTTTTACATGTGAGGCGATCGCCCCGACTTTGATCACGGTCAAGCTGGGCGAGCGGGTCAACTTGAGGGTCCCCCAAATACTAATGTGACGCCACAGCGTTCGCCCGTCGCGGATAAATCGACTCTCGTGATTGCCGAAGACAAGCACTGCGACTTACGACACGATGGCGTCGCGGCGCAGTTCGGCGATTCGCTCGGCACTCAATCCGAGCAGCGACTTGAGCACGTCGTCGGTATCGGCGCCGAGAAGCGGCGCGGGGCGCTCGACGCGGCACGGCGATTCGGACATCGTCCACGGGATTCCCGCGTGGATTCGCCGGCCCACCTCGGGATGCTCCAGCGCGACCAAGTAGCCGCGCTCGGCCAGATGCGGGTCGGTCGCAAGGTCCTTGTTGCTGAGCGAGGGGAACGCCGCTACTCCCGCGCGCTGCAGCGTCTCGGCCGTCTCCCATCGGTCGCGCTCGCGCGTCCAGGCGGTGATTATTTCATCCAGGGCGCTTTCGTTGCGTTTGCGCTCGGACGCGGTCCGAAAGCGCGGGTCGTCGGCGAGTTCCGGCCTTCCCATCGCGGCGGCGAGCGCGCGCCATTCCGCATCCGAGCCGACCGCGATCGACACCCACTTGTCGTCGTCGCCGGCGGCCTTGTAGCAGTTGTGCGGCGCCATCAACCGGTCGTGGTTTCCGTCGCGCGCCGGCTCGCGCCCGTTGACCGCGTATTCGAGCAGCCCCTCCGCGACGACCGGCAACGTCGCCTCCCATTGCGACTGGTCGATGTACTGGCCTTCGCCGGTGAAATCGCGATGCACCAGCGCGGCGAGAATCGCGTAGGCGCCGAAAATCCCCGCGTTCGGATCGGGATACGAGATCCCGATTTCGGCGGGCTCGCCACCGGGATAGCCGGTCGCCGAGAACAGCCCGGAAAGCGCGGCGGCCGGCCCGCCGTAGCCGAGAAATTTCCGGTACGGACCCGTCTGCCCGTACCCGGACATCGAGATCATTATCAGGTCGGGCCGGTATTGCGTCAGTTTCGCGTAGCCGAGGCCGAGCCTTTCCGAAACGCCCGCGGCGAAGTTCTCGGTCACGACGTCGCACTGCCGGACCAGCTCGTAGGCGATCTCCAGCGCCTCGCGACGGCGCAGATTCAACAGGATACTGCGCTTGCCCTGGTTGTACTGGTTGAAATAGCCCGCCCGATTCGGGCCGGCGATATCGTCGGCAAAGGGCGGAATCGAACGCGACACGCAGAGCGCGCGAGTCGTCGTCTCAACCCTGATAACCTCTGCCCCAAGATGGGCAAGCTGGAGCGTGCAGAACGGCCCCGCCCACGCCCATGTGAAATCCAGAACCCTGACCCCGGCAAGTGGACGCTCGTTCATACCCGATTCTCCCAATCAGACAACCCCCGCCTTGCGCAGCGACGCAAACTGCTCGCGCGCGATTCCCAACTCGCCCACGAAGATTTCTTCGCCATGCTCGGCGAGTCTCGGCGCCGCGCGCCTCAGCGCCCATTGCGTCACGCCGTACTTGGACGGCGCGCCGGGAAGCCTGATGCGGCCGATTCCGGGCTGGTCAAAAGCGACAAAGAAATCCCGCTCGGCGAGATGGCCGTTCTCGTAGATCTGGCGCATCGTGTTGCATGGTGCGAACGGAATCCGGTACTCGTCCTGCCCCTTGCGAAACAGCTCCTCGACCTTCCATCCCGCCAGCCACTCGCTCATCAGCGCCTTGAGCGCGTCGAGGTTCCGCGCCCGCGAGACGCGATCCTTGAACAGCTCGTCTTTGGCCCATTCGGGATTGCCCATCAACTCGACCAGGCGCCGCCACTGGTCCTCTTCCACGCAGATGACGAAGATTTTTCCGTCCGCGCAGTCACCGATAAACCAAGGCCCGAGCCCGCGCTGGCCAAGACGCGAGGTCTCGCGCCCCGCATAGGTGTAGTGCATGAAGTTCATCTCGAGCATCGCCGCGATGCACTCCTGCTCCGAGACGTCGAGCGCCTGTCCGCGCCCGCTCTTCGCACGAGCGCGGTACGCGGCCAGCGTCACCGTCGCGGCGTGCACGCCGGCCTGAAAGTCGCACTGATGGCCGAAGGCCTTGAGCGGCGGAAGGTCGGGATACGGCGACGCGCCCGGACTCAAGTACGCCCATCCGCCGGCGTTCGAGGCGTTGAGCTCGTAGCCGCGCCAATTCGCCCGCGGACCGCTGTCGCCGTACATCGAGATCGAGGTTACAATAAGCCGCGGATAGGCCGCGCATAGCGCCGCGCTCTCAAGACCGTGGCCGGCGCGCTCGGCGGGCGCAACATTGTGGATCAGGATGTCGGCGCGTTCGAGCAGCCGCCCAAGCATCTCGCGCCCCTCGGCGCGCGTGAGATCCGCGACCACCCCGCGCTTGTTGATATTCAGGTAGGCGAACAGCGCGCTCCTCTCCGGATCCGGCTCGTCGTTGGGAAACGGCCCTCTTCGCCGAGTCCAGTCGCCCTCGGGCGGCTCGACTTTCACCACGTCGGCTCCAAGGTCGGCGAGCATCTTGGCCGCGAACGCAGCGGAGACTCCCGCGCCGCACTCGACCACGCGGATCGCGCCGAACGGGCCGGCCGGCCTATCCCGTTTTTCACTGGTACTCATTGCTCTGTGTGAAGCCCGGTTTTCTTCCCCGGCTTGGCGGGCGGTTCGACACCCTCGCGCTTGCGCAGTTCCTTGAGCGCCGCCTGGCGGTCGTCGTACTCGTGCCCTCGTCCGGCCTTGTACGCGGCCAGGCGGCGCGCCGCCCGGTCGTCCATCCCGCACATGCGCGCCATCGGCGGGATCGGAAAATCCTCGCCGCCGCGGCGACCGGCGCCCGAGTCCGCATCGCCCGGGTCAAGGCGCGCCCGCCCGATACCGAGCGCCACCGCGGACATGATTCTTTGCGCCTTTCCTCCGCACCGCGGACATCGCCGCGCCCGGCGCGAGCGCGAAAGCGCCGCCAGCACCTCGAACGCGCCGGCGCACCGTTCACATCGCCACTCGTAAAGCGGCATCGCGCGCCTCCGTCCGCTACTCGACCTTGTGCGGATATTCCTTCCAGTCCACCGGGTCGTGCGTGATCCACATCGTGGCGCCCTGCATGTCGCGAATCGCCTTGATCCGCCTGAGCGAATGAACCGCACGGATCGGATCCGTATCGATCGGCATCGTCGCCTCGCTCTCGGCAGCCTCGCGCAGGTGGGTCGTGTCGCCCACCAGCAGAAAGCTGCGATTCGGCAGATTGACCAGCAGCGAGCATTCGCCCGGCGTGTGCCCCGGGGTCAGCAGGAACTGAAGCGCGCCGTCGCCGAACAGGTCCAGGTCGTGGTCCAGTTCCAACCAGTCGTAGCCGCGCGTCGGGACGTAGTCGTCCAGGATGAACGCCCAGCGCCGATCCGGGTCCGGCCAGTACGCATAGCGCAGTTCGCCCGCGCCCACGAGAAACTTCGCCCCGGGAAAGTAGGTAAGCCCGCCC
>JAKAVC010000067.1 GCA_021817345.1 Deltaproteobacteria bacterium | reverse complement strand
AGCCATGCGATGGGCGCGCTCGCGGCGGCATTAATCGGGATCTCCGAGTACTACATGCGAATCCCGCACATCTCGAAGTTCGAGATGACGGAGATTGCGCTCGAAGTGATTATCGGCTCGCTCAGTTTCACCGGCAGCCTGATAGCGGCGGGCAAGCTGCAGGAGATTCTGCCGCAGCGCCCGATCGTCTATCGCGGGCAGAATTACGTGAGCCTCTCGGTGCTGGGCGCGGCCGTCGCGCTCGCAGTCGCGCTGATCGTGAATCCGATGCACGGGTACCTGTTTCCCGCGATGGTGGTTATCTCGCTCATCTTCGGGATACTGCTCGTCACGCCGATCGGCGGCGCCGACATGCCCACCGTCATCTCGCTCCTGAATTCCTACGTCGGGTTCACCGCCGCGCTGCTCGGGTTTGTGCTCAATACCAAGGTGCTGGTGGTCGCGGGCGCGCTTGACGGCGCTTCGGGCTTTATCCTGTCGGTGATCATGTGCCGCGCGATGAATCGTTCGTTTACCAACGTGATGTTCGGCGCGTTCGGCCAGCTCCAGGTTTCCGCCGCTGGAGCGCAGGAGGAGCGCACCGTCCATAGCGCAACCGCCGAGGAGGCGGCCGCAATTCTGGCCGCCGCGAACCGCGTGATGATCGTTCCGGGCTACGGGATGGCGGTCGCGCAGGCGCAGCACAAGGTCAGGGAGCTTTACGATCTGCTTTCCAAACGCGGCGTGGACGTCAAGTTCGCGATCCATCCCGTGGCCGGCCGGATGCCCGGCCATATGAACGTGCTTCTCGCCGAGGCCGACGTTCCCTACGACCGGCTGCTCGACCTCGACGAGGCCAATCCCGAGTTCCCGCAGGTTGATGTGGCCCTGGTGATCGGCGCAAACGACGTGACCAATCCCGCCGCGCGCACCGACCAGTCCAGCCCGATCTACGGCATGCCGATTCTTGACGTGGAGAAGGCCCGCACCGTGATGGTGATCAAGCGCGGCATGAGCCCGGGCTTCGCCGGTATCGACAACCCGCTCTATTACCTGGACAACACCCTGATGCTGTTCGGCGACGCCAAGAACTTCGTCGGCAATATCGTGCGCGAACTCTCGCCGCAGGGCGGCCACGTCTCGACGTTGTGAGGCGAAGCGGACGGCGGGTGGAAGAACGGTGCGCGATTAGGGGAACGAGCGGAAATGAAGTGACCGGGGCGGGTTTTCCGTCCGGCGCCGATGCTTGACGGCCGGACGCCCGCCTTGGCTATCGTATAGTCAACTTTTGCTCCGTCGATTGATTCATATGAGAAAACCGCCGCCGCCCGAAGCAATCACGCGCCGTGTCCCCCCGGGACAGTACCTGACCATGAAATTTCCGGTCCTGAGCTACGGACCGACGCCTCGCTTCGATCCGGCGAAATGGGATTTCAGGGTCTTCGGACTGGTCGAGCAGGAGTTGCGCTTCAGTTACGAGGAGTTTCGCGCGCTGCCGCAGAGCAGCCAGGTGACGGACTTTCATTGCGTCACCACCTGGTCGCGCCTCGATAATCTCTGGGAGGGCGTCAAGGCCGCCGACCTGATCAAGCGGGTCCGGCTCAAGCCCGAGGCGCAATACGTCATAGCGCACTGCGACGGCGGGTACACGGCCAATCTCCCCCTCGCCGAATTCCTTGACGATGACGTGATGCTGGCGCATCGGCACGACGGACGCGACCTTGAGCCCGACCACGGATGGCCGCTTCGGCTGGTCGTGCCCAAGCTTTATGGCTGGAAGAGCGCAAAATGGCTGCGGGCGCTTCAATTCACCGATAGCGATTGCCGGGGATTCTGGGAAGTTCGCGGCTACCATAACCATGGCGATCCCTGGAAAGAGGAGCGCTACTCGTTCCAGGAGGACTACGAGGACTGAGCGCCGCTGGCCCTTCGCACGGTGACGCACTCGCGCGGGAGGCCGCGCTCGCGCGCCTTGAGCGCGAGGTCTTCGACATTTGCGTAATCGGCGGGGGAATAAACGGAGCGGCGGTCGCGCGCGACGCCGCGATGCGCGGTCTTGCGGTCGCGATGCTCGAGGCGCGCGATTTTGCCGCGGAGACATCGTCGCGCTCCTCCAAGCTTATCCACGGCGGGCTTCGTTACCTGCCGCAGTTCCAGTTCCGCCTGGTCCGCAACGCGCTGCGCGAGCGCGAACGCCTGCGCAGGCTCACCGCGCCTCATCTGGTGCGTCCGATCCGTTTCCTTTTCCCGCTCTATCGGGGGCGCGGTTTCGGACGGCGCAAGATGGCCGCCGGTCTGTTCCTGTACGATCTGTTTGCCCGTATCCCGCGCTCGGAACGCCATCGAAGCCTCTCGGTCGAAGAGGTCCTGGAACTCGAACCGATGCTCACGCGCGAGGGTCTTGCCGGAGGAGCGACCTATCACGACGCGTGGGCCGACGACGCGCGAATCACCCTCGAAAACGTACTGGACGCGGCGCTTCACGGCGCGGCGGTTGCCAATTACGCCTCGGTCGAGGGGTTTTCCCGAATCGGCGGACGCCTCGGCGCGGCCTTGGTGCGCGATCGGCTCGGCGGCCGGAGCTTCGAAGTCCGTGCCCGTTTGTTCGTCAACGCGGCCGGTCCCTGGGTCGATGAAGTGCGAAGAATGGAAGACAGGGGCGCCGCGCCATGCGTCCGTCTCACCAAGGGCGTCCATCTGGTATTGCCGCTGGAGCGGTTGCCGGTCCGCGAGTCGCTGGTGCTCGGCGACGATCGCGACCGTATCGTTTTCGTGATGCCGCACGGGCGCTACGTGTTGGTCGGCACCACCGATACGGATTTTGCCGGCGACCCGGCCTTGGTCGCGCCCGACGGCAAGGATGTGCAGTATCTCCTGGGCGTGCTCGGCGAGAGTCTTCAGGGCGTATCGTCGGGCGCAGCAGACGTCGCTTCGAGCTTTGCGGGGCTGCGGGCCCTCGTGACCACGAACTCAAGGCGCGCACCTTCGTCCGTTCCGCGCGAGGAAGTAATCCTCGACAGCGGCGCCGGGATGCTCACGGTCGCGGGCGGCAAGCTGACGACCCATCGGGAGATCGCCGAAAAAGTCGTCAACCATGCGCTAAGAGCGCTCGGGCGCGCGGATGGGGGGTCTCCCACCGCTACGACGCCGCTGCCCGGCGCGCGCCCGATCACGGATTGCGACCCGGGCGCCGCAAAGATGCTTCAAGGCCTCGACCCGATAACCCGCGAAATCCTGGATTCGCGCTACGGTTCGCGAGCGCTCCTGGTAGCCGCGATTATCGCCGAGCATCCCGCTCTCGCCGCGCCGCTTGCAGACCGATGCCCCGCTGTGGGAGCCGAAGTCCTGCATGCGGTACGCGGCGAGATGGCCTGCTCGCTCGCGGATTTCATGGTACGGCGCACCTCCCTCGTATGGCGCGCGCCGATTGAGGCTGTGGCGGCCGCGCCCGCGGCGGCGTCAATCATGGCTCGGGAGCTGGGATGGGACCGTGCGCGCGAAGAGGCCGAAGTCCGGGATTTCATGCATGACATGGAACGGCGACGGAGCCCCTGATGGCGGCGCGAGAATCGAAGGCCGCCCGAATCGCGCGCGCCGGACGCATCGCCGCTAT
>JAKAVC010000086.1 GCA_021817345.1 Deltaproteobacteria bacterium | reverse complement strand
GCGTGTTGGTTCAGCCAGTAGCGGCGGAACTCCCGCAGGTCCATCCCGGGCTTGCGCTTGATGAAGTAAATCGCCTTGACCATTGGCGGCATCTCCCCGCCACGGGCTTAACGCGGGAGCACGCGGCGCGCAAGTTTCGCGAACCGATTCGAGCGCGCAGGCGCGTTGCGCGCGGGCGTATCAGAGGCGCTTGAATTCGGGCTCGACCTCGACGCGGAGCGGCACCAGGATTCGCACCACCATGTTGTAGAAGGCGACGTTCTGCACCAGTTCCATCATGCGCCGCGTGTCGAGAAACCGGCGAGCCTCGTCGAACACCGCGTCGCTGACCTTGACGTTGCGGGTCGCCTCCGCCGCATAACGCATCACGGCGCGCTCTTCCTCGGTGAAGGCGGGAGCGGACTCGAATTCGGCAAGATGCTCTAGCTTCTCGCGCGCGACGCCGGCTCGAAGCGCGAGGTTCCAGTGATGGACGAACTCATATTCCGCGCCGGTCAGGTGTCCGACGGTCAGCAGCGCAAGTTCGCGAAGCCTGGGATCGAGCGCGGTATGGTTTCTCAGCTCGCCGCCGAGCGCGAGAAATCGCCGCAGCAGGTTAGGCGTATGGGCGAGGACTCGAAAGATGTTTCCTAGCGGACGGCCGCGCTCCGCGATCAGGCGATCGAATATCTCGCGATCGGCCTCGGGCAGATCTTCCCGGTCGAGGTAGGGAACTCGGGCCATCGATGGAACCCCCCTTGCGGATGCGGCGCGCCGCGCGGGTACGCCAGTTAAGCCAGCAGCATCTCGGACATCGCGCCACCCGGCGGAATCATCGGCATCACCGCCTCTTCCTTCGGGATCGCGACGTCAATCAGCACCGGTCCGCGCGTGGCGAACGCTTCCTTCATCGTTTTGGCGAGATCCTTGGGCTTTTCGATCCTGAAACCGTGCGCGCCGTAAGCCTCGGCCAGCTTGACGAAGTTCGGCACCGACATCGCGGAGTACGAGTAGCGCTCGTTATAGAACTTCTCCTGCCACTGCCGGACCATCCCGAGGAAATAGTTGTTCAGGATGATCACCTTGATATCGATGCCGTATTCGACGGCGGTGCCAAGCTCCTGGATGTTCATCTGGATCGAACCGTCGCCCGAGACCACGACCACCTCGCGGTCGGGCGCGGCGAACTTTGCGCCGATTCCCGCCGGCAGCCCGTAACCCATCGTGCCGAGGCCGCCCGATGTCAGGAACGAGCGCGGGCGCTCGAAGGGGAAAAGCTGCGCGACCCACATCTGATGCTGGCCGACGTCGGTTGCGACGATGCATTCGCCCTTGGTCAGCTCGTAGAGTTCGCCGATCACCTGCACGGGCGTGATATGGTCGGCGCGCTTGCCGTTTTCGTAAAGCGGTTTGTCCTTCTGCCAGCGCTGGATCTGCTGATGCCACTTCTGCCAGGCCGCACGGCGCCGGGCGATTCCCTCCCGCCCCTTGGCGAGCGCCAGCATGTCGGTCAGGACGTGTTTGATATCGCCAACGATCGGGATATCGACCTTGACGTTCTTGGAGATGGAGGAGGGATCGATATCGATGTGAACGATGGTCTCGGCCTTGGGCGCGAAGTTCGCGAGCCTGCCGGTCACGCGGTCGTCGAAGCGCGCGCCGATCGCGATAAGACAATCGGTGTTGCAGACCGCGGTGTTGGTGGCGTACGAGCCGTGCATCCCGAGCATCCCGAGCCGAAGCGGGTCGGAGGCGGGCATCGAACCGAGCGCCATCAGGGTCTCGGTCACGGGGATGCCGAGTCCGCGCGAAAGCTGCTGCAATTCGGGCGCGGCGCCCGACCATTGCACGCCGCCGCCAACGTAGAACAGCGGCCGTTCGCTCTTTTCTATAGCCTCGATCACGCGCTCTATCTGGCGCGGATTACCCCGGATGGTCGGCTTGTAGCCGCGAAGCTCGATGGTCTCGGGAAATTTGAAGGTGTGCTCGGCCTGCTGCACGTCCTTGGGAAGATCGACCACGACCGGGCCGGGCCGTCCGCTGCCCGCGATATAGAAGGCTTCCTTGATGATGCGGGCGAGATCGCGAACGTCCTTTACCAGGTAATTGTGCTTGCTGCAGGGGCGGGTAATCCCGACGATATCCGCTTCCTGAAATGCGTCGTTGCCGATGAGCGAGGTCGAGACCTGGCCGGAAAGCACCACCATCGGCGTCGAATCCATGTAGGCGTCGGCGATCCCGGTGACCGCGTTGGTCGCGCCGGGCCCCGACGTAACCATCACGACACCCGGCTTTCCGGTGACTCGGGCATAGCCTTCCGCCATGTGGGCGGCGCCCTGCTCGTGACGTACCAGTACGTGTTTTATCTTCGAATCTAGAAGCGCATCGTAGGTGGGCAGGATCGCGCCGCCGGGATATCCGAAGATGACGTCCACACCCTCGGCAAGCAGACTCTCAATGACGATTTGGGCTCCGGTCAGTTTTTTCATCGACGGTTATTGGGAAAATCGATTTGCAAGGCCTTTATCCGTAAGCCCACAGGGTACACTAGCGGCCCTAGGCCATACAACGTGGCTCCAGCTCGACCGGGCCGAGCAAACCCGCTCGGGACGCCTTGAAGCCGATTCTCCGGCCTGATCGCTCAGTACTTGTGGCCCGGCGCGAACACGCCCGCTCCGACGTCGACCGAGACAACCTCGAAGGTTCGGTCCATCGGGGCGAACATCCCCTTTATCGTCACCGTCTGCCCCGGCTTTATCTTTTTGAACTGACCCGCGTCGGCACCCTGGGTCTGGAAGTTGGGCCGATGGTCGCGGACGTATTGCCAGATGTCGGGCCAGTGAATGAAGCCCGAAGGATCGTCAACGTAGGCGTCTTTCAAGAGAAACCGATATACCGTGGTGCCGACCCCGACGGTGACGACCTGCTTGCCACTATAGGCCTCACCTGGCCCCGGCAGTGCCACGATAAGCGTGGTTGGCAGCGGCGGGCCCATCGGCCTCAATTGAGCGTTGCTCCGACCCGCCGACAATACAAGAAGGATCAAGGCCGCGATGAATGTCGGCAGTGCTTTGTTCGTCTTCATATATGCGCGCCCCGCGTTGAACCTCGATAATCTTAGGGTCGGGCGCAAATCGAGCGCAACACGGCTATGTTCAGCGGTTTCTAACGCACAGAATATTTGTATCAATCGAACGCAAGCCGGCCCACCCTGTAGCACCTCTGTCGCCGCCCGGCCGCCGCGAGGAGGCAACAAGCATGAAATCCGTTCACACGTCTTCGCTGTTCGCAATTCTGGCCGTTCTGCTGTTCGCCCTGTCCTCGACCGCCCGCGCTGACGTAGTGCTGGGCGAGACCATCAATCGCGGCAACGCCAGCAAGGTCAGTAACCTTCTGAGCCCCGGAAACTATCTGCTCGTCAAACGCGGAATGGAGCTCAACATCGTTCCGACCACGAAGATCGAGTGGCCGCCGCCCTACAAGTCGGCGACCGAGAAATACTCCGCGCAAGTGAAGCTCGGCGGCGACGGCCGGCTGCTGAACTATGTCGCGGGCCTGCCGTTTCCGCTTATCGACGTGAACGACCCGGACGTGGCCCTCAAGATCATGTGGAACTACAGCTTCCGCCCGCTTTATAGCGACGATCTCGACCTGCGCGACCCGGAGATCGTGAGCTACGCGCCGCGGAGCGCCGGGGCGCCGCTCAGCTCCTACACCGTCGCCCATATGGCCTTCTACAACGATGTCGGCCGCATCCTGGTGCCGCCGGTCCCGACCGATCCCGACGCCGCAATAACCGGCATCCGTTACCGGTTCGGCTTGTTCCCATTTCTCGAACCAAGCGCATTGCGGGGCTACGGAATGGTACGGTACGACTATTCCGATCCCTCCGTCGAAGACAATATCTGGGTGTACGTTCCGACCACGCGAAGGGTTATTCGCCAGTCGCCCAAGGTGCTCTCTGACGCAAATGGCCCGCTGCTGGGCTATCAAGGCGGAGCGGTCGGCGGAACCTCGGGAGGGTTCGGGATATCGGGAACCGCGCCTTACGTGAACACGATCGATCCCGACTCTTATTTCGGGTTCTCAGGCAAGATCCTCGACTTCAACTACCGGTTCCTGGGCGAGCGTACGATGCTCGCGGTCGTGAATGCGAAAAACTCGCCTGAGCGGCCCTGCCCGTTCGACGGCGGCAAGGCCGTGTGCGCGGAGAACTGGCAGCTTCGCCATGTTTATATAATCGAGGCAACTGAGAAACCGGGCCGGGATTTTTCTATCCCGCGGCGCGTCTTCTATATCGATTCGGAAGGGTGGTTCATCACCGCGTCCGACCAGTACGACCGCGGCGGCAACCTGTGGAAAACGATCGCCACCTTCAACACCTACCGTAATCGCCCGGTGCCCAACGCGCGGGTCGCCATCTATCCGTACAAGCGAATATTCCAGCTCGCGATGGTCGACTACGACCTCCAGGACGGAGCTTCGTCCGTGATGTACACGCCGGGACGCCATTCGCCCGAGCGTGAATGCTGGTACATCGACATGGGCCTGGTTGACAAAAGCTTCTTCACACCGCTGATGCTGAAGAACGCCGGCCATTGAGACGCCTTCGTGCGCGCGACGCCTCTCTCGCTTGATCGAGGCGCCGCGCGCCAGGATAGCACGGAGCGGGCGGCGGCTTTTATTCCGGTGCCGGCGGCGCCGGGATACTCAGTACTTCAGAACGAACTGCACGTCGCCCAGGCGGACTCGGCTTCCGTTCGACACCCGGGCCGCGCCGTGGACCGGGAGGTCGTCGACGAAGGTTCCGTTGGTCGAGTTGAGATCGCGGATTTCAAACACCCCGTCGCGCCTCATCAGCCGCGCATGCGCCCGCGAGACACTCGGATGGGGAATCACGATATCGTTGTCCTCGCCCCGTCCGAGCGAGACCTCCTCCTTGAGCACCGTGTACACCGACGCGACGGGCGCGACCGGATTCAGCGTGGTGAGTGTGGCCGGGCCGGCGCCTTGCGTCGGCGCTATCGGCGGCGCATAGGCGGCTCTGGCGGGTTGCGGTGCCGAGGGCGGCGCCTGCGGGTGCGGGCGGGTCGGCGCACGCGTCCCGACGGGCGGCGGCCCAGCCGCATGGCTTTGCTGCGCATGCGCCTCGACTATCGCCTTCAATTCCTCGGTCGAAAGCCCGAATCGCATGCGCGAGAGCAGTAGCAGCGCGAGTATCGCAACCAGCGGCACCGCGCCGTTCCACCATGAGAACGAGAGCTGCTCCAGCCTGATTCCGCCCGTACCCGCTCCCGCTCCCGCGCCGCTCGGATTGAGCGATGCGCCGCCAACTCCGCGGAGCTGATAGGAGGTCGTCGCGTCGGCGGTCTCGCCGTTGTAGTCCACCTTGAGTTCGACGTTGCGCGTAGTGCCGTCCTCGATTGGGCGTGGCGACTTGTAACTGAGCGAGTATTCGGTCGCGATGGTATGACCGATCTTCCGTACCAGGGACGCGAAGTGGCCCTCCTCGGTCACGATATTGTAAAGGCGGCCGTGCGTGGCCTTTACGATTTCGGCGTAGGCCGGTTCGATAAACGGCGGCGGCGCGACGGCGTAAAGCGTGATCCCCTGCTTGCGCAGCATCCGCGACACGTCGTGGGGCACCAGGTTGGTCACGTTGGCGTTGGGATTTTTATGCTCGCGATAGGCAAGATCACCTTCGCGGTCCGGACCGTCGCCGCGCACATGGCAGGGCGCATCGGTAATGAGGATCAGAATCACCTGCGCATTGGGCCGAAACGGCAGTGTCGAGGCGTAGGCCATCGCGTCGAGCTGGTCCTCGGGGATGTCGCCGCCGCCAGAGGCATGCAGCGCGCCGACCCACTTGACGAATTCGTTGACGTCAGAGGTCAGAGTATCGCGGTAAGCGCAGTTGCAATCCTTGTACTTGGAGACGGTGTAATCCTCGATTCCGATCTGGCCCAGCCGGTAGTCACGATTGTTGGCCGCCAGGTCGTGGGCGAACGCGACCATGCTTTGCTTGACCGCGTCGATATACGGCTGCATCGATTCCGTCACGTCCATCACGAAGACGATATCGACCGGACGTCCCTGCCCCACTCCGCGAAAATCCACGATTTTGGCGAGAACCCCGTCCTCGAAAACCTTCACGTTTTCGGCAGTCAGATTGCCGACCGGCTGACCGTCGGGGCCTGTCAGCCCGAAATTGAGCTGGACCACGCCGTCGGAGTCGAAATGCTGGAGTCCGGGATTTCCTATGGAAAGGTTGAGCGCGGAGGCGTAAACCGGTTCGGCCGCTGCCAAGAGTCCGAGCGCCATGACCGCGCCAAGGATTGACCGGCGGGCCAGTCCCGCCACTTTTGAAAGCCAATGCATGTGATGCCGGGTCTGATTGTCCGGTCCGCAACGATATCGCGTCAAGACTCCAGACAGATTCAGGGCTTCGCCATCGGATCGAGCGCACTTCCTTGCGTTCATTCGAGGCTTAGGTTATCCCAAACGCTAACTTAAATCTCTTCGAGTATGGTTCACGAGTGAAGTATCGACGCCCTTGGTGGGCAGTTTTACCACTGCTCGCGCCAGTTGCGATATTCGCTTCCCTGATGGTCGGCACGTCCGGATGCGGCAGTAGCAGCGGAGGCCCTTCCATCTCAGTGGTGCCAACCCCCGGCAATGTGGAGATTGCCTTCATCGGACAGCCGCCCCCCGGCTTTCGCAACGTATTGCTCAATATCTCGACCGTCAGGTTGAACCCTACCGCCAACGCCTCGATCAACAACAAGCATTGGGTGACGATCCCCGTCGCAATCAACGCCGCCTCAGGACTGACCGTCGCGAAGCCCGGCGACCTGCAGGTCGACCTCAACAATCTCCAGACCGGAGCGACCCTCTTCAACACCTACGGCGTTCCGGTCAACGTCTACAACGAGGCACAGGTCGTAGTCGATGTGAACGTTCCGGGCACTTTGGTTCCCGTATGCCAGCCGGTCATCTCCGGCCTTGAAGGCTGCATCAATTATCCGATGACCTTCGCCAGCGCCCAGGAGGCCATCACGTTTAATATCTCGGGCGGCTTGAGCGTGGGCAGAAACACGCTCAGCCAGTTGCTGATCGATCTGAACCTGCAGGTGATTTCCAACGCCACCACTCCCGGAGGACCGTACGGCGTAAGCGTCACCGCCTCACAGGCCAGCGCGGGCAGCTACCTCGGCGACGTAACCGGGACCGTCAAGACTTCCGGAACTCCAAGCGGCATCCATCTGCGGCCGCTCACGGTTTCGGCCGAGCTCGCCGGAACCTCGACCGTGGTCGCAAGCGCGAACGTGGTTAACGGCAATTACACGCTGGGACTGCCCGCCGCCGCATCGGGCACGGCATACGATTTGTTCGTTTCGGGCGGAGGCTTCGATTATGACGCGGCGCACGGCGTCGTCGTCAAACCGGGCCAGAACACCACGGCCGACTTCCAAGTAGCCGCTGCCATCACCGGAGGAATCTCGGGCACGATCACCGATCAATGCACCGGTCTCGGGATCCAGGGCGCGACGCTCGAACTTCTTGCGCCGCCTCGGAGCAGCCCGACCGACTGTTCGGCCAACCCGCAGGATTGCGTGGTGGTTGCAACCACCAGCACCGACAACCAGGGCAATTATCCGCTGCCCGGCACGCGCTCGCTCGTTCCGGCGTTCTCACAGGTTCCGACCCAGCTCCCTGCCGGCACGACGCTCGGCTTGCAGATTTCCGCCACGGGCTACAACTCGACGCTCGTGCAGGCCCAGGCAAGCACGACCGGCGGCGGCCAATGCGCAAACAGCTCAAGCACCACCGAGTGCAGCGAGAGCCTCAAGACTTCTTACATTACGGGCATCCTATCGACTACCGGCTATCTGCCGTCCGGAACCTCGATGCAGGCGCAGGTATTCGCGGAAAACACCGGCACCAATGACCTGGTATCCGCGCTCACGGCTCCGGCGGTGATTCGCAGCGGGACTTCCAGCGTGCCGTTTACCCTTAACGTCCCTGTGGGAGGCACCTTCGACCTCTTCGCGTCGGCAATCGACCCCTATCTGGGCGCGCCCGATCCCTACCCAGGTCATTCCATCGAAGTCGTCTCGGCGGTCGCGGGACCGGCCTCGGCGTGCACCACGACCGACATCGGAAGCGCCATTGCGCCGCTCAACTGCGTGGGCCACGGCAGCGTGACCGGCTCGGTGTCCAACCCCGATTTGGAAACCACGATAGAGGTTTCCAAGGACAACGTGCAGCTCTTCGGAACCGAACCGGGCCTGCTCGATTCAGGCATCAACACCAACTACTCGTTCTGCCTGCCCCCTGACAGCTACAGCTTGCAGCGCGAGGAGAACGGGTCGCCGGTCGGTTCGTCGCAGGCGGTTGTTGTAGCGCAGCCCTCCCCGACTTCGACGCCCTGCCCCAGTACCTGCTTCGGGAGCAGCTCGTCGAGTTGCCCGGGAGAATGCACTAACCAGGTTCTTAATCCATTTTAGTGGGCATTGTGCGAAGCTGGATTCGATTTTGTTCGGGCATCCTTGCCGGCGCGATACTGCTCGCGGGCGCGACAGGCTGCAATCAGGGGTTCGGCGCCTATTCGTTGGGCGTCGGCAACACCCCCAACAAACCGCCCGGAACAAGCTTCCGGGTGCTCGGAGACGTGGGCACGCCCTTTTCCGCCATAATCTACGACGCGACTTCCAGTTGGACCCTCCAAGGCGTCATCCCGGAAGATGTGATCGTCGTCAACGCCAACCTGCCCATCGAAATGATCGTCACTAAACAGGCAGCGGGCAACCAACTGCTCAGCGTCGAACTGACCGTCGGCTTCACCGTGAGCGAGGCCGCATCGACCTCGGCGCCATTCGGCACGGCTACGGTACAGACCGGGGTCGCCCATCCCGGTTTTGCGGCGCCGCCCCCAAAAGCCGATCCCGACATACGTTTCTTCGTCAAGGGGCCGATGAACGAGCGCTTCAGCGGGATGGTCGAGGACACGCAGCAGGGCTATATCATTAATGATCGCGCTCCCGCGCTGTTCCTCTTCAACCAGCCGGTGGGTAAAGTGGATGGAATATTCAACCAGATTCAGAACTTCGGCCCGTTCGTGGTGGACCTGATCATCAACGGACAGGTTGTCGCGAGCGCGACGGGAGGACCCACGCTATCGATAAAGCAGCCATGAACATCCGGGAAAGCATCGCTCTCCTGACCGGTCGTTCAATCGATTGACACACCGCCTTATTCGGCATACTTAGGGTCGGTTGGGCCTCTGTCCGCGTGATAACCGTTTCAATGGCGTTTGCCGCTTCCGAATCTTGACGAACGTATGAGATCGTCCTTTTCGCGCCGGATAATATTGGCGCTCCTGATAATCGCAATGGCCGCGGGAATTGTACCCGCGATCCGCTACTATCGCGACCTTATGACTCATGTCTCGACCGACGACGCCTACGTCGACGGCACTGTGGCTCTGGTTTCCTCGCGCCTGTCCGGAACGGTGAACGCCGTTTACGTCGAGGACAACTGGCCAGTCAAAGAGGGGGACCTTCTCGTCACGCTTGACCCGCGAACCTTCCAGGTCCGCGTCGATCAGGCGCGCGCCCAACTGGCGCGCGCGCGTCAAACCGTCGACGAACTCTTCGCCCAACTCGCCGCGGCGCAAGCCGGTCTTGACCTGACCGAGTCACAGCTCAAGCAAGCCGTGCTCGACTATGATCGCGACGCCTCGCTGTACAAGTCCAACGTCGTATCCAAAGAAACTTACGATCAGGCGGTTACCGCTTACCGCGTCGCCAAGGCCAACGTCGCCCTGGCCCAGCATCAGGTTGCCCAGGCGCGGGCCGCGCTCGGCGGGGACATCGAGGATCACGCCCGCTACGATCGCCCGATCGTCGAACAGGCTGCCGCCGCGATGGAGGCCGCACGCCTTGACCTGAGCCACACGCGTATCACCGCCCCGATGACTGGGATCGTCACGCACAAGACCGTCCACGTCGGCCATCGCGTGCAGCCCGGCGAACCGCTGATGGCGATCGTCCCGACCCATCGTCTCTACATCACCGCCAATTTCAAGGAGACCCAGCTCACCGACGTACGCGTGGGCCAGGAGGCCGACATCGAGGCTGACATCTACCCCGGTTACATCTACAAGGGCCACGTCGATTCCATCAGCATGGGCACCGGTTCGGCCTTCTCGCTGCTGCCGCCCGAAAACGCCACCGGCAACTGGGTCAAGGTCGTTCAGCGCGTACCGGTCAAGATCGTTCTCAACCAGCCCCCTCCGCCGGACAAGCCCCTCAGGATCGGTCTGTCCGTCGAGGTTTCAGTCGACATCAGCGACACACGTGGACCGCTGCTCACTTCCACTCTGCAGAAGCACTTCTTCCGCAACGGCAAACCGTTCATTCCGCCCGAGCGGCTTCAGATTCCGCCGCTTCCGGAGATACTTCCCGGATGGCCCGACATCGAACCGCTTCCCAGCACTCCGGGTATTCCCTCCGGCGCGACGATGAAGCAGTCCTAATTGTTAATTCGTTGAATCAATTGGTGCGCCGGCGTTCTTCCCGGAACAGCGACGGGACGGGGGACCGATAGCACTGCTCGCGCCCAGCCTCGACGGCGCGGCCGCCGCGACTTTCACCACCAATGATCCGGGCCTCTTCCAACGTCGCCCAGCCTTCGGCCTCTTCATAGCTTCGAAACGTCGCCAATATCGGCCTGTGGCCTTTGCGCCTGACAACCGCCTCCCGGTTGCCCGTGCGTTTCACCTCTGATTGTCGCCATCCGACCCCTTCCTCGTCCGGCCTCCCTTGCTCGCGCCTGGGAGCCGGGCGCGCCAAGGCGTCGGAATTGCGAGCCAATAGCGACGTCGCGGTGCGGACCTAGGCAAGCGGTCAACACATTGGGAGAGAAGGGTTTTGCTGAGGTGGCGCCCCCTGCGGGGAAGATACAGATGACGCGCGAAGTCGTCCGCCAGTGGATTACCGGCCGGCAACCGACGAGGAGCGCGAGCAGCTGCGCCCAGGCGTGCGTCTGGCGCTATCGCATTCAGGCCCGGTACTCGATAACGTCGCGCACCCGGGCCGTGCCGAGGTTGGTGGGCTTGCGGTGCGGCTCCCCTTCGGAATCCGCGCATTTCGGACTGTTCAAGCTCGCGTGCCAGCGGCTGACCGGCTGCCGACGCATGCCCGCTCTACGCGCCGCTTCCGACTCGTTGAGATCCGCTCGAAGCAATCGCGCCGCTCTTCCAGAGCCGTGAAATCTCTCCGCACGCGCTGGATCACCCATGCCCCGTAAATGGGCGGAAAGCAGGACCCGGTGCCGCTATCTTATGCGACCCCACGTTCATTGTTGGATATTCGCGGGAGGGCGGTTTTCAATTCTGCCAATGAGGCGCAGCAGTCCATCGAGAATCGTAATTGGATGCGGCGGACATCCCGGAATGAAAAGATCGACTGGGACGACGTCGCTAGCGCCGTTGAGAACCTCGGGACGATCCCTGAACGGGCCTCCAGAGATCGCACAGGCCCCCACGGCGACAACGATTTTCGGCTCGGGCACGGCCGCGTAAGTCTTCTCAAGCGCGAGGCTCATGTTGCGAGTGACGGGCCCCGTGACCAGGAGCCCGTCGGCATGCCGCGGTGACGCCACGAACTGGATACCGAAGCGTCCCAGGTCGAAGACGACCGTATTAAGGACGTTGACATCAGCTTCGCATCCGCTGCATCCGCCCGCGCTGACTTGTCGAAGTTTCAACGAGCGTCCCAGGATGCGGTGCAGATCGGCCGCAAGGCGATGGGCGAGCTTAAGAGTCTCGCCGTTAGTTAATACCAAATCGCTACGGTCACTCGTAGCCAGTCGGTATTCGCGGGTGAAGTGGAGCGCCCCTTCCGGACATGCAATCGCGCACTCCGGGCAAAAGAGGCATCGCCCGAGATCGATCCGCAACGAGCCGTTGATGGCTATCGCGTCGGTAGGACAGGCATCGGCACAAGCTTCGCACCCGGCGGGGCATCGCGACCGGTCGATGGCCGGCAGGCCGCGGAACCGGTCAGGCAGGTTCGGCTCAGTGTCCGGAAACGGCAATGTGCGCCTGCCTTGCCGGAGTCGAGTAATCAGTAAATTCGCCACCAGAATTCCTCACAGATCGTGGCCACAATAGGAAAGGTTGAAGCTTTTGTTACAGAGCGGGAAATCGGAGATTTGCTGATTACGCAAGGCGATCGCCAAACCCATCCAGTTGCGAAATGACGGGTCGACGATCTTGTAGCGTGCAAATCGTCCGGAGTTGTCGGTAATTGCCACATGAGCGATTTCGCCGCGCCATCCCTCTGTAAGAGAGACAATCAAGTGCGCGGGCATCAAAGGCCCAACTCTCGCAAGAACTCGTCCCTCGGGCAGGGACGCCAGTTGCTCGCGAACGAAGAGCCCCGAGCGCTGGATTTCGAGCCAGCGCACCCACGCACGGGCGAAAACGTCGCCCGTGCCCCACTTGGATATGGGAATCTGGGCGAATCGGAAAATGCCGCTTGGAAAGTCCAATCGGACGTCGCGCTCGATACCGCAGGCGCGGGCAACAGGGCCTACAAGTCCCAGCGCTTCGCATGTGCTGGCGCCTATCGTACCCGTGTCTTCGAAGCGCGCCTGTACCGAGGGCGCGTCCCACATGAGCCGCGTCGCATCGGCGACATCTTTCAACGCGCTATCCAGCCGGCGCGTGAGTTCGCTGCAGAGCCCCGCGTCCACGTCGAACAAAACGCCGCCGGGCCTTAGCATGCCGCGGCCAAATCGGCTCCCGCAGATCGCCGCGGTGAGGTTGAGGAAATCACCGCGAATCAGGCCGCAATACGCGGCGGTTGGCAGATAGCCAACATCACCCGCCAGCGCTCCAAGATCTCCGGTGTGGTTTGCGAGACGTTCGAATTCGAGCGCGACACCGCGAAGCACCTGTGCGCGGGCGGGTACCGCGGTGCCGCTCAGGCCTTCGATCGCTTCACAATAGGCAGTCGCGTGTCCAATCGAGCTGTCTCCCGACAACGTTTCGATCAAATGAATCGTCCGCTTGCCGGGCCCTCCAATCAGCGCGGGCTCGATGCCGCGATGCTGGTAGCCAAGCGAAATCTCGAGGTGGAAAACACGTTCGCCGTGGCATTGAAAGCGAAAGTGACCGGGCTCGATGATTCCCGCATGTACGGGGCCGACGGCGACCTCATGGATCTCATCGCCATTCACTTTAAAGAACTCAGTTGCCCCGGGGAGCGGTGACTGAGCGGCGCGGGACGACCGATAGTGCGGGTGGAAGCGAATCGGCTTGAGCCACGGATGGCCTTGCGGCTCGACGTTCCACTGCTCCGCAATTTCGCGCTCGAACCAGTGCGCTTGCGGGCAATCCACCGTAAGGCACGGGTACGCCCCGTTCACTTCGGTCCGAAGCGCGGAGAGGCAGCCGGCGAGCGAGTCGGCCAGCACTCCGAATAATTGGATCTTTCCATTCTCCGCCGGCGTGCCGAACAGCGCCGTTAGCCCGGAGCCGGCGCGCACCGCGGAGATGATTGCCGCTCTGAATTCGCGCACCGCGAGACACGGAACGCTGGCCAGCGCTACCGGTTCGCCGTTTCGGAACGATGGCATCGAGATCGTCATAAGGCGCTCAGCCGAGGAGGTGCGCGGCTTCCCGAAGAGCGCGCGTCAAAACGGGCGGCACATAAATCCCCAGCACAAACACCGCGATGCCGAGTGTCGCCGGAACCGCACTTAATGCCACGCTTCTCGAACGCGCCGGGACAATGTGTTCGGGCGGTGTCCCCTGCGCCATCGCCAGCGCCGGTGCCGCCATCCCCGCCAGGATGACAGCGAGAATAGAAAGATAGATGACGGCCACCAACGTTTGACCCTGATCCAGCGCGGCTTTCAGAATCGTAAATTCGCTCAGAAACGGACCAAAAGGTGGAGAACCCGTGATTGCGAACAATCCCAACAGCCACAACGCGCCGGAAACTGGCAGCACGCTCAACGCCCCCGCCACGCCGCCCGTGTTTTTGGTGCGGTACACGGCCAACAGGTTTCCGGCCACCAGGAAAAGCATCGCCTTGGCTAGCGAATGGTTAATGACATGCAGTACCGCGCCAAACACGGCAGCGCCTCCAAGACCCACTCCCACGGCGAGAATCCCCATGTGCTCGACGCTCGAGTACGCGAGCATGCGCTTGTAGTCAGTCTGGCCGCAAATAAACACAGCGGCCACCGCCATCGAGACAAGACCGAAAATCAACAGCAGCCGGCCGCTGAACTCGGCCAGCCCGGCGGCGACGGAAATCTCCTGGGCGCGGAGTATGCCCAAAAAAGCGCAGTTAAGCAGTGCTCCGGAAAGAAGCGCCGATGCGACTGAGGGAGCCTCACTGTGCGCATCCGGCAGCCACACGTGAAACGGCGCCAGTCCCATCTTGGTTCCGTAGCCGACCAAGAGCAGCACGAACGCCGCTTTGAACCATGGCACATTCAGATGGTGCGCGTTCAAGCGGAGATCCTGCTCCATCAGTGCGATAGTCGAGCCATCCGGATTCGTCGCGGCGACAGCCAAAAAGAAGATGCCCAGCAGCGCGAGCGCGATTCCCACGGAACAGATGAGCAAATACTTCCAGGTTGCTTCCAGCGAGCGATGATGCCGATGAAAGTAGATCAGCGGCGCACTTGCCAGAGTTGTTGCTTCGATCGCTACCCAGAGCAATGCGAGCTGTTGGCTGACCGCAACCAGCGTCATAGCGGCCAGAAAGAGCAGCAGACAGCCTGTGAAGCTCGCCTCGCGAGCGTTGGAAAAGATGAAACCTTCCTCGAAATCGCTGTGCGTCTGGCTTCGTTCCTCACGCAGATACGCTACGGCATAGAAGCTGACGGCCAGGAACAGCACGCTGGTCAGAGTCTCAATCAGTTTCCCGAGCGGATCTTCGGCGAGCCAGGCGCCCATTGCGGGCGCCGGCGGTACAACCCAGGTCGCGAGGCTCAGAACCGTCTGCGTCAACGCGGCGGAAATCAGCACGCCGCGACGGATTCGGTCCGATCCCACGAAGAACGTCACGATTCCGGCGCACGCCGGTATTAGTACGAGCAGTTTTATCATCGCGGTCGGTCAGTAGACGCTGCGAACTTGTCCGTGTCGATGTGCTCGAATTCCCGGCTGATATGAAATATCGCAATGCCCATCACGAAGACCCCCACGAAGACATCGAGCAGGATTCCGAGTTCCACAAGAACTGGCAATCGGAGGGCGACTGCCGCACCGAATGCGTATACGCCGTTTTCGAGAGCGAGGTATCCGAGGGCCTGAGTCACGGCCTTTCGGCGGCTGACGATAACGAGCATCCCAACGAAGCTCATGAACAGAGCAGCAGGCACGAGAAGTGACGAGGGTGGCTGACTTGGGAGCCGTAAACGTTGTCCCAGCCACAGGGCGAAAACCAAGACGGCGCTACCGGCGATGATCGACAGGTTATAACTGATCAGCGGCTCAACTTCGCGCACCGTGTCGGCTTCGCGCATAGCCCGAAACAACAACCACGGCAAAAGGAAACCTTTGACCAGTGCCGTGCTGAGGGGAAGCAGCACGCCGGTTACCGTCAGTTCTCCATGCTGCATTAAGATCGCGAGAAGGCCGAGCAGCACGCCCTGGAAAGCGACGACGTGGATACAAGCGGCCAACCGGCTGGAACTAAGAAGCATAAATCCGGTAAGCACCAGAAGGACGAGAACCGAATTGATCAGTTGGCTCATCTTTCAATTTCGCTAAAGCGCCACTGCCAGAGATGCCAGAACGATCGCGACAAGAAGCAGTTGCGGAACACGGAGCAGCCGCAATCGCGCCATCGAGGATTCGATTACGCCGGTCGCTATCGCGAGAATCAGCATGCCGGCCAAGCCGACGGCCGTGTCGATCCATCGATTGCCACTGTGCCAGGGGACGGCCACGGCGACGATGATGGTGGCAAACAGCCACATCTTCAGCGCGGCGCCATACTGAATCATGGCGAAATCAGGCCCGCCGTGATCGAGTACCATCACCTCATGAATCATGGTCAATTCCAGATGCGTAGTTGGATCATCCACTGGTATCCGGGCGTTCTCCGCCAAAAACACGATTATCAGCGCCGCAAGTGTAAGACCGAGCATCGGCGCCGCGTGCGCCCAGACGCTCCAGGACACGGCCGTCAAAAGCGGACTGATAGATATTCGTCCCGTCTGTCGCGCAAGCGCGGCGAGGGACAGAAACAGAGCAGGCTCCGCCAGGGCGGAGAATGTTACCTCGCGGCTGGCGCCCATCCCTTCGAAACTGGAACCTGTGTCGAGCGCCGCCAACACGATGAAGAAACGGCCAAGCGCCATCAGGTACGCAAGCAGTATAAAGTCGCCCGAGAAAGCCGAGAGCGCCGGAAATCCTCCAAATGGGACCAGCGCCAGGGCGAGAAGGAGCGATGCCAGGCTGACCATTGGACCCGTCCGGAAAATCCACGAAGTGGTGTGACTATACACTGCGCCCTTATGCAGCAGCTTCCACAGATCGTGATACGGCTGCATCAGCGGCTGGCCCATGCGTCCCGCTATTACCGACTTGGTACGGGTGATTACACCTTGCATCAGCGGCGCGCACGCAAGCGCCACGATTAACGGAAGCACGGAGCCGAAGAGCATGATTCAGGCGATTTCCCAAAGCATAACGGCCAATAGAGTCACGACGATATACAGCACATAAAGCTGCACCCCGCCCTGCTGTAACGGTCGCAGGAATGCCGTGGCCCGATTGATGGATTGAAATAGCGGCTGGAAAAGGTAGCGCTGGTAAGGATCGTCGGTATGCGAGTGAAACTCGGCCCGCCGCGGAAACGTTTCCTCCATTCCCGTAAGCACTTCACGCGTTTGCAGGAGCATTCTGAAACTCGTCGTCAGAGGTTGCGCAAACGACGAGGCAGTATACTGCATACGTGGTGACGGGCTGGCGTAGCCGCAGTCCCACGTCGTGGCAGTAGAGACCCGGCGGCGCGCGAGCACTTTTGTCCGCGCGAGAGCCAGCAACGCCGCCATCGCGATCAGAAGGGCGCCGAATTGCGCGACGCGTTCCACGGAATTGGCCGCTCCTGCCAGATCGAAACCAATAAGTGACGATTGGAGGTGGGTTACGTTTGATATCAACGGCGCCATCGCCCTGACGACGCTGGCGCCAAACAGGCCGACCAATACGCATCCGGCCGCCAGCACAAATCCGGGCGCAAGCATCGCAAGGCCGGCTTCACGAGCATGCTCGGCGCGTTCGCTTCGTGGCTGACCCAGAAACACAATGCCGAAGGCCTTGGTAAAGCATGCGAGCGCCAGACCGCCAATCAGCGCCAGCCCCGAGAGCGTCGCGAGCATCGGCACGCTGCCGAAAGCGCCTGACGAGACGGCTCCTTTGAAGCTGGCCATGTAAATTAAAAACTCACTGATGAATCCGTTCAGCGGCGGTAACCCCGAGATGGCTGCCGCTCCGACGAGGAAAGTTGCGCCGGTAGCGGGCATGCGCGCCAGGAGACCACCGAGGCGGTCGATCTCGCGGGTATGCGTCGTGTGGGCGATGTTGCCGGCGTCGAGAAATAGCAAGGCCTTGAACATGGCGTGGTTCAGTACGTGAAGCATCGCGCCCGCGAAACCCGCGACCGCGACAAAAGGTTCGCCAAGGCTCACTCCGACAATTCCCACGCCAATACCGAGAGCGATGATCCCGATATTCTCGACGCTGTGGTATGCCAGGAGGCGCTTGAGGTCATGTTGCGCAAGCGCGAGCAATACTCCCAAGACACCGGAACTCAGGCCGATCGCGCACAGCGTCCATCCCCACCACGCCTGCATCGGACCGAGAAAAGTTAAAATCCGCAGCAGACCATAAATTCCTGTTTTGATCATGACCGCAGACATAATCGCGGATACATGACTTGGCGCCGCCGGATGCGCCTCGGGCAGCCACACGTGGAGCGGTACGAAGCCGGCTTTGGTGCCAAATCCCGCCAGCGCCAGCACGAAGAACGCGCCCGCCCCCGAAGCCGGACCGAAGCGATCGAAGTCCAGTGATCCGTTCGCCTTTCCAAGCAGCACAAAGAGCACCAGCAGGAACGTGGTGCCGATATGACTTGCCACCAGGTACGTCCATCCTGCCCGGCGCGTGGATTTCTTTTCATTCTCGAAAGTGACCAGGAAAAAAGAGGAAAGCGACATGGTTTCCCATGCCATAAGAAACAGGACTGCGTTGTTTGCCAGGACTACCACAGCCATGCTCGCGGCAAGCACGTTCAGGAAGAACCACGCCGGCGCGAGTGATTTCCTCTCGCGATAGGCTTCGAGGTATTCAGTCCCGTAGAGTGCGGCAAGCGCACATATCAGAAAAATCGGCACGAGGAAGAACGCCGACAGCGCATCGAGCCGCAGATACAAGCTGCCATAAGGGACATCCCACGCCATCCGCAACGACTGCGGCGGCGCCCCCATCGCGACTCGTACCGCCGGAACCAACCCGCAAACAGATCCGAGAATGACGCCGCCGGCTCCGAAAAGCCTCAGCCAGCGTTGGCGACGGGCGAAGATAACCGAAGCTACGGCTCCCGCACCAAAGAAAAGAAGCGAGGCCACAAGCGTCGTCATGATTGACGCGCGTCCTTAGGCGCCCGGCGCCGAATCGCATCCTCGATTCTCTGAAATTCGGCGACAATCTCGGCCGAGGGCGCGCGGCGCGCCAGCGCCTTCCTCAACTCCGAATCATGGAGCGCAAAGGATAAGCGCGAGAGTAACAGCAGATGCGTGCGGGCGGTGGGACTGATTATCAAGAAGATCGCGAACACGGGCTTACCGTCGGGAGCGCCGAAATCGACAGGCCGCTCGAGAAGGCACAAGGAAATCGAAGCGGCGGAACCGCTCAACAGAATGGGTCTGCGGACGTGCGGGATGGCGATTCCTTCGCCGATCGCGGTCGAGCCCATCGCCTCGCGCGCCAGCAAAAGCTG
>JAKAVC010000004.1 GCA_021817345.1 Deltaproteobacteria bacterium | reverse complement strand
TCCGGCGCTTCCGCGCCTTCACCGCCGATCTGAGAGCCGCGGCCGAGTGGCTCAGGCAGTGCGGCATCGAGAGCGTGGCGATGGAATCGACGGGCGTCTATTGGGTTCCGTTCTTTCAGATTCTCGAAGCGGCTGGGTTCAAGGTCTTCCTGGTCAACGCCCGCCACGTCAAGAACGTGCCGGGCCGCAAGTCGGACGTCGCTGATTGTCAGTGGCTGCAGCACCTGCCCTCGGTGGGACTGCTGCGCGCCTCCTACAGACCCGAGCAGGCGGTGTGCGCGGTACGTTCGGTCCTTCGCCATCGGGAAAGCCTGGTGCAAATCGCGACCATCCACCTGCAGCACATGCAGAAGGCGCTGGACCAGATGAATCTTCAGCTTCATCACGTGATCAGCGACATCACGGGACAGACAGGGATCGCCATCATTGAGGCCATCCTCAAAGGCGAACGCGCCCCCGAGGTTCCGGCCAAGATGCGCGACCCGCGGATCAAAGCCTCCGCGCAAACCATTGCTGCGGCGTTGGAAGGTGACTACCGCCGTGAGCACCTGTTCACCCTGGGCCAGTCGCCGCAGGGCTATCGGCAGTGCCAGGAGCTGATCGCAGCCTGCGACCGTGAAATCGAACAGTACCTCGTCCAGTTCGACTCAAGGGTCGATGTCGCCGCGGCGCCCTGCCCAAGCCGAAGGATCGCCACAAGCCGCGGCGCAACGAGATGAAGTTCGACCTCCGCAGCCAGCTCTATCGCATCTACGGCGTCGATCTGACCGCGATCCCCGGCATCAACGCACTAACCGCGCACGTGCTGTTCGCCGAGATTGCTCCGAATGCCTCCCGCTTCGCCAATGCCTTCGCCTTCGTCTCCTGGCTGGGCCTGCGCCCTGATAACCGAATCAGCGGCGGGAAGATCCTCTCGGTCAGGACCCGGGCGGTGAAAAGCCGCGCCGCGGCGGCACTGAGAATGGCCGCGCAATCGCTCCACGCCAGCCAGTCGTACCTGGGAAGCCACTATCGCAGGATGCGCACAAGACTCGGCGCGCCCAAGGCCATTACCGCCGCGGCGCACAAACTCGCGCGCGTCGTATACCACCTCCTCACTACCGGACAGTCCTACCAGGAAAGCGTCTTCACCTTGTGTGAGACGCTTCACCAGCGCCGCGCCGAGGCCCGGCTTCGACGGCAAGCTCGGGAGCTCGGCTTCGAGTTGCTCAAGGTGCCATCATGACGGTGTTCCTTGGGAGCGTATCGAAATCAGAGGTGAAAGTCGTGTCATTGGTCTGGTCAAGAAAACGAAAAGTTAATATATTCTGCCGTACATCACCTTCGACCATCACTGGCAGTTAGCAATCATGCGCCGCCGCTCACTGCTGCAATCTGCCCGACTCCTTTCGTTACCCGACCTCGTATCTTTGCAACGCGGTGATCGCGGGCGGCCGGATTTACCGACATCGGAACCAACGGCTGCGCTGTTCATGGGAAGGGGGAGCCGCCGCGTAACTCGGTCAACCATACCGACCGGAGAGGTGAAGCATGCGGATCAGGGCCAATGGATTTGTGGCCCGTGTGCCGCGCAGGTCGGGCGGGGCGGGACTGTTCGAAGTCCCCAGGCTGGAGGAGCTGGTTGCGGACCTTGAAAAGGTGAGGGTGCTCGATGCGCATACCACGCGGGTGTTGAGAAAGCAGGCGATCATCGCGCTCAATCTTCTCTACGACCACGAATTGGAGCGCGATCATGCCGACGCAAATAGTGCGGCCGCGAGGCGAGACCGGCTTCTCGGCGTCGAGGAGGCAGCGGCCAAGCTCGGCGTGACTACCGATTGGCTTTATCGGCATCACAAGGAGCTTCCGTTCACAGTGCGGCACGGCAGGCCAGTTCGCTTTTCAGAGCTCGGAATCGAGCAGTACATCCGGAAGCGCCGCGGTTGAACAATCGCTCGCCGCGTCGTTGACACGGCCATATCTCAAACATTGATCTATTGTGGTGATGTGCGTGGCGCCCGTGGCGTGCGTGCGCGATTAGGCCGTTACGGGCGGGTACGAAACCACGCGCGTCCCGGTCGATTTGAGAGACGCAAGGCGTGCAAAGGGATTGGAACCGAAAGAACGAAAATCAATGAGGGGAATGGGCCGCATCTTCAAGCGCGGCTCGATTTACTGGATCGCTTATTACCATCGGGGGAAGGAATACCGAGAAAGCTCCCGCTCGGAAAGCGAGGCTCAGGCGCGGAAGCTACTGAAGAAGCGGATCGGTGAGGTGGCAAACGGGCAGCTTATCGGGCCAAGCGAAGAACGCCTCAGCTTCGAGGACCTCGCGAAGATGCTGATCACCGATTACGAGATCAACGGGAAGCGATCGGTAGATTCCGCCCGACTGTCGATTAGGCACTTGCGCGAGTTCTTCGGCCTGTACCGCGCGATTGACATCACACCGGATCGAATCAGCGCCTATGTGCGGGCGCGGCAGGAAGAGGGGGCTGCGAACGGGAGCATCAACCGCGAGCTCGCTGCGCTGAAGCGCGCCTTCACGCTGGCGACACGCGCAGGCAAGCTGAATTCGGCGCCCTATATTCGGCTGCTTGAGGAAAACAACTCGCGCCGGGGATTTCTGGATCACGGGAGCTTTCTAGCGCTCCGCGACGGGTTGCCGGCTCATCTGCAAGATCCGGTGACGTTCCTCTACCTGTCTGGATGGCGAGTGAGCGAGATGCGCACCCTCGAATGGCGCGACGTCGATCTTGCGGGGCATGAAGTGCGGCTCCGCCCCGAGGAGAGCAAGAACAAAGACGGCCGCGTGCTGCCCTTACGTGGCGAGCTTCTCGAGGTGTTCGAGCGAGCTCGCGAAAAGCGCCGGCCAGATTGCCCGTTTGTCTTTCACGATGAGGGCGAGCCCATCGGGGACTTCCGCAAGGCCTGGAAGACGGCCTGCAAGAAGGCGGGGCTCAGCGGCATCATAGTTCATGATCTCCGCCGCACCGCAGTTCGCAACATGGTCCGCGCGGGCATCCCGGAGCGGGTCGCGATGGAACTGAGCGGCCACAAGACGCGACGGATTTTCGACCGGTACAATATAGTGAGCAATGAAGATCTCGCGACAGCCACGGAACTCTTACAGAGTCACCTTAACAGGACGCACCGGCGTCCAAAGGTCACTTCGCTCTCGGTGCGAGAGTAGCTATTGAGGCGATCGACGGACAGCGCATTCTGCCGCTTTGCGCGCTGCTAGCCGGAGAGTTGGCTTAACGCCGGGGTGCCGAAAAACAATTGCCAGTTTAATCGGGGACTGCAACACGCGATTGGAAAGCGTAAAAACGGTGGATCAGATCGTGAAGGTAAGGTCCGGGAACTACAGCTACCCTCGTGATACCGCCTGAGTTGAGGGCTGTGTACAGGCTCTTAAGGGGGATGCCATAGACCTTCTTGAAGTCAATGTACAGGTCGTCCAAGTCGTCAGCGCCACCGACGCGCGCAGCGGGAAGGTGGTGATAACGCTCATTTTGGTTTTTCCGCAAGGCAGCCCATAACGCGCTATTCATGCCCGGGGCGCCACGTAGTTGATCTGTGGTGTATAGATCACAGATCAGCACGTGAGGCATCAACCTAGGCAGGGAGAGTAATTGTCAGATCTTGTGGATCGGGAAGGCACGATCAGGCGGCCTCCCGCGGTTGATTGTCAGTTAAGCCAGCAGCCGAGCGCTTGGGTTCGGCGCGAA
>JAKAVC010000173.1 GCA_021817345.1 Deltaproteobacteria bacterium | reverse complement strand
AGAGCCGCAAAATCTCTCCGCACACCCGCTGGATTACCCATGCTTTATACATTGGCAAAAACAGAAGCCTCTGTCACTATCTTATACAGGATTTAATAGGATCTCCATCCGTCACACGAGCCGGCGCGCGCGTCTCGGCTGTAATTCTCGAGTCGAACGCCGGTTGGCCGCGGTCGAGCGGCCCTGCCGCGCGGCCTTGCGGGGATTCACTTTGTGAAGCGCCGGTTGAGCCATCCGACGATTGCCTTGTTCACCTGTTCGGGAAATTCCTGCTGCACCCAATGGCCCGCGCGCTCGATATTGCACATCTCCAGGTCGGAGCATCGCTCCTTCATCCCTTCGGCCAGACGCGGCGGAAGTGCGACGTCCCATTCGGCGGTGATCATCAGGCAGGGAAGGGCGAGCGGTTTTGTGCCGATCTCGGGATGCTCGCGGATGTTGCGATCGATATTGCGATACCAGTTGATACCGCCGCGAAAACCGCTCTTCTCGTAGGCGGACACGTACACGTCGAGTTCTTCGGGGCTTACGATTGAAGGACTCTCGCCGCGGAACTCCTCGATTCGGCGGAACGGGTTCATCTCGAACTTGCCGCTCGACGTGAGCCGCTTCGCCATCGCGGCGGGCTCAAGCGGCGCGCGCATCAGGCGATCGAAAATCAGCCTCGCCCTGGAGTCCATCACGCTCTCGGCGACGCCGGGTTTCTGGAACCACAGGATATAGTGGCGCTCGTCTTCTCCATCGACCATCGCGCGCATCATCGATGTCGGCGGAATCGCCATGTACGGCGTGCATACGCCGATAACACCGGCGGTGCGCTCGGGATGCAGCACGGGCATCGCCCACGCGACGAATCCGCCCCAGTCGTGACCGACGAAGACCGCGCGCTCGATCCCGAGCGCGTCGAGCAGGCCGACGAGGTCGCCGGTCAGTTCGGTGATGCCGTAATCGGTGACGGCTTCGGGCGCGCTCGATTCTCCGTAGCCGCGCTGATCCGGCGCGATTGCGCGGAATCCCGCTTCGGCGACGGCGGGAAGCTGATGACGCCACGAATAGGCGATCTCCGGAAATCCGTGACAGAAGACCACCGCCGGTCCCTTGCCGAGTTCGTGTACGGCCAGAGTGATAGGCGGCTGATTTCCGCGCGCAGCGAGCGTGACGGCGCGGCCTTTCGGCCAGTTCGGGGTTGGCATCGCAAGACCTCCTCGAATCCGCTCAGTGCCGCTGCCTGGCAGCCTGCTCCGCGAAGTGTTTTTGGACGGTTTCGCTCGCGGCCTGGATCGCCTTGCCGATCAATTCCTCGTTGTGGTCGGTGTACCACTGAAGCGAGGCGGCGCGGGCGGCGTTCGAGCCGTTGAAGCGCGGCAAGACGTAGCGGGCAAACATCTCGTAGGATTTTTTGGTGGCGTCGAAGTCCGCCCAGTTGTGCGCGAGCAGCAGGATGCATCCGAAGCCGCCCGACTGTTTCTCAAGCTTTTCGATCATCGCGATCGCGTCGTCGGGCGTGCCGATAACCGCGCGCCCCGATTCGACCATCGCTTCGGCGGGAACGCTCGCGCCGAGGTCGTCGCCGCTCGCGGTCGGATTGATCCGCCTGAAATAGTCCACCCACTTGGCGAGTCCGAACCCGACGTCGCGCATCGCCTGCTCGCGGCTCTCCGCAAGATGCATCGGAGCGACCAGCCGCAGCGCCGAGCGAGCCATCTCGCGGCCGTTCTCCCGCGCAACTTCGCACGCGACCTGCCAGTTGGTTCCGAGCACGTCGTATCCGGCCTGCTGCGAGGCCGCGACACACAGCATCCCGAGTCCGTAGCGGCCGGCTAGCTTTCCGCCCGACGGCGTGAACGTGCTCGCGACGGCGAATTCCGGGCGCGGGCGCGAGTACGGCAGAAGCTGGCATCGCGCTTCCCTTAGCACGTACCACTCGGTTTCCTCGTTGACGACTTCGCCCGCCAGCAGCCTCAGTATCACGTCGAGCGATTCGGCCATCCGGTCACGCTGCTTCGGCACCGGCACGCCGAGCATCTCCGCGTCCGACGGGAGCAGGCCGGGCCCGACGCCGAACATCGCGCGGCCGCGCGTCATATGGTCGAGCTGAACGATGCGGTTCGCGACCATCAGGGGATGATGGTACGGGAGCGAGATGACGCCGGTGCCGAGCCGAATCCGCGTGGTGCGCTCGGCGGCGGCGGCGATCATCAGCTCGGGCGAGGCGATGATTTCGTAGCCGGCCGAGTGATGCTCGCCGATCCAGGCCTCGTCGAATCCGAGGCGGTCGAGATGCTCGATCAAATCGAGATCGCGCCTGAGCGCCAGGGTCGGATCCTCGTCGGTCGGATGAAAGGGCGCGAGAAAAATTCCGGCGCGCATGGGTTCGGGTAGCGGCGTGCTCATTCAATCCTCCTCAGTTGACTATGGCCGCCGGCGGATAGGGCGCAAGGTCCTTGTCGTCAACCGGCGGTCTCGGCGGTCGTTGCGTGACTTCGTTGACCGCCGCAAGAAAAACCGCGTCGCTCGCGAGAGACTCGGGCGGCCGATTCAGGTTTATAACGTCGAACAGCGCATCGGCTACCGCCGGGACGCCGGCGCCTTCGCGCATGATACGTTCCCACATCTCGCCGCTCATTTCGCCTTCGGCGCGGGGCGTGTCCTGCCCGCGTCCGAGAGCCTGGCGGCCGTGGGCGATTGAACGCCGCGGGCGCGCGCGGTAAACAGTCGTTTACCAAGGAGGCGGAGCCTGATCAAGCGGCCGTTTACTCGTCAAACCCGAAATGCGAAACATTGAACCGCGCCATGGGACGTAACGGGGCAGTTTCTCGAGAGTCCGGAACGGATACGCGCCAGCGGCGGAAGCGGCGTCCGGGCGGGCGTGCCGAGCGGCTCAAGCGCGCCACTGGCGCAAGCGCGAACGGTTCGGAATCGACCCGCGAGCGAATCCTTGCCTGCGCGGGACGCTTGCTTGCGGAGCAGGGGTTCGAGCGCGCTTCGCTCCGGATGATAGCGAAAGCGAGCGGCATCACGGCGGGCGCGGTTTACAAGCATTTCGAGAGCAAGGCGGATTTGCTGTTCGAGGTGGTCAAGCGCGCAGTGCGCTCGATTCCGCTGTTCGCCCAGGACGGCGACGGGGCCGGCGACGCGACCGCGCTGCCGCTCCTTGCCGCGGCGTACACCGGGCCGGAGTTGAAGATGCTCCGTCAGCTTTCGATAGAAGTGCATCTCGCTTCCACCATCGACGGCAAAGTCAATCGGTTGCTGTCGCGTTCGGACGAACTCGCGATACGCCGCATCGGCGAACTCGTCGCATGCGCACAGCGGGCCGGCAAGCTCGATCCGAAACTCGAGCCGGACTTCGTCGCGCGGGTTTTCAGCGTCTTCATCATGGGTCTTACGCACATGGAGACCTTGTTGCCGCGCCAGGTCGGCGATCCGGCGTGGCGCGAGTTCGTTCGCGATCGGGTTGCGCGGCTAATCGGAGTACTTTAGCCCGGGTTGGACTCAAAGCGAGTAAAATGTTGAATAGCGTAATGCTCAAACGACGCAGGGCGTCTTCGCCGCAAGCCTGAGCGCGAGGAAGGAACGAACAATGAAGAATGTGATTTGCGAAATGCTTGGCATCGAGTTTCCGCTGGTGGCCTTCAGCCATTGCCGGGACGTGGTTGCCCAGGTGAGCCGGGCGGGCGGGTTTGGCGTCCTGGGCGCGACGGCGTTTACGCCGGAACAGCTCGATCTCGAATTGAGCTGGATAGACGAACATATCGACGGCAAGCCCTACGGTATCGACGTGCTCATTCCGGAAAACCTGGCGATCAAAGACGAGAAGGGCGTGACCACGCGGATGCTCGCCGAGCGCGTCCCGCAGAAGCATCGCGATTTCGTGCGCGACCTTCTCGCCAGTCATGGAATCGAACCGGCGAAAGCGTTCGAGGGCGGCCGGGTGCGCGCTCCCGATGCGCCGTCGTCGCTTCAGCAGGAAAACGCCCTCAAACTGCTCGAGGTCTCGTTCCGCCACAAGATCGCGTTGATTGCCAACGCGCTCGGCGTGCCGCCGCAGTCGATGCTCGACATGGGGCGCAAGCACGGCGTGCCGGTCGCGGCTCTTGTCGGCGCTCCCGAGCATGCGGTCCGCCAGGCGCAGGCGGGCGTTGACATAATCGTGGCGCAGGGCGGCGAGGCAGGAGGCCATTGCGGCGAAGTTTCGACGATCGTGCTGATTCCCCAGGTACTTCGCGCGATCAAGCCGATCCGCAACATCCCGGTGCTCGCCGCGGGCGGAATCATGACGGGCCGGCAGATGGCGGCGTGCATGGCGATGGGCGCCGCGGGAGCGTGGACGGGTTCGGTCTGGCTCGCCACCAACGAATCGGAGACCTCGGAAATTTTTCGCGAGAAGATGATCGCGGCGCGCTCGCGCGATACCGTGCGTTCCCGATGCCGCACCGGCAAGCCTTCGCGCCAGCTCCGCTCGGCATGGACCGACGCATGGGAAGGCCCCAACAGTCCGGGACCGCTACCGATGCCGTTTCAGAGCCTTATCAGTGAACCCGCGCTCGAAGCCGCTCAGCGCGCGGCCGAGAAGGGCAATCCGCAGGCGCGCGAACTGGTCACCTATTTCGTCGGCCAAGGCGTCGGACTGGTGGACAGCGTGAAATCGTGCCGCACGGTCGTCAAGGAATTCATGGAAGAATTCGCCGAAGCGATCGCCGACATGCAGGCGATGGCCGAAGGGTAGGGAGCGGCGCGGTCGCGCCAACTCGCGCGTCGATACGCCGTCGCCTCGACGGCCCGGCGGTGTCGGTGCGCAACAAAGGATCGCGTGCCCGGAGCTCGGACACGCGATCCTTTTTTTGAGCGCCGCGATTCGGACGCGAACTCTCATCCAGCGCGATGTCGCGCGAACAAGTTGATGAGATGACGCCGGCGCCTGGCATGAAGCCGTTACTGGGGCGGCGCGCCAGGCGCGATCGCGAGCCGATAAACCCTTGCGGCGGTGCGATGGAACAAGCTCGCTTTTTCATCGGCGGTGAAGCCGGCCGCGATCTTCTTGAAGGCGTTCCATAGCACCACATACGAGCAGGAAACGCGATCCACCGGGAAATTGCTCTCGAACATGCATCGGCTCGGCCCGAATCGATCGATCGCGTGCAGGTAATAATCGCGCGTCGCCGCGACGAGTTCGTCGGAAGTCGGAGGCGTGGGCCGGCGATGCCATCCGAATCCGTTTATCGCCATGTTGATGCCGCCGAGCTTGGCCACCACGTTCTGGCATCGCGCGAGTTCGGCGATGTCGTCCTTCCACTGGCGGAAGATTTCCTCGCGCCGGCCTTCGTAAGGGCCGATGCCGAGCGGTCCGCCGAAATGGTCGAGCACGATCGTCGTGTCAGGGAACGCCTTGGCGAGATCGGTGAGCGCGCGCATCTGCGGATGGTACTGCCAGGCGTCGAAGCTGAGACCGGCTGGACGCAGCTTCGCAAAGCCTTCGCGAAAACGCGCGGAATAGTACAAGTCCGGCGGCGGGTTGGTATGCGAGTTCCTGACGTCGGGAGACGGGTCGAAACCCGCGGCATGGCGGATGCCGCGAAAACGCGCCGGCGCTGCTGCGATATGCGCCTGCAATACGGGCTCGACGGCGGCGCCCAGGGTTAAATCCGCGAAGCCGACGATGCCCGCTGCGACTCGCGTTTCACTGTATTGTCCGCTCGCGCTTTGCGCGGCGATTCCGTTGACGAATTCGGTCTCGCCCACTGGCCGCGTCGATTCCGGCCCGTCCGCCCGATACATCGAGAGACACTCGACAAACACCGTGGCGAGGACGCGATGGCCCGAGCCGGTATCGTGCAGGATTTCATCCAGCAGATAGCGGCTGCCGGGATGATCCCAGAGATGATGGTGAGGGTCGATAATCGGCAGTCCCGGCTCGAGCGGACGCTCGCGGACCTGGGCTAGCCATTCTTCGCTCGCGCCGGCCGCGCGTTGATTTTCCCTGGTTGCCATCACTCGCTGCTTAGCCCTCCCTTGATGTTTTCGTCGGCGTTCCTTCCGCTACGCTCGGGACAGGCTCCAGCGTATTCGAGGTCTCCCGGCTTCCCGCCTTTGGTCCGTTTCATCGCGATCATCCATCATGAGTGTACGCCAGAACCGTCCCGCTGGGCAGGGTGAGCTGGGTGCGCGGATTCGCCACGTCGAACGAAAAGCTGACGGGAATGAAAAGACGTTGGCTGGCCGCAAATGGGCATGCTTCTTGCCGCTGATCTTAGCGGGAGGCAAGACGTACACGTGCTTCACGTCTTAAACCTGGCTGGGCGGGTTCGGAGCCGGGTGCTAGGACGCGCAGCGCTTCTCCTGTGGGCGGTGATAGCGCTGTGGCTCACGACGCAGAGCGCACGGTTTACGTCGGGCCAACTCGAGAGGCATTACGGCAGCCTGCGCTTCATGATGGCTCCAAGTATTCGCGCCGAACCCACCCAGCCCGCTTCGGCCGAGGCGCTTGCCGGCCTGCCCGGCGTGTTGGGGCCGGTTTCAGCCGCGCAACCCGGTGCTTCTGGCGCCACGTCGAGACACCCGGCTGCAACAAGTTCCTTGAGTCCGGGACGACGTTCCCATCAGCAGCGCAAGGTTCTCGCGGGCCTGATGCTTCTGCAGACCCTCCAGTCGTCGCGCCACGGGCGTTGAGTTGCGCCGAGAACCGCGCAAGCGAGGGCGTCGCTCTGTCCACCGCTGCGCAGGGCCGTGCGCCCCGCTACGTTAGTAAGCGGCTTGCGGCGAGTATCGCTGTCCCGTCGCTATCGTCGATCGCGGGCTCCTTCGAGAACGCGGGCAATCAGAAGTGCGGCCCGCGAATGAGGATCCACGGACGAAGCGCAAGCCGCGCGTTGGTCGGTCCCGTCAGCGGTTCGGTTGCGGCGATAGCCGCCTCCATCGCCGCCATCCGCGCCCGCTCCGGCTCGCTTGCGAAAATCCGATCCCAGAACCGGGTCGTGACGCCGAAGCACGCGGTGGGCGCGGCCCGATGATGTGCCAGGTGATGCAGTCTCAGCCGCGCTTCGTATTCGCAGGCGGGTCGCGCGAAGTGAATCCGGTAATGCTCGATTTCGTAGGTGACGAAGCCCGCCATGATGCCGAGCCAGAAGATGCTTGCGGGGCAAAATCCGGATGCGAAGAGGATGATTGCTGTTACGAGCGCAAGCGGCATCCACGCTCCGACCGTGAAGACCGCGTGGGGATCGCGATGGTGCGCCGCATGCAGCGGCGTCACGAAGGTCCGGTAAACGTGGCTCATGAAGCCATGGATCACGTACTCGACGAACGTCCAGGTGAAGAGTCCGAGCGAGAAGAGCGCTACATCCGCGGCTGCCGTCATGAGCCAGTCTCTGTATTCAATCAGGATTCTCTAACCCGCGGCGGATTATAGCATCGGCGAGACCGCACCGCGCAGGTCTTCCAGGGGCCGCAAAGAATTGGCGCGAGGCGAAAACCGGAACCGAAGACTCCGAGCCCGCGGGGGCGGAATCGATCGACACCCTTCGGATTCGTCCTCACTATTCAAGATAAGACAAGGCACTCCCAATATCGCAGACACAAGCAGGCGGGCGGCCTCGAACCGGGGTCGAATAAAAGGTGCAAGTCGTCGTCCGCCATTGTATGCTATTGGAACAGGGCTGAATTTCGCTCTGTCTGAATCGTCGGATAAATTATGCAAGGCACGATTTGGGCGTCGGCTGATGCCTGCTGACCCAATCGACCCACTTCCAGGAGGACTGCATGGTCAAGAAAGTAGGCGCCGTACTGGTCGGCGTCCTGATCGGGCTCGTTATCGCCTTTGCACGAGCCGGAGCTTTTCCGTTCTGGGGTTCTAGCAACCAGGACAAGCCCGCACCCCACGCCAAGGTTTCACCGTCGGCCGTCGAAAGCCAGACGGCCAAGGCGGCGGCTTCCGCTCCCGTGAATCAGCCCGTGCCGATGGGCCATGAAGGAGTGATTTCATCGTTTGCGCCGCTCGTAAAGCGGGTGATGCCCACCGTTGTCAACGTAAGCGTCGTGCAGGAAATCAAGGTTCAGGGCTTCGGCTTTCCGTTCGGACCTCCGGGAGAAGGCGAGCAGGGTCCCGGGGCGCAGCAGGGACCTCAGCCGGGGCCGAATGTTCCGTTCAATCCTTTCGAACAGTTCCGCCACTTCTTCGGACCGCAGATGCCTCCGCGCGAATACAAGCAGCACGGACTCGGCTCGGGCGTCATCATCTCGCCCGACGGCTACATCCTGACCAATAACCACGTTGTGGGCGGCGCCGAAGAAATTCACGTCACCCTGATGGACGGGCGCGAGTTCAAGGCCAAGGTGATCGGACGTGATCCCAAGACCGATCTCGCCCTTATCAAGATCAACACCAAGGATCCGCTGCCCTACGCCACGCTCGGCAATTCCGACCATACCGACATCGGCGACTGGGTGATAGCGATCGGAAACCCATTCGGCTTCAACCTGACGGTTACCGCGGGAATCGTAAGCGCCAAGGGGCGCGTTCTCGGCGGCAGCTACGACAATTTCATCCAGACCGACGCGTCGATTAACCCAGGCAACTCGGGCGGTCCGCTGTTCAACACCGAAGGCCAGGTAATCGGGATCAACACGGCCATCTACAGCCGCACCGGTACGTTTGCCGGCATCGGATTCGCGATCCCGTCGAATCTCGCCAAGCACGTGATGGATCAGCTCAAGAAGTACGGCCACGTGATCCGTGGATGGCTCGGCGTCGAGATCCAGGAGGTCACGCCCGACCTTGCGCAGTCCTTTGGGCTGCCGAAGCCGGAAGGCGCGCTCGTCGCCAGCGTAACCAAGGACGGGCCGGCGGAGAAGGCGGGAATCCGTCGCGGTGACGTGATCATCAAGTTCGACGGCCGGGAGGTCAACAGCGAGCATCAACTGCCCGTGATGGTGGCGGATACGGCGGTCGGCAAGGAAGTCAAGGTCGAGGTCATCCGCAACGGCAAGCATGAAGTGCTTACCGTCAAGATCGGCGAACTCAAGGAACAGCCGGTGCAGATGGCCAAAGCCGAGGAAACCGGTAGCAACTGGGGAATGCAGGTCGGCGAGATTACTCCGGAGATAGCCAGCCAGTTCCATCTCAAGGTGCAAAAGGGCGTGGTTATCCGGCGTATCGCACCCGACTCACCCGCCGCTGACGCGGGGCTGCAGCCCGGCGACGTGGTACTCGAGGTAAACAAGGACAAGGTCTCTTCCCTCGACGACTTCCTGAATGAAGTCAAGAAGGCCAAGGCCGCCGGCAAGGGAGCGTTGTTGCTGGTTCAACGCGGAAACGCGACGCTCTACACGGTCGTCAAGGCCAAGAGCTAGACCGTACAACCGATAGCAGGCCACGCAGAGGGCGCGGTGTCCGTTGTCAAGCGGCGCCGCGCCCGATTTTTTTGCGCCGCCCGCGCGTGCCCAAAGGGGGCGCTTTCGCCGCCTCGCGCCGGATGCTACGCCTGTTTGCCGGGCGATGGGTTCGGTCGCAAAATACGACGTTGTTATTGCGGGCGCGGGTCCGGCCGGGCTCGCAACTGCGCTCTATCTGTCGCGCACGAGGCCCGATCTCGCAGGGCGCATCGTCGCGCTCGAGAAATCGCGCCATCCCAGGGTCAAGGTTTGCGCGGGCGGACTGATTCCGAAGACGATGCTCGCGTTAAGGGAGCTTGGCCTTGAGCTTGAAGTTCCCGCCGTCGAAGTGGTTCGCGGCGTCGCCAGGACCGAGGCCGGCGACGTCGACATGTATCGTGGCGATCCGCTCTGCACGGTCGTCAGGCGAGACGAGTTCGACGCGCGCCTGGCGCGGGCCGCTCGCGAAGCCGGGCTGGAAATGGTCGAAAATTGCCGCGTGCTCGACGTCGTTCAATCGCAGGGCGAGGTCCGCCTCACGACCGAGCGCGGAGTCTTCGAGACCGGACTGGTTGTCGGCTGCGACGGCTCTGGAAGCACAGTTCGCGCAAGCGTATTCGGCCAGGCCAAGGAGTCCGTGGGCCGCGCCGTGATGACCGATCTCCCGGTCGATCCCGAGCGCACGCCTGAATTCGTCGAGCGCCGCTATCGGTTCGACTTCCGATGCGTGGAGGCGGGGGTGAGCGGATACGCGTGGTCGTTTCCGTGCCTGATTGGCGGACGGCCCCATCTGAACGTCGGCATCTATGATCAGCTACCGCCTCATCGCGCAGGCGAAGGAGCGCGCAGCGCCGCACTGCTCGCCGAACTGCGCCGCGCGTTTCCCGAACTTGGGCTCGACGCGCTCGGCAGGAGCGCCGGGACCTTCAAGGCGTTTCCGATCCGATGGTTCAATGCGGCGGAGCGATTCGCGCGCGGGCGGGTGATGCTCGCGGGAGACGCGGCTGGCGTGGATCCGCTGATGGGCGAGGGTATTTCGTGCGCGTTCGAGCATGGCAAAATCGCCGCACGCGCGATCGCCGATTTCCTTCAGGGCGACGCCGGCGCCCCCGCGCGCTACGACCGCGAGCTTCACCAAGGCGCGCTCGGGCGCAAGCTCAGGATACTCGCGTTTGCCGCGCGCCGCTTCTACGGCCCGCGCCATCGATGGTATTTCCGGCTGGCGCGTGTCAGCCGAAAGGCACAGCAGGTCGGGGTCGACTGGTTCAACGGCGCGGAGCATTTTGACGAGCTTCCGTTCGGCGTCCTGATCGCGAAATGGGTCGGCGCGGTTCTGTTCGATCGCGCGGTGCGGTAGGATCTCGGGTGTTCGCGTTTTGAGCGTTATACTGCCCCGGACTTGCGCTGAACGATGGCGAGACGGAAACGAAAAAGCCGCGCGCGCCGTGCGCCGCTCTGGATGCTGCTCGCGCTCGCGCTGCTTATCGCGGGATTCCTGACCCGTCGGATGCTGGTGCCGCGCGCGCTCCATTACCTTGGATACCGTCCGCCGGGCGAGGCTTCGGGAGCGGCGTCCTCCTTGCCGGCGCCCGCTGCGGAAAGTTCGATCGCGCTCAAGCCCGCCGATGCGCCCGTGCCCGCCGTTTCGCGTCCGGGCGCCGCGGCAGGAAACGCCGCGCGAGTTGAAGACGCGCCTGCGCGGCAGCCGGCCGCGAGGACCTCGGAGCGGATAACCGAGAGCGATCGGCGTGCGCTCGAAGCGGTGTTGCGCGGCAAGTCGAAGTAGGTAGGAAGGCAATGGACTCACGGATTTCGGTGGTCGACGACCTCGGGTTTCGCGTCGAACTGGACTCCGCGCCGCGCCGGATCGTTTCCCTGGTTCCAAGCTGGACCGAAACCGTTTTTGCGCTCGGCGCGGGCGGCAACATGGTTGGCGTGACGCGCTACTGCGTCGAACCGGCCGAGGCGCTCGCGCCGGTTGCCAGAATCGGTGGAACCAAGAACCCCGACCTGCGCGCGATCGCGGCGCTCAAGCCCGATTTCGTCATCGCCAACGCAGAGGAGAACCGGCGCGAGGACGTCGAGCGGCTGCGCGAAAGCGGAATCCCGGTCTTCACCACCTATCCGCGCACGATCGCGGGCGCGGTCGAGGCGATACTGAAACTCGGGCACGTGCTCGGATGCGACCCGGCGGCCGATTCGCTTGCGCGCGAAATCGTACGCAGCGTGAGCGAAATCGAAACCGCGGTCGGAGTCTGGAGCAGGCTCAGGTTTCGCGTGTTCTGTCCGATCTGGAAGAATCCGTGGATGGCGTTCAACGGCGACACCTACGCGCACGACGTGCTCCGGATGCTGGGATTCAACAATATCTATGCCTCGGCCGGCGAGCGTTACCCGATGACCACGCTCGCCGAGGCGCTCGAACTGAGGCCCGACGTGATTCTGCTCCCCGACGAGCCCTACGCGTTCAGCGAGCGCGACGTCGAGGAACTGAAGGCCGCGGTCGCACCGCCGCTCTCGCGCCGGGTGCTGGTGGTAAGCGGGCGCGACCTTCACTGGTACGGCGTGCACATGGTTGGCGGGCTGAAATCCCTCGCCGATCGGCTGGCGCGCCTGCGCGCCGCGATGCTGTGAAGGGCGCGCGCGTTTGCGCCCGGCACGCAAACGATTTAAACAATTCCCGTCGCAACCCGCGTAAGGCCGCGCGCGATTCGAACAAGGAGAAGGATTGATTATGCCCTCGGCACCGCCGCTTAGCGGAATCAAGGTACTGGATTTGACCAAGCTCGCGCCGGGTCCGTTCTGCACGATGATCCTGGGCGATCTCGGCGCCGAAATCATCAAGATAGAGGAACCCGGACCGCCGACCGGACGCCGCGCCCAGCAGGCCGGTGCGGCCGGAACCCAGGGCCCCGCGACCGCCTTCAGCGGCTCGCCCTACAACGCTCTTAACCGCAACAAGAAGTCGATCGGGCTTAACCTGAAGAGCGGCCCCGGCAAGGAAATCTATCTTCGGCTCGCGCAACGCGCCGACGTCGTGGTCGAGGAGTATCGCCCGGGCGTCGCCAAGCGCCTCGGTATCGATTACGAAACCCTTTCGGCACGAAACCCGCGTCTCATCTACTGCGCGATCACCGGCTACGGCCAGGACGGACCGTACCGCGATTATGTCGGCCACGACCTGAACTATATCGCGACGGCCGGCGTGCTCTCGCTGCTCGGACGCCCCGGACAGCCGCCCACGATTCCGCACAACCTTATCGCCGACTACGCGGGCGGCGGGATGCACGGCGCAATCGGCGTGCTCGCCGCGCTGATCGCGCGCCAGACGACCGGGCGCGGCCAGTATGTGGACATCTCGATGCTTGACGGAGCGGTCGCGCTGTTGGTCCAGGCGCTTTCGAGCTTCTTCGCCGGCGGGCAGGTTCCCAGGCGCGGCGAAACGATGCTCGACGGGGGAATTCCCAACTACAACGTCTATACGACCTCCGACGGCAAGTTCATCACCATTGGCGCGCTCGAGCCCTGGTTTTTCGCCAATCTCTGCCGCGCGCTCGGATGCGAGCAGTTCATCCCGCACGAATTCGATCCCGCGAAGCGCGAGGAGATCCATCGCTTCTTCACCGAGAAGTTCAAGACCAAAACCCGCGACGAGTGGTTCGAGATTCTGACCAAAACGGATATCTGCGTGGGACGGATGCTCACGCTCGACGAGGTCGACAAGGACCCGCAGATACGCGCGCGCAACATGATCGTCGAGCTTGACGCGCCCGGCGTCGGCAAGGTCCGCCAGGTCGGGATCTCGCTCAAGCTCTCCGAAACTCCCGGCTCGATTCGCTCGCTCGCACCCACGCTCGGACAGCATACCGAGGAGATCCTCGGCAGTCTCGGCTACGGCGCCGAGCAGATCGAGCGATGGCGCAGCGAGGGCGCGATCAAATAGCCTCGCGCCGTTTTTTGGCGTTCGCCGGCCGCTTCGGGTGAAATCCGGCGCGGCCGGTTTTCTCTTTCCGATTGCCTGTGCGGGCAGGGTCCGCCTAAGATTGCTCCATGCCGGAACAGCAGGTCCTGTTCATGCGGGGACCGTGGAATCCGCTTCATATCGAGCGGGCCGAGGGCGCGTACCTGTACACCAGCGATGGCCGCAGGCTCCTCGACGCGGGAAGCGGCGCGGTGGTGGTCAACGTCGGCCAGGGACGCGAGGAGCTGTCGCGCATCGCCGAGCGCACGGTCCGCCGTCTCAATTACGTGGTTCCGGTATGGATCTCGCCCGAGCGCGAGCGGCTTGTCGAGCGGCTCGCGCGATGGACCCCGCCGGGTGTCAATCGGTTCTTCTTCACCAGCGGCGGCTCCGAATCCGTCGAGATGGCGCTCAAGTTCGCGATTCTCTATCACAAAGTGAGCGGCGAGCCGTCCCGGACCAAGATCATCTCGCGCCGATTCTCCTATCACGGCAATACGATGGGCGCGCTGTCGGCCGGAAGCAGCCTGCGCCGCGCCGATTACGAGCACGTGCTGTTCGATTGGCCGAAAATCCCGCCCTCGTATTGCTACCGATGCCCGTTCGATAAGACTTATCCCGGCTGCGACATCGATTGCGCCGAAGCGCTCGAGCGCGAAATCGAGCGCCAGGGGGCACACACCGTCGCCGCCTTTATCGCCGAGCCGATGATGGGCGCGAGCGGCGGCGCCGTCCCTCCGGTCAAGGAATACTGGCCGCGCCTTCGCGAGATCTGCGACCGCCACGGTGTCCTGCTTATCGCCGACGAAGTGATGACCGGGTTCGGACGCACCGGGCGGCGCTTCGCTGTCGAGCATTGGAACGTCAAGCCCGACATCATCGTTGGCGGCAAGGGGCTGACCGGCGGCTACGTCCCGATGGGCATGATCGCGGTTGACGATCGGTTGGTCGAGAAATGCGAGGACGCCCACGCGGACTTCATGTTCTTCACCTACAGCGCCCATCCGCTCGCCTGCGCGATCGCCGACGGCGTACTCTCGATCATGGAGCGCGAGCGGCTCGTCGAACACGCCGCCGAAATCGGCGCGCGCCTCGGCGCGCAACTCAAGGAGCGGCTCTCAGGCCATCCGATGGTCGGCGATATCCGCGGCAGCGGACTTTTCTGGGGTATCGAGCTGGTCCGCGACCGCGAGCGGCGAATCCCGTTCCCGTCCTACGCCAAATGCGTGAGCCGGGTGCTTGGCGAGGCGGTGCGCCGCGGGATGTTCTTCTATCCCGCCACCGGGATGGCGGGCGCGGCCGGCGGCGACGCCATGATGATCACGCCGCCGTTCGTGATCGGCGACCAGGAGGTCGAGTTCATCGTCAATACCGCCCGTGCCGCGCTCGACGAAGTGTATCCCACGATGACGTCATAGTTGAGTTGAGCATAGATTGGCGTTGTATAACTTGCGAGAGCGCGCAATGATGGCCGCGCGTGCTCTGCGGAGATGGCCGCTAACCGGCGCCTGCGCTTAATCTTCGCTGAAAGAGACTGGTATTGTTGATCGACCGACGCGTCCGTGAACGCCACGAGACGGAGAAATGAAGACAACCCAGGCCAATGGCTGAAAGCATAATCGGTCCCACTTCTCATTACTTCTATTCCCAGCGCCTGAAGCTCCATTACGTGGACTGGGGCAATCCCGACAAACCGCTCATGATCCTGGTCCACGGCGGACGCGATCACTCGCGCAACTGGGATTGGACCGCGCTCGAACTGCGCAAGCATTACCACGTGATCGCGCCCGACCTGCGCGGCCACGGCGACTCGGACTGGGCCGTGGGCGGAAGCTACGCGATGGTCGATTACGTGCTCGACCTGGCGCAGCTGATGAGCGCGATGGGCAATCAGCCGGTCACGCTTATCGGGCATTCGCTCGGCGGCGGTATCGTGCTCCAGTATACGGGCGTGTTTCCGAAGACGGTCGGGAAGGTCGTATCGATCGAGGGGCTCGGTCCTCCGCCGTCGATGATCCGCAATGTGCCCGCCCACGAGCGGATGAGCCACTGGATTGGCGAGATGCAGACGCTGTCGCGGCGCAAGGTGCGCGAGTACGCGACGCTCGACGAGGCGCTCGCCCGGATGCGCGAGGCGAATCCCCATCTGAGCGTCGAACAGGCGCGCCATCTGACAATCCACGGAGTGCGCCGAAACGAGAATGGCACCTTCTCCTGGAAGTTCGACAACTACGTGCGCGCCACTTCGCCGTATCTCTTCAACCTGAACGACGCCAAGGAAATATGGGGGCGTATCGCCTGTCCGACGCTTCTAATCCGCGGGGCTGAATCGTGGACCGGCGATTGGGAAAAGGACGGCCGCACCAGCGCGTTCAAGGGCGCCGAGATCGTAACGATCCAGAAGGCCGGCCACTGGGTTCATCACGACCAGCTCGGCGAATTCCTCGACGTGGTCAAAAAATTTCTCGGCATCTGAGCGCTTGGACGGCGGATCGCGACTGACTGTTTGGAAGAGGGATGAAACTTTCGAATTTCGGACTTCGCACCGATCAGTTCGAATATGTACAACTGATTCTTCTCGCCGCGGTGGTCGGAGTGCTGAGCGCGCTTGGCCATTTCGGCTTCAATCTGCTGATCGCTTTCTTCTCGTGGTTGTTCCGCGACCTGGAATGGCGGGCGCTCCAGATTCCGCGCGGCGGCTTTTTCCTGATCTTTATTCCCGTGGTGCTGGTGACAGGCGGAGTCGGGATGCTCATCCTCGCGTGGTTCTTTCCGGGCGACGTGCTCGGTTATGGATTTCCCAACTTCCTCGAGCAGGTGAATCTCGGCAACGCGCGCATCAAGCGGCGATGGATCTTCGTCAAGGCGATGGGCGCGGCGCTGTCGCTGGGATGCGGCGCGTCGGTCGGACGTGAAGGCCCGATCGCGCAAATCGGCGGCGCTATCGGTTCGCTGGTCGCGCAGGCGCGCAAGCTCACCACTGAGCGCGTCAAGGTGCTGGTCGCGGCCGGTGCGGGCGCCGGAATCGCGGTGACCTTCAACGCCCCGATCGGTGGCCTGATGTTCGCGCAGGAGATCGTCCTGCTCGGTCATGCGGAGGTCGCCAACCTTACCCTGCTGATCGTCGCCACCACCACCGCCGTGCTAACCGCGCGCGCGGTTCATGGCAACCAGCCGATATTCGTTGTTCCGCCGTTCGTGCTCAAGAGCTACTGGGAGATGATTACCTACGGCCTGATGGGGATCGGGGTCGGAGTTCTGAGCGCGGCTTACATCCGGTTCTTCTATGGCACGGCGAGATTCTTCCGCCGGCTCAAGGTTCCCGACTGGGCGCGGCTCGCGCTCGGGCTTGCCGCGGTCGGGCTTATCGCGATTCCGCTGCCGCAGAATCTCTCCGACGGTTATCCGATCATCAACCAGGCGATGGCGGGGGAGTTCGCGTTCGGGATGCTGCTGGCGCTAACGGTCGCGAAGTTTACCGCGAGCAGCCTGTCGCTCGGATGCGGCGCGCCGGGCGGGGTGTTCGGTCCGATCTTCTTTATCGGCACGATGGCGGGCGGAACCTTCCAGCGGGTGTTCGCGGCTTTCATGCCGAACCTGACCGGGCCGCGCGGCTCCTACGCTCTGGTTTCGTTGGGCGCTTTTTTGGCCGGAACAACGCATGCGCCGCTGACCGGACTGTTCCTGCTGTTCGAGATGACGCAGAACTACACGGTCGCGATACCCGCGATGATCGCGACGATAGCGGCGCTCGCGGTTGCCCGTGCGATCGAGTCGGAGTCGATCGACACCTACAAGCTCGCCCGCGAGGGCAAAACGCTGCACGTCGACCAGGAGCGTATCGCGCTGAGCAACATCCACGTCGGCTCGGTGATGACCAAGGACGTGACGGTCGTTTCGGGCAGCGCCAAACTGACCGATGTGCTACGCCTGGCCGGCGAAACCCATCAGGCGATACTTCCGGTCGTTGACGACGAAGGCGAACTGGCCGGGGTTGTCGTGACCCGCGAGCTGGTCGGGGTACTCGGCAGCCGCGAGGATCTGTCGCCGCTGGTCAATGCGTTCGATCTGTGCGAGCGCGGGTACCCGACCGTCACACCCGAGTCGAGCCTTGATTTGGCGGCGCAGACGATGGAGGGCGAAGGGGTCGATGAGCTTCCTGTCACCGAGCGCCAGCATGGCGGACGGTTCCTCGGGATCGTGACGCGCCACGAGATCGGCAAGGCGCTCAACCGGGTGACCGTGTCGCTCTCGACGCTGGGCACCCAGGACAGCAACATCTTCTGGGCGACGGGATACAGGATTACGCGCGTCGTGGTGCCGCCCGAGGCAAAGGGGACGACGCTACGCAAGCTCGATCCCCGCGCGCGCTACGGAGTTTCGGTGCTGGCGGTTCGCGACGCTGAAGACCCGGAGGCGGGATTCATTCCGCCGGCGCCGGACCGCGCGCTCAACACCGGCGACGTGCTGGTGACTGCCGGCAGGTCAGCGGATCTGCGCCGCTTCTCACGCGCGCTCGCGCAAGGCGAAGCCACGCAACCGTCATCGGCGTAGGAGCGGACAGTTCCGCCGCGGCCCGGCGTGAGCACCGCCCGTTTTTCGCTCGGTGCTCCTTGGACGGGAGGCGGCAGGACTAGTCAATCACTGCGCTCTGCGCCGCGAGGCGAAAGGCGTCGCGTCTCGAACGAATGGCTGCCGCGAAGGTATCACCGGGCTCCGCCAAGACGCCCCGCCCGCCAGCGTCGGCCGCTGACGCTGGCGCTCGCGCGGGTTGCCGCGTCAAGGGCTACCCTCCTCCGCCTCGGCGGGTTTGGCGCCTCACGCGGCGAGGCCTCGTTAGGCCTGGAATTGGCTCGAAGGTTGAACCTTTGTGTTTCGCGCAGCGATAATCCCACAGCCGCGCGTCGGGCACCGGGGTTCGGTACCGTGCGTTAGCCCCGCAGCGACCGCACTTGATGCCGCTGGGCTCCTGAGATTTCTTCGCCGGACGCATTGTTGCGCCCGCCGGCCATCTCCCTGACCGTACGATTGGCGGTGGTGGTTCGCTCTCCGCAGGAGCCCGGATCGCTGCCGTGGTCGGGGGCAAGCCCTGTCGTGCACGAACCGATGCTATTATAGGGAATTCGCGGCCAGCCGCGATTCGCCTTCTCCCGAGTTTGTCACCGCCTAGAATCTCAAACCAATTGCGGCGTGTACGTTTCCCAGCAGTTTTCCACTCGGTGACAATTTCGTCGATAAGCTCCGCTATGGCACCGTAACCATTGCGGCGCAACCATAACCGCGCGAAATCGTCAGGCATAGCCTAGGCGGACTCGACCCTCCAGATGTGCAGGCGATTTCTTAGCCCGCTCTCTACCATCCATATCTCAGCTTCACCGTTGACGACCTGTATGATGCTCTGGACGAACAGCGCGTTGAAGAACCAGCGCAGCCTTTTCGCCTCTTCCTGGCCGGTGGGGTCGTTTGGATCTGGCTCGGGGTCACCAAAATCTCGCGCGCTGCCGGCCTCGCGCCTCGCCGGCTTTCCGCATGGAAAAATGAAACGGACAATCGCAGTCGTCTCATCGATTAAGTAGCGGTCCCCATCCTCTTCGATTTTTGCAGCGCCCGTTATGGTCATAAGGTCTTGGGCCCGAAATCGGCCGCTCACCGTCGTCACGGAATAGCCTTGAAAGCGTGTCGCCAGCCACGCGCATAGCCGGTCGAAATACGCCGCCTTCGTCTCGCCCGCATCACACGGGAAGTAGTCAGTAAGTTTTTTCCAGTCTAGCGCCTTTAGCCTGGCAAGGATTGTGTCCTTGTAGAAGAGTGCGTCGAGGGCCGTCCGAAGATGCGTCTCGTTCGTGAGAGGCATGAAAAACTCGAAAACGAGAACGCTATCATGACAGAGAAGGGTGTAGTCAGATGAAACGCGGCGAACCTGCGTCACATGCCGCTGAAAAGCCTCCCAACTGGCAAACGGTCGGAATGCTTCACTTACGCGAAAAAAGTCTGCGTCTGCCGCAATGACAAATTGTTCGTACTGCTTTGACCAATACGTCGAAAATGTCTTGCCTTGCCAGCTAGTCTGAGCCTCCATCTCTTCTTTCGTGAAGGGCTCTTGTGACTTGAAGTGAGCAACAAGAAACTCGAAAATAGCCCGCTGATTCTCGGTCTTGTCCATCCCCTTTAGCTCATAATTCTCCCCTGTTCGCTTTTGCAATGAAAGCTTCCAAGCTAAGGATCTCGACCCTGCCCGAGGCTCTCAGGTACTTGTCGAGACCGCCAGACGTGTAGAAGTTCCGGAGCTTCCAGCCGTCGCCGCCGAGCACGACATAGGCGCGCTCGTGACCGCCAGCTTGGAGAGCCTCTTCTAGGCAGATAACCTCAAACGGCACTTTCTGTTCCGCCGTGCCGGTCACCTGCTGCCACTTGAGAGAGAGTAATTGTCAGATCTTGTGGATCGGGAAGGCACGATCAGGCGGCCTCCCGCGGTTGATTGTCAGTTAAGCCAGCAGCCGAGCGCTTGGGTTCGGC
>JAKAVC010000167.1 GCA_021817345.1 Deltaproteobacteria bacterium | reverse complement strand
GGTCGCCACGCTAGCGGCCCGAGATTTCCGGATGGAAACACCCGACGGCGTCCCGTGCTCGTCACGGGCGCTCGGCATGTCTGCGAGCGCGCCTGTGTGCAATCCGATCCGTGCGGTATCGCCGCCCGGAACAAGCGTCGAACGGCGCCTCGCGCGTTCGGCAGGGGCAGGCCGTCAGTGTCGGCCCAGGCGTCCGCTCAGATCGACGATCTTGAGTTCGCCCTCGCGCGTCTGGCCCCCGATCTGGAGGAACCTCTTCATGTTGCGCCGTCCGGACTCGGTTCGGACGAGTTGCTGGAACAGATAGCTCTCGTCCCTAAGCCCTTCGGCCAGTGGCTTGTCGGCTGAATTGATCGCCTGCTTGGTGAGCCGCACCGCCTCGACGGGAAACGACGCGATACGCTCGGCCAGCCACTCGACGTACGGGCCGATCTGCGCGGGCTCGAATGCGCGGTTCAGATAGCCCCAGCGCTCCGCCGTGTCGGCGTCCATGTCGATTCCGCCGAGGATCACCTCGACCGCGCGATTACGCCCGATGAGTCGCGGCATCCGCTGCGTCCCGGTTCCTCCCGGCAGTATTCCAAGCGGCACCTCCATCTGGTTCACGAACGTCTTTCCACGCACGCCGAAACGCATGTCGAACGACATGGCGAGTTCCGATCCGCCGCCTCCCACGCGCCCTTCGATCTGCGCGATGGTGACCTTGTTCATGAGACGGAAGCGCTCGCACATGTCGTGATAGAAGGCGTTGGCGTAATCCTCATGACGGGCGGGCTGGTCGATAGGGAATTCCAAGATGGCGCCGACGTCGAAGTGCGCGATGAAGAAATCCGGGTTCGCGCTCCTGAGCACGAACACAAGAAGATTTTCGTCGGCTTCGAGTTCGCTCGACAGCCGGACCAGTTCGTCCAGCAGCGGCGCGGTGATCACGTTGACCGGGGGGTTGTTGATGGTGCCGTAAGCGACTCTTCCGCGGACCTCTACGGTTATGAGCTTGTATGTTTCGTAGGTCATCGGTTCTCCGTGCGAGCCGCGCCGATTTCCAGAGCGGCTGTTCTTTGCGGGCAGTTCCCGCGGAGTTCTACCAGATTGCCGGCCGGGCGCGGTAACGGAAACCCGCGGGCTGGTGCCGAGCCGGGATGCGCCGATCGGGCGTCGGAGCGGACGGTCGCCGTGGGCGCACTCGAGTCGCCGTGCGCCCGCGTTTCTGAGATTGCGCAAAGTGCGAAAGCGACTCCGATCGCGACGCATCCGATCGCATCAATTGGGTACTTTCGCGCCAATCTTTTGGTTCGCTCCGTACGGGAAATTCACACAGATCCGCTTTGAACGACGAACTTCTTCAAACCGCTCGCCGCCAATGGCACGCTCGATGCTGCCCGCGGCATGCGAGGGGCGCAGTCGATGCTTGGGGCTTGGCTGCATAGCGCGCCGCTCTGTCCGATTCAAACATTTGTGCGGGTGTTCCGTCGTCGGGCCGCAACAAGGAGGAACTGTATGCAGTTCGGGATGTTGCATCTATTCGAGAACCCGATCGGCAAGACCGAGCATGAGATCGTCAGGGAACAGTTCGACTTGATGCGCGCGGCCGAAGACCTCGGCTTCGATTCGATCTGGCCCGCCGAGCATCACTTCACCGAGTACGGGTACTGCGGATCGCCGGCGGTTACGCTTGGCGCGATGGCCTCGGTGACCAAACGAATCAGGCTCGGCACGGGCGTCGTCGTCCTGCCGTTCAACCATCCGATACGGGTCGCGGAAGATTACGCGATGCTCGATCTGATGAGCGAGGGGCGGATCGATTTCGGCGTCGGGCGCGGCTATCAGCCCAACGAGTTCCGCGGCTTCGGGATCGATCAAGCAAAATCGCGCGGCATCTTCAACGAATCGCTCGAAGTAATCCTGCAGTCGTGGACCCAGGAGCGGGTCAACTTCAAGGGTGTGCACTATCGGTTCGAGGACCAGCCGGTGCGTCCCAAGCCGCTCCAGAAACCGCATCCGCCGGTCTGGATTGCGAGCCTGAGCGAGGCGACCTTTCCGATGGTCGGGAAGTGGGGCTTCAACCTTCTGTGCGCGCCCGTGTTCGGATTCCAGGGCAAGACCGCCGACGACCTGATCGTCAAATACCGCGACGCGCTGCGCGACGGCGGTTACGATCCCGCGAGCCGGCAAATCGCGGCGCTCTGCATGGTCTATTGCGCGGAGACCACCGAGCAAGCGCGGCGTGAATTCGCCGAGCCCGTTCTCTGGTACTACAGGACCATTGCCAAGTACGTTGCGCCGCCCGAGGGGCAGGGACCGGTCAAGAGCTACGAGCTATATACGAAAACCCGCGACCTCGCGGCTCATATCACCTGGGATCAGCTGCTCGAGGCCGGCGCGGTCATCTGCGGCGATCGCGACTACTGCGTCGAGCAGATCCGCAAGATTCGCGACAGGTACGGCGTAAGCGTGCTTCTATGCTGGACCCGGCTCGGCGGCCTCGACCATCGCAAGGTCCTCAAGAGCATGGAACTGATGCACAAGTATGTAATCCCGCAACTCAAGAAGGAGCATCGCGCGGCTCACATCGAGGCCCCGCAGCATGCCGCAAAGTGACCGCAGCGGGTTTGGATGTCGGGAACAAACTAATTCACTGCGAAACGAGGGAAGGCGCCATTGGAGATGCGTGATAGCCGCGCGGCGGCCGGCCGCGCGCATTACCGGGGCATTTGGGCATTGTCGGGGTCGAGTTCGACGGCCGCGGTCGCTGGCGTAATCACAAGCACAACAGCAATCAAGGCGCGCCGCGAGCCCGCCCCCGCGGCCAGCGCCGTCTCGACGCCCGCTGTCGAGAACGCGGTACGCAACAGCCGGTTCGCGGTGATGCTTCTCGTCGCCGCCGAAGCGATGCTCTTCACCGGGCTTATCGGTTCGTTCCTGGTCTTTCGGCTTGGCGCGGCGTTCTGGCCTCCGCCGGGACTTCCGCGCCTGCCGCTCCTTGTCACCTGGATAAACACCTTCGTCCTGCTCGCAAGCCTGGTTACGATGCGACTCGCGGTGCGTGCCGCGCGCGCGGGAGAGACGGGCGCTTACGGGCGCCGTCTCGCGCTTACGGGGCTGCTTGGCACATCGTTCCTTGCGATCCAGGGCAGTGAGTGGGTCCGCCTTGTCGCCCACGGCCTCAGCCTGACGACCGGTATCTACGGCTCAACCTTTTACACGCTCTTAGGATGCCATGCGGCACATGTCACGTTCGCGGTGTTGTGGATGCTGTGGCTCGGGAGCCTGAGCCTGCGCGACGGTCTGGATCTCCGGCTTCCGGCGATCGAGGCGTTCTCGATTTACTGGTATTTCGTGTGCGCGGTGTGGCCGATCCTGTTGGTTCTCGTGTACCTATGGTGAACAGCCGCAAGCTGTTTGCGCAAGCTCGGAGACATTCTCACAAGGGGATTTGCCCTACTGAGTAAAGTGTATGCTTAGTTGGCTTCCGCAGAATGTATCGACTTTCGGCGGTTCGGTAGATTCCACGATCCGCCTGATTTACTACATCGTCGGCGCGTGGTTTCTGGCGACCGAAGGACTGCTCCTGTACTTCGTTCTGCGATACAGGCGCAAACAGGGCCGTCGGGCCTTTTACAAGCGCGCCGAAACCATCCGCCAGGCCGCGTGGGTCCTGATTCCCGCCGCGATCGTGCTCTGTCTCGATCTTAGCATCGACGCCTCGGGCGCGAGCACCTGGCGCAAGGTCAAGGAGACGCTGCCCTCCAACGCGGTTCAGGTCGAGGTAACCGCCCAACGATTCGCCTGGTTGTTCACCTATCCGGGGCCGGACGGAAAATTCGGCACTCCCGACGACGTCACCATCCTGGGTGAATTGCACGTGCCGGCGGGAAAGCCCGTGGAACTTATCATGCGCTCCAGGGACGTCATCCATAGCCTGTTCATCCCTGATTTTCGCTTCAGGCAGGATGTCGTGCCGGGCCGGACCATCGACGCGTGGTTCGAGGCGACCAGGCCTGGTAGTTACGAGCTGGGATGCTCGGAACTGTGCGGCGACGCGCACTTCGACATGCGGGGAACCGTTATCGTCCACGACGCCGGGGACTACGCGAGCTGGCTGCGGAAAACCTGGCGGTCCGCGCCGGCCGCTGTCCAAAACCTCTCCGGCGCGGCGAAGAAGGGCTGACCGAGGTTTTTTGCGATGAAGACGATGGTTGTTGTGGACGCTCATGAGACGGCCGGCTTCTGGCGCCAGTATGTATTTTCGACCGATCATAAGATGATAGCCAAACAATACCTGGCGATCTCGGCCTTCATGGCATTGGTCGGAGGGCTGTTGAGCTATCTCATACGCTCGCAGCTGGCGTGGCCCGAGAAGCCGGTCACCGGATGGGGGTTTGTCGGTCCCGACGCCTACAACGCGTTCGTCACGATGCACGGCACGATCATGGTGTTTTTCGTCGCGATGCCGCTTTTGCTGGGCGCGATGGGCAACTTCCTGATCCCGCTGATGGTCGGCGCGCCGGACATGGCGTTTCCCCGGCTCAATCGCCTTTCGGTGTGGACGCTCTTCGTCGCTTCGATCGTACTGCTCAGTTCCTTTTTTGTTCCGGGCGGTGCGTCGCCCGCGGGATGGACGGGTTATGTACCGTTATCTGACGTTCCCGCGTACACCGGAGCGTTCTGGGGCATCAATCTCTGGCTCGTCGCGCTCGCGCTCGAGTTCGCCTCGTTTCTTATGGGAGGCGTGAATTTCCTGACCACCGCGATTAACATGCGCGCGCCGGGGATGACGCTGTGGCGGCTGCCGCTGATCGTCTGGATGCAGGTCAGCGCGAGCGTGATTTTTCTCCTTTCAGTCGGGCCGCTGATTGCCGGGGCGGTGATGCTGTTTCTCGACCGGACCTTTCACACTGGCTTCTTTGTTCCCGGAAAGGGCGGCGATCCGCTGCTCTGGGAGCATCTGTTCTGGTTTTTCGGCCATCCCGAGGTTTACGTGGTCGCGTTGCCCGGTTTTGGCGCGATGCTCGAGATTTTTTCGGTCTTTTCGCGCAAACCGGTGTTCGGCTATCGCACGATCGTCTATTCGACCATCGCGGCGGGCTTCCTGAGCTTTGTGGTCTGGGCGCATCACATGTTCGTAAGCGGGATGGATCCGCGGCTCGCCGCTCCGTTCAGCGTTACGACGATCCTCATTTCGGTACCGTTCGCGATCATTGTGTTCGCGATGGTCGCGACGCTCTGGCGCGGCTCGATCAGCTTCGAGACGCCGATGCTGTTCGCGCTCGGAGGGCTGGCGACATTTATCGTCGGCGGAGTAACGGGGATATTCCTCGGCTCGGAAGCCGCCGACATATACTTTCACGGTACTTACTTCGTCGTCGCCCATTTCCATTACACACTGTTCCCAACGGTAATCTTCGGAGGCTTTGCGGCTATCTACTACTGGTACCCGAAGATGTTTGGCAGGATGATGAACGACGCATTGGGCAAGCTGCATTTCTGGCTGACGCTTGTCTTCTTCAATGTCGTCTTCATCCCGTTGTTCCTACTTGGAATAGGCGGGGCGCCGCGCCGCGTTTACACGTTCGAGGCGTACAACTTCCTTAAGCCGTTGCAGCCGCTCAACGTAATCGCCACCTATGCCGCGATCTTTCTTCTTCTGGCGCAATTGCCCTTCCTCGTTAACTTTGCCTGGAGTCTCGCGCGCGGCAAGGTGGCAGGCCGCAACCCCTGGCACGCCAATACGCTCGAATGGACGACGGATTCGCCGCCGCCGCACGGCAACTTCGACCTGCAGCCGGTGGTCTATCGCGATCCCTACGAGTACAGCCTGCCGGATAGCAGCGAAGACTGGCTGCCGCAGAGTCAGCCCGCGGCTCCGGCAGTCGCGGCGGCGGCCGACTAAGATACGGCTTGACCATTCGATTGCCAGGCCGACTTCAAAACGAAGCACGGGTATCGGAGACACGTCCATGAGTTCGACGGCCAGCGTTCTGACGCGGAACAATCCGCACAACGGAAAAATTCAGAGCGTTCCGATCGGAAAGATCGCGATCTGGTGGTTTCTCGCGTCGGAAATGATGGTTTTCGGCGGACTCATCGCCTCCTACGTGCTGCTTCGGATTCACAATGGCGGATGGGCGGGGCAGGCAGCGCATGTCAGGTGGCAACTCGGCACGCTCAACACCGCGGTTCTGCTGACGAGCAGCCTCACGATGGCGCTTGCAGTGAGTGCCTCACGGCAGGATAAGCTTCGGCGGACTGCGGTCTTCCTGGGCCTTACGGTCCTGCTCGGCGTCGCTTTCCTTTGCGTCAAGGGAGTCGAGTACACTGGCGAATTGCGGGAAGGTTTCACGCCAGCCTCGGGGCTTTTCTGGTCATTTTACTATGGAATGACCGGACTCCACGCGCTGCACGTCACAGGTGGAGTCGTGGCTAACTTGACATTCCTGGTGATGGCGGTGCGGGGCGATTTGTGGACAGGAAAGCAGCGGCGTCTGGAATACGCGGGACTGTACTGGCATTTCGTCGACGTGGTCTGGATATTTCTCTTCCCGCTACTCTACCTCTCGTAACAATCGGCGCAACCGCGGAGAAACTCGCGATGGTTAACACAGGCAACGACGATCGTCTTTATATCACGATCTGGGGATGGCTCCTGGGATTGCTCATCGCCGGCGTCCTGGTATTTACTCTGCATCTTGCCACGATCCCGCTCCTCGTCCTCATCTTTACGGTAGCGGTTATCAAGGCCGCTCTGGTGATACGCAATTATATGCATCTCAAGGCCGAGCACGTGTTGATATACGCAATCGCCGGAATCCCCGTCCTGCTCATACTCGGCATGGCGCTGATGCTGATACCGGATATCGTATTCCACCGATGATCCGGAGGCGCCGGTCATGCGTTCAGTACTGCTGACGACCGCACTGGTGTTTTTCATTCCGGACGCCGCCGTTGCGTGCCCGCTGTGCTTTGCCTCCTCTGGCAGTGGAACGTTGTACGGCTTTTATCTGAGCACGCTCCTGCTCACCCTGATGCCGTTCGCGCTTATCGCGATGGTCGCGTTCTTTGCCTTCGCCGATCGTCGAGTCCGGAGCGCCGCGGCGCCGAACGCGGCTCCGACCAAGCTCGGACGGCAAGCGGGCAAGGGTGGGAAACCCGTGGAAGCCGCGTTCGCGGACACCGCCGATTGAGCCCGGACGGGAGCGCCTTCAAGCACCCGCATTTGAAGCCGCAGCGCTTCACAAATCGAACCTTGCGTTTGGCCGCGGCTGCTGGAAACCTCATTGCAGGTCGCTGCATGCGTCCGGCCGGAGCGACGAAGATCCGCTATATGGCAGGGAAAAAGGACACGCCGCGGAGCGTGGTGCGATCAGCAACCTCAAATAGCTTCGATTTCGACGTCGAACTTAAACGCAGCGGCCTTGCACCGCTGGTCAGACGTGAGCCCACGACCGTCCAGATCAACGTCGGGAGGCTCTGCAATCAGGCGTGCCATCATTGCCACGTCGACGCCGGGCCGAAAAGGACCGAGCGGATGGCGCGGCCGGTGGCCGAACGCGTTATCGACATTCTGCGGCGAGATCCCTCGCTGGGAACGGTCGATATCACCGGCGGCGCTCCGGAGCTGAACGAAAACTTTCGTTTCCTGGTCGAAAATGCGCGCGCGCTCGGACGGCGCGTGATCGTGCGATGCAACCTGACGGTGATGCTGCTTCAGGGAATGGAGTATCTCGGGAACTTCTACCGCGACAACCGGGTCGAACTGGTCTGCTCGATGCCGTGCCACAGCAAGGAGAACGTTGAGCGTCAGCGCGGCTCGGGCGTTTTCACGAAAAGCGTCGAGGCGCTTCGCATCCTGAACGAACTGGGATACGGCCGCCCTGGCTCGGGCCTGCGTCTCGACCTAGTTTACAATCCGGTGGGGGCGTTTCTGCCGCCACAACAGAAGCATCTCGAAGCCACCTATCGCGAGGAACTGGGTCGTTCGTTCGGAATCGTCTTCGACCATCTGCTGACCATCACCAACATGCCGATTAATCGCTTTGCCCGTCAGCTTGAAATCGAAGGCAAGAAAAGCGAGTACATGAGCCTGCTCGTAAACCATTTCAATCCCGTTACGGTTGAGGGCCTGATGTGCCGGGACCTGGTGAGCGTCGGTTACGAGGGAACGCTGTACGACTGCGACTTCAACCAGATGGCCGCGATGCCGATTCGCGACCAAGTCGGGCGACCGCTCACGCTGTGGAACATCCACGACATGCGCAGCCTCAGGGGGCGAGCGATCGCAACCGCGGCGCATTGCTTCGGATGCACCGCGGGTGCCGGTTCAAGTTGCGGCGGGTCGCTGGCCTGACAGTTCGGTCCGGGCCGGAGCCATCCGGCGCCGCGCCTTGGAAATAATCGCGCCCAGCGGCGCCAGTCCCGTCACGCGAGTAGACGCGGACGAGGTTCGCTGCCGTAATCAGCCATCTACCGGCTACAAGCGATGTCGCCGCGCGATTGGTTTGACCGGTTACGTGGCCACCTCGAAAGGAACCTCAATGGCCTCCTGGACGCACCCTTCCGGGTTCGGCCTTTCGCATCAGGAAGGCGAGCGGCGCAACACACAGGCTCATCAGCGCGAGCAGCCAAAAGGCGTCGATGTAGGCCAGTACGCCAGCCTGGGTTTGCAGGCCTGCATAGATCATCGCGTGAGCCCGAGCAGCGGCGTCGGGTGCGCTGACGCCGTGCTGAAAGAGCCGTCCGCTGAGCCCGGCCAGCGCGTTGCGAAAGACTGCACTGTCCGGGCTGACACTGCCCGTCAGCCGGTGCTGGTGAAATTGGGCGCGCCGAGCGAGGATTGTCGTCACCAACGAGATACCCACGCTCCCACCCTCGTTGCGGCAAAGATTGATCAGGCTTGAAACCTGAGCGCTTTTTTCCTGCGGTATGCCCACATATGCCATCGTGTTGATCGGCACGAACAGGAAAGCCAGCCCGACTGACTGGTAAGTCCAGTACATCATCGCCGTGTTGAAATCGATCCCGGAATTGAGACCGGTCATGTGGCGCAGGGAAACGGCAATAGAGAAAAAGCCGAAAACAATGAGCCAACGGGCGTCCAACCGTGTGAGCATCCAGCCCGCGATTGGCATCGATACCATCATCACCAGCCCGCCCGCCGAAAGCGCCATCCCCGCCTGCTGCGCCGAATAACCCATTATCCGTTGTAGGTAGAGGGGGATGAGAACGGTGCTTCCGTACATCACCACGCCCACCACGAACATCATTCCATTGGCAATCGCGAAGGTCGGGCGGCGCAACAACGCGAGATCCAGCACGGGCTGCCGATAGCGCAACTCGCGGACGACGAAGAGCACGAGCGCGATAGCCGAGAGAACCGCCAAAGAGGCGATGAAGTTTGAGCCGAACCAATCCTTCTCCTGGCCCTTGTCCAACACCACCTGCAACAGGCCCAGCCCGGCCGCGATCAGGGCAAGGCCGGCATAATCAATTTTGAGATTGTGCCGAAGCTCCCGCATCTGCCGTCGTATATAAGGCGGATCCTCCACTATCCGGTAAGAAAGCAGCAGCGAACATATCCCAATTGGCACATTGATGAAGAAAACCCAGCGCCAGCTGAAGTTGTCGGTGATCCAGCCGCCCAGTGTCGGTCCTATGGTGGGCGCCAGCACGACCGCCATCCCGTATACCGCGAACGCCATGCCGAATTGTTCGGGCGCAAAGGTGTCGGCCAGAATCGACTGCTCACTTGGCTGAAGACCGCCACCGCCGCCGCCCTGCAGTACGCGGAAAAAGATCAAGAAGGGCAGACTGGGCGCCAGTCCGCACAGAAGGGAACTGAGCGTGAACAGGGCGACGCAAGACAGATAGAAACGCTTGCGTCCCATAAGGCCCGACAGCCAGCCGCTTATCGGGAGAATGATTCCGTTTGCGACCAGATACGACGTGAGCACCCACGTGCTCTGGTCCACGGTGGATGACAGCGCCCCCGCAATGTGCGGCAAGGCGACATTTGCGATGCTCGTGTCGAGCACCTCCATGAAGGTGGCGAGCGTCACCGTGAGCGCGATCGTCCACGGATTGTGACGCGGGCGCCATCGCTCGCCCGGCTCCGGCGCGGCGCCAGTTTGAGCGGATGCGCCGGAGCTCATCGCAGCCAGACCTTGACCTCCGCGGACTCCCCGGGGCGCAGATGGCTCGGCGGGTCCTCGCCCTGCGCTAAACGAATCCGGACTGGCAGGCGCTGGACGACTTTGACCCAGTTGCCGGTGGCGTTCTCAGGAGGAAGCAGGCTGTATAACGCGCCGGTGGCGCCGCCAAGACCTTCGACGTAGCCGTTCAGGCTGCGGCCGAGCGCATCAACATAAACGGTTGCGGGCTGACCGGGACGGATTTTCCCCAGGTAGCTCTCCTTGAAGTTCGCGGTTACCCAAAGATGGTTGATATCGGTAATCGCAAGCAGTCCCTGCCCGGGCTGAACGGCCTGCCCATCCTGAACGGTCCTGTCGCCGGCCACGCCGCTCACCGGGGCGGAAATCACGGTGTAGCTCAGGTTGAGCCGGGCCTGATCGAGCGCCGCCTCGGCGGCCTGCGCGGCGGCCGCGCGTACCGCGATCGCCCTTTGAGCCGCCTCGGCTTTCGCACGGGCGGACGCCACCGTCGCCGCCGCAACCTTGGCGACGCGATTTTTTTCGTCGTACTGCTCACGGGACATAACGTGCGAGGCGAACAGCACTGAATAGCGCCTCGCGTCGGCTTGTGCCTTGACGTCGTTGGCCTGGGCCTGAGCGAGGTCCGCCACGGCCGCCGCGTAGTCGCTTCTGGCCGCTACCGTCTGTGCCCGTGCCTGCGCAAAGTCGGCTTGGGCCTGTTCGACCGCAATCTGATAGTCGCGTGGGTCAAGCTCAACCAGTTTTTCTCCTTTTTTGACGAATTGTGTGTCGTGAACGTAAACCCGCACGACGACGCCTTGAATTCGAGCACTGACCGGGACGATGTTGCCGTCGATTTCGGCGTCCTCGGTTGACGCGTACGATCGAAAATAGCGCCAAGCGGGGATGCCTGCGGCGATAAGTCCCACCAGAAGAAGCGCCGCCAAGGCTATCCGCAGGGGATGACCACTGAAAAATGCGCCTTCTGGCTTTCCGCCCGCCGGTCCAGTCCCTGTTCCTTCCTCACCGCTTATGACGCCCGAACCTCCGCGCGCCTGCCCCTCGTCAGCGTCTGCGGGACCGCGGCGCAATGCTTCTAGCGGCTCCGCATCCCCAGGTTCGCGGCGGTGGGGTTCGCCAGCGGTTTCGCTCTCGTCGTGCGGGTCCTGTTTCATCGCGGCTACCGCCCGGCGGTCGGCGCCGCGGAAAGCGCGGCCTGCGGACCAGCCGTGACCCGCTGGCTGGCGAGACCCTCGGAGTTGCAGATGCGGTCGCCAAGCCATGACAGGAAACCGCGGCGCGCCCGCCGGAAGCGAGCGCTTTCCGGCGAGGCTCCCGCGATTAGGCGCGTAATCTGGGGAAACGCCACCGGAAAGCTGGTAAGTGCGAGGACCGAGATCAGGAGTTGCGCGCAGTCAACGTCGCCGGGCAGACTCCCTTGCTTCGTCCAGTGGCGGAACACCGTGAGCGCCCGCTTGAACAACTCGCGGCGCTCATCCTCCGCAACGAGAGTTTGGCCGCCGCCGAGCGCCTCCCATTGGTGCATACGTATCCACTGGCGGTCGCTGCTCACGGCTTCGTACCAGCGCAAAAGCGTCTCGCTGAGACGGCTGGGGGCCGTCTCGACCAGGGCCAGGTTCTCGCCGAGCTTGCGCCGCAGCACCTCCCGGTAAAGCGCCGCCTTCGAGCCGAAACAGTAGAACAGCATGCGCTTGTTGACCCGCGCGCGCCGCGCGATAGCGTCGACTCGCGCGCCCGCCAGTCCCTTGGCGGCGAACTCGGCCAGGGCAGCTTTGAGAATCCTCGCCCGGGTCCTCGCCAGATCACGATGTTTATTATTCATCCGGTTAATACAATTATCCAGATGATGAATTAGAATCAACTGCGGCTTCGCGTTCCTTGGCAGGGCCGGGTCCGCTGGTGTGAGGGCGTGTTTCGGGTGCGCGGGTCTCAGCGCACGTTGGCGTAAAGGCGGCTGAGCCGGCTCGGTGAGACGCCGGCCAGGTAAAGCGCCCGTATCGTCCACATCGTGAGCACGGTTCTGAGGATACCGCGCTTTCGCCATCGCCGCGCCGACGTCACAACCCGCGATTCAAGACATGCGATGCGGCCGACGCGCTTCATCCGGCGCGCGAAGTCGAGATCCTCGCAAATCGGGATATCCGCAAAGCCGCCGAGAGCCTCAAAGACCTCGCGCCGCACGAAGATTGCCTGGTCGCCGGTCGCGGTGCGGCTTATCCGCGAGCGCAGGCTTATCAGCTTGCCGATCAGGACGCAGAGCGGATGCGGATCGTCGAGCGCGACGTCGAACCGCCCGCCCACCACGTCCGGCTTGGCCATCGCGGCCCGAATGTCCGCTTGGAACGAAGCGGGAACGAGCGTGTCGGCGTGAACGAAAGCGAGCACGTCGCCCGAGGCACGCCCCGCGCCCGCGTTCATCTGGCGCGCGCGTCCTCGCGGCGCGTCGATCACGAGATCGCACAGCGGACGCGCATTCTCGACGCTGCGATCGTCGCTTCCGCCGTCAACCACGACGATCTCGGCGTTCGGCGCGGCGCTCCGCAGCGCGCGCAAGGTCGCGGCGATCGCGCCTTCCTCGTTCAGCATCGGAACGACCACGGAAAGATTCATTCGCCGAAGAATCGAGGACGCACGCGACGGCGCGCAACGTTCAGGAAAGTCCGAGTTCGCGGAGCGCAACGGCGGTTGCGGGGCAGGGGATTTCGCGCCCGATATTGAGAGCGCGCGCGGCCGGAAGTTCGAGGCGGCGCTTCAGATGCGCGCACAGCATCGCGAGATCGCCGGGCCGATCCACGTCGTACCACCACGGTCCGAGCCGGTACGGATGGCCGCGCTCCCTGAGACGTTGCAGCGTCTCGCTCATCACGCACGGCTGGCCCCATTTTACGCCGCGGAAGATGTCCGGCAGCGGCCCGCGCACGCCGACCAGGTAGTAACCGCCGTCGAGCGTAGGCGCGAGCACGACCGGCGCCTCTTTGAGCAGCGATGCGCTTCGGGCGAGCATCGTGGCCGGCAGCGTGGGCGTGTCGGTGCCGAGCAGGAGCGCGCCGCCGCTGTTTGTGAACGGGCGCAGCGCGCGCATCATGCGCTGCCCAAGATCGCCCGGCCCCTGATCGTAGATCCATGCGCTGTATTCCCGCGCGAGGCATCGAAAGTAGCGGCTTCGATGCGCTCCGCCGGGCGCGGCTCCCGCGATCACCAGCTCGGCGGGCTTGAGTTCGTGCGCCTTGGCGAGCGTATCGCGGATGAAGGCGTCGGCCAGTCGCGCCGCTTTCTCGCAACCGACGGCGGGAATCAGTCGGCTCTTGGTGCGGCCCGGGATCGGCTCGCGCGCGAAAACGATTATCGCGAGATGGCGCATCCGCGAGGGAACCTTGCCGTTGCCGTTAGTCGCCATCCTGACCGACTTACTCCGCCGCGCGGCGAGGCCGTGGGACCGTTCAGCGCCAGCTCCCGGCCCTTGAGGCAAAAAATTTTCGCGCTTCCCGAACCTGCGCGTGCCGTCGCAACGGCCACGCCTTCTGATACCACGCTCGCACCGCTACCTACAAAGGCACACTGGGCCCGAGTTTTCGCCAGAGCGCGCCGCGGCGTTTACCCGCTATTTCTCGAACGACGGACCCGAAAAACCTCCGGGAACAGTCAGTTGCGGCGCGCCCGCTCGATCGAAGAGCGCAGCGCCGGCCGTAAGACCGCCGTCAACGACCATCGCCGTCCCCGTCACCCATTCCGACTCATCGCTGGCGAGGAACAACGCCATGTTGGCGATATCGTCGGGCAATCCGGCGCGCGGAATCGGCTGAATCTGCGAGAGAAACTGCGCGGTCGTCTCCTGCCCGCCAGGAAGGCGGTTGTAAAGGAGCGGAGTGTTGATGCCGCCCGGGCAGATGCAGTTGACGCGGATGCGATCCTTGCCGACTTCGAGCGCGACCGAGCGGGTCAGGTTGATAACCGCTGCTTTCGCGGCGCTGTAGGCGTGCGGTCCGCGGCCGCCGCTGAGTCCCGCGACCGAAGCCGTGGAAATTATCGAGCCGCCGCCGATTCTTCGCATTTCGGGCACCGCGTACTTCATACCGACGAAGACCGCGCGCAGCAGTATCGCCATCGTGCGGTCCCAGTTCTCGACGGTAACCTCCTCGATCGTCCCGACCGCGCCGCCGAGACCGGCGTTGTTGAAGATAACGTCGAGCTTGCCGAACTCCTTTACCGCGCGCTCGATGAGCGCCTTGATATCGGCTTCCGCGGCGACGTCGCATCGCTGGAAAACCGCGCGACCGCCGTTTTCCCTGCACTGGCGAACCGCGGACTGGCCGCCGTCCTCGTTGAGATCGCCGATAACCACGGCGGCGCCTTCACCCGCGAACCGGACCGCGGTGGCGAGGCCGATTCCGCTCGCCGCGCCGGTGATTACCGCAACCTTGTTGTCGAGCCTTCCCATGCTGCCCTCCTGAAGATGTCTGCGTAGCGCCGATGGCCCGCAGACCGCAAGCCGCGAGAGCTTGCGCCTCCCGCTATCTCTCGAACGAAGGGCCGGAGAATCCGCCCGTCCCAAGCTGCTCCATCCTGATGCGCACGTTGCCGGTGGTGACGCCTCCGTCCACAATCATCGCGGCGCCGGTTATCCATTGGGCGTCGTCGCTGGCGAGAAACAGCGCCATCGCGGCGATATCCTCGGGACGCCCGGCGCGTGGAATCGGCTGCATCCGGGCCAGATTCCGCTCGGCGGCTTCCTCGCCGCCGGGGACGCCGCGATAGATGAGCGGGGTGAGGACGCCGCCCGGGCAGATGCAGTTGACGCGGATGCGGTCGTGGCCAAGAGCTATCGCGGCCGACTGCGTGAGGTTGACGACCGCGGCCTTGGCCGCGCTGTAGGCGTGAAGGCCGGCCACGCCGCGTATTCCGGCAGTGGACGCGGTTGAGATTATCGAGCCGCCGCCCGACTTCCGCATCGGGGCGATAGAATGCTTAATTCCGAAGAAAGGCGCGCGGGTCAGAACCGCGAAGGTGCGGTCCCAGTCCCTCGCCTCGATATTCTCCAGTTCGCCGACCGCGCCCGCGACGCCTGCGTTGTTGAACGTGATATCGAGCCGGCCGTACTCCTTGACCGCGCGGTCGATGGCCGCCTTGATATCCACTTCGCTGGTGACGTCGGTGCGCTGGAACACCGCGCGACCGCCCGCGGCCGCGATTTCCGAGACAACCATCTCGCCGCCCTGCGAGTTGAGATCCGTCACTACAACGGATGCGCCTTCTTTGGCGAAGAGAATGGCGCTCGCGCGGCCCATCCCGCTCGCCGCGCCGGTTATAACCGCAACCTTTCCATCAAGTTTGCCCATCGCGATGGCTCCTTGCCGGTTTTGTCGGATGACGTTTTCCGCCTGAATACCAGAGGAATGCCGGTACGTGGTAACCACCCGATCGATGGGCGCAAAAAAGGCGCGCCGCAATGCTATAATGCGGGCGTAATGAGCGGGATTACGCCCGACAACCGGCGCGTCGCCCAGGCGATGATCCGCGCGAGCGCGTCGATGACGAGGTCCGGCGAAGAGGCCTCGCCGCCGCAGCCGTCAGCCGGTCCCGAGACGTCCGCCGAAAGCGCGGCGGCTTCGGACGGCGAAGCGGCGGCGCGCCCGCCCGAAATCGCCAGCGAGGAGTTCGAGCGCAAGCTCGAGGCGATCGCTCCCGAGCCGGGCGTTTACCTGCTGCGCGACAAGGCCGGCAAGGTGCTCTACGTCGGCAAGGCGAAATCGCTGCGCTCGCGGGTGCGGGCCTATTTCCGCGAAGGCGGCGACGGCCGCTTTCAGGTGCGCTTCCTGATGAGGAAGGTGCGCGACTTCGACACCCTCGTCACCGCGACCGAGAAAGAGGCGCTCATCCTCGAGAACAACCTCATCAAGCAGTACCATCCGCGCTACAACATCCGCCTCAAGGACGACAAGTCGTACCTGAGCGCGAAGATAACCAACCATCCGTGGCCGCGGATCATGGTCACGCGCAAGATCGTCAAGGACGGCGGCAAATACTTCGGGCCGTTCGGCTCGGCTGACGGGCTGCGCGAGACGATCGACGTAATCCGCAAGGTCTTTCCGCTCAGGACCTGCTCGGACGCGGTCTTCCGCAACCGCACGCGGCCGTGCCTCGAATATCAGATCAAGCGATGCATGGCGCCGTGCTGCCTGCCCGTGGATCGCGAGGAGTACGAGCGCCATCTGAAGGCCGCGCAGATGCTGCTCGAAGGCAAGGACCTGGAGCTTTTGCGCGAGTTGCGCGAGCAGATGCGCTCGCATGCGGCGCGGCTCGAATTCGAGCAGGCGGCTAAAATCCGCGACCGCGTGCGCGCGATCGAAAAGACCGTCGAGCGCCAGACCGCGCTCCATCACTGGGGTATCGACCAGGACGTCTTCGGCCTTTATCGCGAGGGCGGATCGATCGAGGCGATCGCCCTGATGGTGCGCGGCGGCAAGCTGACCAGCACGCAGAGCTTTAGCTTCCAGAACCTGGAATTCGCCGACCAGGACGTGCTTGCCGATCTCCTGACACAATACTATTCGGGCGCGCGCAATATTCCCGACGAAATTATCCTGCCGGTCGAACTGGAAGACGCGGAGGTGCGCGCCGAGCTTCTCTCCGAGCGGCGCGGCAAGAAGGTCGTGCTGCTGGTGCCGCAAAGAGGGGAGAAGGTCCGGCTGCTCGAGATGGCGAACGAGAACGCGCGCCAGAGCTTCGCCTCGCGCCGCGACAACGAGAACACGCGCGAACGGATGATCGAGGATTTGCGCGCGAAACTCCATCTGCGCAACACGCCCAAGCGAATCGAATGCTACGACATCTCGAACCTGCAGGGCACGATGGTGGTCGGCTCGCAGGTCACGTTCGACGAGGGCGAGCCGCGCAAGGATCTCTACCGTCGCTACCGTATCAAGGGCTTCGAAGGACAGGACGATTTCGCCAGCATGTACGAGGTCCTAAAGCGCAGGCTCGAACGCGCCCTGCGCGAGAACGAGTTTCCGGATCTGTGGGTTATCGACGGCGGCAAGGGACAACTCAACGTCGCGTGCGCGGTGCTCAAGGAATTCAATCTTAAGGAGCAGATCGACGTGGTCTCGCTCGCCAAGCAGCACGTGTTCGGCGACCGCCGCGCGCGCGAGGTAACGAAGTCCGAGGAGCGCGTCTTTCTGCCCAATCGCAAGGATCCGATCGTCCTGCCGAAGAATTCGACCGCGCTGTTCCTGCTGGTGCGTATCCGCGACGAGGCGCATCGCTTCGCGATCACCTACAACCGCGAACTCAGGCGCCGCGCCCGGCTTCGCTCGGCGCTCGACGATATCGAAGGGATCGGACCGGTCAGGCGCCGCGCGCTCTTGAGTCATTTCGGCAGTCTCAAGAAAATCCGCGAAGCGACGGTCGAAGAGATCGCGGCGGTCAAGGGGATGAACCGCGAGCTGGCGGGTGAAATCCGCCGTTACCTGGACGCGATGGCGGCGCTGCTCGACGCCGACGAAGGCGACGAAGCAGGGCAGGAAGGCGTCGCGCAGACGCCCAAGAGCGTCGAATCGGCGCCTGAAGAAGGATAGAAGCACGCACGGCTTTGGGGATGGGTGCGGGGACGGACGAGGAACAGGGAGAGCGGCCAATCGCTGGATCGGCAACGCCGGGTGTTCGAGCGGAAATCGGGGCGCGAGCCTTCGCCGGCGCGGTATCGGGCGCGCGTGTTTCGTTCGAGGCTCCCCAGCCCTGGTACGTAAGGTTTCCGCCGATCTACGCGATCGCAATCGCAATTGTCGCCGGTGACGGTCTCGGGAACTTCCACCTGTTCTTTCCGCTATGGCTCGCGGCGCTGGCCGCTCTTGGCGCGCTCGCGCTGTTCCTCGCGCGAAAGCCGAGCGCCGGAGTGGCGGTCGCTCTCGGCGCGATTGCGCTTGCCTCGACCGTTTCGGTGCATCGGATGCTCACGCCCGCCTCGGGCCCTTTGAGCCTTCGGCGCTTCCATGCCGGAACGCTGCTGACCATAACGGGCAGACTCGCTCGTGAGCCGGAATGGTTTCCTGACAAGACGCGAATATACGTGTCGGTTTCCGAGGCCGGGACGCGCGGCGGAACGGTTTCGCCGGTTGGCGGGCTGATGCGGGTCACCGTGCTGGACCATCAGCGCTTTCGAATCGGCGACGAGGTGAGATTCGCCGGGCGGATTCGCTTTCCGCGCAACTTCGGCGATCCGGGCGAATTCGACTACGAGTCGTTCATGGCGCGCCAGGGAATCGGCGCGACGGCGCTTGCGCTGTCGCCCGCGAACGGCGGATTGCCGGTTACGATTCTCGGGCATCATCCGAGCTTTCCCGCCTCGCAAATCGAGGAAATCCGCGACCGAATCGGAGCATTTATAGGCGCGCACCTGGACGAACCGGCGGCCTCCGAGATGAGGGCGCTGGTGATCGGCGAGCGCGGCGGTATCAGCCAGGGCGTGCGCAACACGTTTGCGCGCACCGGGATGGCGCATCTGCTGGTCATCTCGGGGCTGCATCTGAGCATGGTCGCGGCGGCGGTCTTTGGACTGGTGCGGCTTCTGATGCTGTTGTTTCCGGCGGTCGCGGCTCGGGGATGGGCGAACAAGATCGCCGCAATCGCGGCGATGCTCGCGGTGTCGGCCTACGCCGCAATCGCGGGCCATCACATTTCCACCGAGCGGGCGTTGATAATGGTGCTCGCGTATATGTTCGCGGTCGTGATGGACCGGCCGCGCGCGGCGCTGGCGAGCCTCGCACTGGCGGCGATTGTCATTTGTATAGTGCTTCCCGGCTCGAGCGCGGATGTCGGCTTTCAGCTCTCGTTCGCATCGGTGATTGCGATCGTGCTCGGGATGAGGCGGTTCACGGCCTGGGCCGAACGGCGCCGGCGACGGCTGCCTGGCGCGTTTCGCCGGCGCTCCTTTGCCGCGGCGATAGCGCTCGGAGTCGCGGGATACGTTGCGGTTTCATTCTGGGCGATGCTCGGGACCGCGCCGCTGGTCGCCCGCGATTTCAACCAGTTTTCGACGGTCGGGCTGGTCGCGAACGCGATCGTGGTGCCGATCATGGGTTTCACGGGCACCGTGACGGGACTTGCGGCCTCGGCGATGAGTCTGGTCGCGCCGGCGATTGCCGCGCCACTTCTCGTGGTCGCGGGAAAGCTGATCACGGCGGGCAATTATCTCGCGCGATGGTTCGTCGGATGGCCGTTTGCGTGGACGCGGGTCTTCACCCCGACGATTCCGGAGATCGCGCTGGCATACGCGGCGCTGATGCTGTGGCTCACGGGGCCCATGGCCTCGCTTGAGGAGGCGCGAAGCGAGCCGAGCGGCGCGGCGGCGGGCGCGCATGGCGCGTCGCCGGCCAACCCCGGATGGCGAACGATGGCGCTCGCGGCGATTGGCGCGATGCTGGTCGTGGACGCGGGATGGTGGACCTATCAGCGATATTTCAACCCCGAACTGCGGGTGGCGTTTCTCTCGGTGGGGCAGGGCGACGCCGCGGTCGTGCAATTTCCGGGGCGGCGCGTGATGGTCGTGGACGCGGGCGGCGCGTGGCACGGATTCGACATGGGCGAGCGGGTCGTCGCGCGCTATCTATGGTCGCGCAAGATAATGCACGTCGATTGGCTCGCGCTGAGCCATCCCGATCTCGATCATTTCGGCGGTTTCGGCTTCATCGCGCGCAACTTCAGTCCGCAAGCGTTCTGGACGATACCGGCTTCGCGCCCCGACTTGAGCTATCTGGACCTGCTCGATGAGTTGAGGGAACTGAAAGTGCCGATCCGGTTCATGGACGACTCGGTGCCGCCGATTCATATCGGCGCGG
>JAKAVC010000089.1 GCA_021817345.1 Deltaproteobacteria bacterium | reverse complement strand
CCGCGCAATTCCCCGCCCTCGAGTTCCGGAACGATCCGGTTGAGGCACTTGGCAAGCGTGGATTTTCCCGCGCCCGACGCGCCCATCACGCCGACCATCTCGCCGGCGGACTGGGCGAAGTTGATTGCGCTGAGCGCCGCGCGCGCAGTGTCGTGATAGGCGAAGCTCAGCCCTTCGACCGCGACCGCCTCTTCGGCGGGCGCGCGGGAAGCGGCCGTTTCAGCCTTGCGCATCCATGCTTTCACATCAGGCATAGCCCCACCACTGCAAGTAGCACCAAAGGGCTAACGATTATCGCGACCGACTTGTCGTAGGGCGCCGCCGCAAGCCAGGCCGGCAGGAACGCGGGCGTCCAGTAGCCCGTCGAGAGCAGATTGCCCGTCACCCACGCGCCGACCTCGCCCGCGACCAGCAGCGCCAGTCCGAGCGTCCGGCGCGCCATCGGCGCCCTCCGGATTTCGGGCATCAGCTCCGTGTAGAGCATTCTGCTCCGGCGCACGGGCGTATAGACAGCGGCCAGAATAAACGGCGAGAGCAGCATCGCGGAGGCCATGTTGTTGAAGATGATCACGTTGCCGAGCAGCGAAAACGGCCTGAGCGCGAGCATGTTGTCGCCCCATCCGACGAAGTCCGCGCAGAGCACGCTCGCGGCCAGGCACGCCGCGAAATATTTGACCGCGACGCGCGGCGAACGGATCACGGGGCTCTCGCCGCGCGAGATGATCTCCCAGATTTTGTACGGGATAAAGCCGTAAAAAAGATTGGCGGCGAAACCGAACAGGTCGCCGGGCGAGACCCCGCCGAAGAAGTCGCCGATCATGTTGCCGATCGCCGCGCCCCACGCCGCCGCGGGTCCGAACAGGAACGAGCATACGATCGGGATTGCGTTGGCGGGACGAAGTTCCGTTACGCCGGGAATCAGCGGCACCACCTTGAACGGCACCAGCACCGCCGCGTAAAGCGCCGCCGAGATCGCGCACAGCACGACCATCCGGGTGTTGCGCCACATCAGGCGAAGTTCGGTCATCGGCGGGTCGGGGAAGCGATCGGTCGGTTCGAGGATGGCCTCGTTAGAGCCACGATTGATTGCGTGCGTCGCAGGGCCGGCCAGCAGCGTGTTGAGGCCATGCTTCCATTCAGATTAAGTTTTCCGATTTTCTCAATAGCCCGCTACTGGCGTTCCGCACCCGGCGTTTCCATCTCGCCGGACATGTAAAGCAATACCGTCCACAGGCTTCGCGACCATGGCGCGAGCACCATCGCCGCAAGCAAACCGCCGTGCTATTGAGGAAACGGGGTACGCTGGGTCGGACCGGCACTCCAGCCGGCCACGGGCGCGGCTTCCGCCCCCTAGCGCCATGATCGACAGCCACATCCATCTCGACGCTGACCAGTATGCCGACCGCAAAGGGCTGATCAAGCGGGCTCGCGCGGCGGGAGTGACCGCGGCCGTGGTGCCGGGAGTGTCTCCCGAGTCGAATCGGCGAGTGCTGGAGCTTTCGGCGGACTATCCCGGCTTCGTCAAACCAGCGCTTGGACTTCATCCCGAGCTCCCCGAGATAACCGAAAGCGATATCGCCGGGACGCTCGCGATGCTCGAAGCGCGGCGTGACTCGATTTACGCAGTCGGCGAAGTCGGCCTGCCCTGGTACGGAGAGGCGGCGAGCCGGCCCGGCGCGCAGGAAAAAGCCCGGGCCGTACTCGCGCGCTTCGCGCGCGCGGCGGCGGACCTCGATCTCGCGCTTATCCTGCACTGTCCTCATCGGACGGCCCCTCGCGCGCTCGCGCTCATCCGCTCCGCCGGGGTGCGGCGCGCGGTGTTTCATTGGCACAAATCTGACGAGGCGACGACGCGCGAGATAATCGAAGCTGGCTATTTCGTCTCGCTCACGCCCGAGGTCGTCTATCGAGAGCGCGACCAGGCGCTCGCGCGAATCGTGCCGCTTGGGAACGTGCTTGTCGAAACCGACGGTCCGTGGCCATACGGCGGGCCGTTTGCGGGACAGGCGACGGAGCCCGCGATGCTCGCGCGGGTGGTCGCGGCACTCGCCGTAATAAAGGGCGAAAGCGAGCGCACTATTGCCGAGGCCACTGCCGAAAATACCCGTTTGCTTTTCGGAATCTGAGCGAGGCGGCCGGACTTGCTCCAACCGTGACGTACAGCAAAAATTCACCCGGGGACGAGCTTATATGCCGATCTACGAGTACGAGTGCGCCAAGTGCCATCGCCGGACCAGCGTGCTCACGACCAGGGTGAGTGAGAGGGTCGAGCCGGTGTGCCGCCATTGCGGGAGCCGCAAGCTCAGCCGCCTGATGTCGCGGTTCGCGATGCCGAAGAGCGAGGACCAGCGGATGGAGGCGCTCGCCGACCCGGCCAACTTCGGCGACCTCGACGAGAACGACCCGAGGAGCGTCGCGCGCGCGATGCGCCGGATGGGCAAGGAGATGGGCGAGGAGTTCTCGGCGGAGGATTTCGACGAGGCGGTCGAAGAGATGGAAAGCGGCGGCCTCGACGGCGACGACGGCGAGGACTCATCGGGCTCCGGCGACGACCTGTAGCGAGCGCAAAATCCTGCGGCAAAGGAAACCGCTTCCACGATGCGACGAGCCGCTTTAACTGCGCTCTCAATCTGGGTTTCTCTTATCGTTTCGACAACCGCTTTCGTCGCGCCGCCCGCACACGCGCCATTAAGCGGCGCTCGAGCGCTGAGGCTCCTGCTCGAAGGCAACGGCCGTTTCGCCGAAGACAAGCCTCTCCATCCGAACCAGAACGGGACGCGACGGACCGCGCTCGTCGCGGGGCAGCATCCGATTGCCGCAGTGCTTTCCTGCTCGGATTCGCGCGTGCCGCCGACCGTGGTCTTCGACCAGGGACTGGGCGACCTGTTCGTGGTGCGAGTTGCCGGCAATACCGCCGACGGCTCGGCCTTGCAAGCCTCGATTACGCCGTCAAGCATCTCGGCGCGCGGCTTATCGTCGTGCTCGGACACGGTCGATGCGGCGCGGTGGCCGCGGCAATCAAGGAATACGCAGGCGGCGACCCGGGCCCGATGCTGCAACCGATTCGGCCCGCAGTCACGATCGTGAAGCGCGGCCACGGCGACACGCTTTCCAAGGCTATCGACGAAAATGTGAAGCTGGTAGTCGAGAGGTTGAAGCGTTCGCCCGAGTTCGCCGCGATGGTGAAGGACGGCGAATTGAAAATCGTCGGCGCGCGCTACGACCTCGCAACCGGCCGCGTCCGCGTCTTCAATTAGTGGCACTCAAACCGGCGAATCTGGCGGCGCAAGTTGTTCGCGTTGCGCAGCGCTCAAAATTTCCCGCCTTGCCAAATTCGCGACACGCCCTTGGTTTGCCGATGGATAAGCCGGCGGGTCGAGATAGAGCCGCTGGCGCGCCGGGGATCGCACACCGCCGATGCCGTGTCTGCAGGGAAAATCTTGATCCGTGAAGTTCCGGCCGCTATTAGCTACGTCGAAAAGCCACCCGCGTGACCGATGGCGGCAGGCTCGAAGCCGGCCGTAGGGCGCCCGGCGCGGATCTCACTCGCGGTCATTTTCCGCGCCGGTTGAGGAGGCGCGGATGGCTCTCTTTCCAAGCGGTATTCTCTCAACGCTGCTGACGGTCATCTTCTTGTGTTCAACGGCGTTCGGCGCGCAGAACGCGCGGTCGTCGCGGATTCTGTCGGGGACTGTTCAAGACGCGCTCGGCCGCCCGATTCCCAACGCCACTGTCACGCTTCACTCCCCGAGCGGGCGGAGCATCTCGAAAACCCGGACCAATCACCGCGGCGTCTTCATCCTAAGTAGTCCCCCTCCGGGGACTTATGCGATAATCGTTCGGAGCGCCGCATTTGTACCTGCGAGCGCGATTGTGACGCTGCCACGCCGCGAAGCGACGCCGCTCAGAATTACGCTCGAATCGAATTCGACACTCGTTTTGCCGGTCAGGGCGAAACGGATTTTCGCGCAGAACGGTCTCTCTCAGTCCGGCAACAACAGGTACACGCTGACCGCCAAGGATATTGCCAACCTGCCCGAGGGCGAGGCGACCAGCTTCAACCAAGTGATGCTGCAGATGCCGGGGGTGGCGCTCGACCAGAACCAGGAGATCCATATTCGCGGCGAGCACATGGGGATCCAGTACCAGATGAACGGCATCCTGCTGCCCCTGGACATGAACACCGATCCGACCTTCACCCAACTGCTAAATTCCTACTTCGTTCAGAGCGTCAGCCTGATGGATGGGGTCCTGCCGGCGCGCTATGGCTACCGCACCTCGGGGGTAATCGATATCCGCACCAGGAACGGATGTGACGGCGGCGGGAATAGCGCGACGTTAATGGGCGGTCAGCGCGACACCGCGCAGGGAAACTTCCAGGTCGGCGGCTGCAAGGGCAACCTCGGCTATTTCCTGACCGGGACTTTCATTCAGTCGAATCTCGGGTTCAGTTCCGCGGTTCCGGCGCCCGATCCAATCCATGACGCGGTTACGCAGGGAAGTGGATTCGCATACCTGACCTACACAGTCGGCCCAACCACCAAGGTCAGCCTGATCTCAGGCATAACCCTGGCGTTCAATCAGTTTCCGAACCGACCGAACCTGCCGCCGCAGTACCAGCTCGACCACATCAATCCGGCCTCCCATCCCTCGAGCGAGATCAACTCGGGGCTGAACCAGCAGGACTACTACGGCGTTCTGGCGCTCAATGGCTCGCCGGCAGCGGACTGGGACTATCAGCTCGCCTATTCGGCGCATTACAACGCGCAGAGTTTCTATCCTGACCCGATCGGCGATCTCATCTACCAGGGCGTCTCCTCGAACGTTTTCATGAGCGATCTTTCGAACACTCTTCAAGGCGATCTTACGTACCGTATCGGCCGGCATTCGCTGCAGACAGGATTTTACTTGGGCGAGTATGGAGTCGAATCCGACCAGACGTCACAGGTGTTCCCGATCGTTGGCGGCGAGCCGGCCATCACGCCGATCTCGGTCACGGCTGACCTCAACAAAATCAACCTTGTCTATGGGGTTTATCTTGAAGATACCTGGCAAATCACGGAGCGGCTGAGCGTAAATTTCGGCTCGCGATGGGACCGGGTTTCGGGATTCACGAACGACAGCCAGTTCAGCCCCACGATTAACTTCATCTACAAGCCGTGGACCAGGACCACGGCGCACGCCGGCTTCGCGCGCAACTTCCAGGTGCCCAACTTTCAGGGCGTATCGCCAGGGATTTTCAGGCTGTTCCGCGGCACGACGGGAGCGATTGGAACCGGCCCGGCCGGCAACACGGCGCCGTTCGCTGAGACCGATTACACCTGGGATGCCGGTTTCACGCAGCAACTCTCGCCCGAATTGGCGTTCGCCCAGGACAACTATTTTCGAATCGACCGCCATTACCTCGACGAGGGACAGTTCGGCTTCGTGCCGATCGATGTTCCCTTCAACTACGCGCGGGGCTACGGCGGCGGGACCGAAAACTCGCTGACTTATAATGTCGAAAACCTTTCGGCTCGCCTCAATCTTTTTATAGCGCGGGAAGAAGATATCGGCGTCGCCTCCGGGCAGTACAACTTCCCGCCGGACGAGCTTTCATACATGGACCGCCACTACTTCGTTCTTGACCATACGCCGCTGGTCGGCGCCTCGGGCGGCGTCGCCTACCGATGGAATGATTATCAGTTCACTTTCGATGGCCTGTTCAGCAGCGGGCTGCGCGGAGGCTTCGCCAACCAGACCCAGCTACCACAGGTGTGGCAGTTCAATCTGAGCGCGGCTCGCGACTTCATCGTTCCCCGATTCGGCAAATTCACGAATCGGATCATCCTCCTCAATATCTTCGATCGGACGAACCTGATTCGGCCGGCAAACGGAATCGGCGTCTTTCAGGCCGCGTACGGGCCAAGAATCACCGTCTACGACGCGCTGACCATGCCGCTGCCTCTTCGACCATGATTTTGAGGAATTGTTGACCAACGCGAGAGTCTAATCACCCTGTCCCGCCTTCGGAGCCTCTGATTCCAGCAGCACTGCCGCGGCGGCGGCCATCCCGTCGCTGCGGCCGAGCGCGCCGATTCCTTCGGGACTCGACGCTTTCACGTTGATTCGCGCCGCTCCCACGCCGAGCGCCTCGGCCATCCGCGCGCGCATCCTTTCGAGATACGGCGCAAGCTTCGGCCGCTGCGCGAAAATCGTAAGGTCGGCGTTCCCGAGCTTCCATCCGCGCTCGCGCGCCAGCCGCCATACTTCTTCGAGCAACCGGATGCTGTCGGCGTTGCTGTAGCGCGGGTCGCTATCGGGAAAATGACGGCCGAGATCGCCCTCGCCCAATGCGCCGAGGATCGCGTTGGAAAGCGCGTGCGCGGCGACGTCGGCGTCGGAATGACCCTTGAGGCCGAGTTCGTAGGGAATCTCAACACCGCCCAGTACCAGGCGGCGCCCGGACGCGAGCGGATGGAAGTCGAATCCCTGGCCGATACGGAAGCTCATCGTGGTGGGGCTGTGCGCTGCGCTACGCGGGCGTTTCGAGATTGGATTCGGCTAATCGCGCGCTGCTGGGCGATTCGCGTGCGTCCGCGACGCGCGCGGTTCATGCGTTGACAAGGATTACGCCAGCAAGCAAGCTTTCTCACAAGTTGGCGGCAAGGAGATGACTGAATGCCCTCATTTGTGAAGAACCCGAAGTTTATCATCGGCGCGCTCATCGTCCTTTGGCTTGTCTACGTGATAATCGCGAACTATCAGAGCGCTCTCACAATTGAGCTCCTGCCGTTCGGTGTCGTTCTCTCGATCCGCACGTCTTTTGTAATCGTCGCCTCGGCGATTTTCGGCGCGCTCGTAACTCTCGCGATTCAGTTCCTCTGGAAGCGGCGCTCCTCGAAGAAAGCCTCCACGTCGGCCGCCGCATAAGGATCGAGCAGCAGCGCGGTGGCGCTTGCGCCCGCCTGAAGCCTCGTTTCCTTCATCGGGCCGATCAAGAGCGCGTCGGCGAGAGAGAGAGAAGTCATGATACCCGAGCCCTGGCTTCCGGTCGGCGCGGCGTAGATCGTTTCGCCGCGGCGTTCGAGGCGCACCCGGATGAACTCGGTCAGGTTGCTGCTGACCTTGATGTCGCTCGCGCAGACGACCTTGATTCGCGGCAATCCGACGTCGCGCCGTCCTCCCATCCTGAGCAGCGCCGGGCGGACGTAAAGGTAAAAGCAGACCATCGTGGAAACCGGATTTCCCGGAAGGCCGAAGACCGGACGCCCGTCGAGCAGCCCGAATTTGAGCGGACGGCCCGGCTTCTGCGCGATGCCGTGGAACAGCGTGCGCATCCCGATCTCGTCGAGCGCGCCCTTCACATGGTCGAACTGACCCACCGAGACCCCGCCGGTGGAAAGCACCACGTCAAAGCGAATCGCCTCTGAAAGCCGCTCGCGGATCTCTTCTGGACGGTCGCGGGCGATCCCGAGAATCGACGCCTCGGCCCCCGCTTCCCTGATTCCCGCCGCCAGCGCCCAGGCGCTCGAGTTGACGACCTGCGCTCCGGCCGGAACCTGGTCGATATCGACCAGCTCGTCGCCGGTTGCGACGACCGCTACACGCGGCCTGCGGTAAACGCTCAGCATCGGACGGCTGACCGACGCGAGAACGCCTATGTCGGAAGCGCGCAGGAGCTTCCCCGCCTCGATCACCACCTGGCCCGCGCGCACGTCCTCGCCGCGCGGCCGGATCGATTCTCCGGGCGCAACCGGGGCGAGAATTTCGACGACATCGCCCTCTCCGCGGGTCCGCTCGACCGGGATTATCGCGTCGGCACCAAGCGCTATCGGAGCGCCGGTCATCGTGCGCACCGCCTGTCCCGCCTCGATACCGCGCGAGGGAATCGCGCCCGCGCCGACCGTCTCGATTACCGCGAGGCGGACCGGATTCGACTCGCTCGCCCGCGCCACATCGGCGCTTCTGAGCGCGTAGCCGTCCATCGCGGAGTTGTCGAAGCTGGGAATATCGCGCGCAGAGCGGACTTCCTCGGCGAGCACCCGGCCAAGGGCGTCGAGCAACGCCAGACGTTCCACCCCGAGCGGGGCGACATTCTCAAGAACGATTCGAAGAGCTTCGTCCGCGCTTATCATCAGCAAGCCAAAGGATAGCTCGCCCGCGTGCGGACTAGAACAGCGCGCGATGGTTCAGAATTCTGACGACCGGACTCCCCGGGCGCCGGCGTCGGCGCGTTGCTCGAGCGCCTGCCGCCTTCCAAGGGGAAGCCGCACCGGGTAAGCCCGCGCGTAAGGAGGGACCCGATCCCTGAGAATCGCGGGGTTCAGGCTCCTCAATTCGGAAACCGTGGTGTGATACTTGCGCGCGATAGTGAGAAGCGAGGTACCACCCCTGACGCGCCTCGACCGGTACTTGACCGAGTCGGAATAATTTACATTTATTCCGTAAGCCGGAGCATTGTGCGCGATAAATGCCACGGCCATGAAGCGCTGCAGCAATTGACGAGTACGCTCTGGCAGCCGATTCACGAATTTGCGATAGTTCGCGTTGCCTTCGAGGATCCAGTAACGATCGAGCACACCGGGTCCGAGATTCCACGCAACCACCGCTACACGCCAGTCTTTGTCAGCTTCGTCGTGCAGTTGAGCGAGATACTCAGCCGCGGCCTTGGTCGAAAGGATCGGATCGCGTCGCTCGTCGATCCAGTGATTGATATGCAAGTCGAAACGACGGGCGGTGGCCCTGTCGAATTGCCATGGCCCAAGCCCTCGCTTGGTAAACAGACTCTCGGCAAATGCGAGATAAACGAAATCCGGCGGTACGCCGCGACGTTCGAGGATTTCCACCATCCGGGGCAGGAACGGCCTGCTTCTTTGGAAGGCGGCTTCCAGCGTGGTTGGCTGATCCAGGTAAGCGTTGACGTAGCGTTCGACCGCGTTGTTGAGGAGAATCGGGAAAGGCGGTGCCGGTTGCGGCTTGGAATGAATAAATGGGGAAGCGGCCGCAGGCTCGGGACTTCCGGAAGGATAAAGGCTCCACGGGCTACTGGCCGCGCGACTGAGCGCTCGCGCATTTCCCTGTGCGGCAATTGCAAGACTCGCAACCGTAAAGATGAAAGCGGTCAGGAGGCTGGCAGCAAGCAGGGTGGTGGATTTCCGGGTTTTCGTCATTTCCTCCGGTTAAGGAGCCTTTCAAGCTGGACACCCTATAGGCGAACGCCGAGCCGATCAACCGGAAACGGGGTCGAAATGCTTTAAAAAAATCTTATATAAACAACGTGACAGTTTTTAAACAATCTTGTTTGCTTCCTGACTTGAGCGCAAAATTGCAACAGATATGGCGGTTTTTTTGCTCGGTCGAGCTGAATGAAGCGCTGGGACAGGAACCTATGGCGCGATATAGCCGACAGCCTCGGCGACGCCCTCATCGCGCTCGACCCCACGCTCTCGCCGCTGGCGGCCAACGCCGCCGCCGCAACCATCCTGGGCGTTTCCCAAGTCAATCGCCGGCTCATCGAAACCCTCTCGCGGCAGAACGAATGGTTCGGCCGGATGCTCCAGGTGTGCGTTGAGACCGGTCAGGATTTGGCTGACCCCGAGACCACTCTATATATCGGTCCGCGCGCGGTTTCGGTGCGCGCCGAGGTCGCTCCGCTCCAATCCGCGAACGGGGGCAGCGCCGGCGTGATCGTGCTTCTTCACGATCTGTCCCATCAGAAAGGCGCCAGGCACGCGGTCGAGACCGAAGAGCCGATCCTAAGGCTCTCGCCCGCCGGCCTTGCCCATGAGGTGAAAAACCCCCTGACCGGCATCAAGGGCGCCGCCGAGTTGCTGGCCGCGATGTATCCCGGCGAGCCTCGGGCTCGCCAGTACTGCGACCTTATCCTGGCGGGTGTCAACCGGATCGCGACCCTGGTCGAGGAGGTTCTCGCGGTCAGCGGACCGCAGCGTCTCGGGCGAAGCCCCGTAAACATCCATCGCACGCTTCATCAGGCGCTCAAGACCGCCGGTCTCGACCCCAAGGGTTCGAACGGCATCACCGTCGAACAGGAGTTCGATCCGAGCCTTCCGGAAGTTATGGGTGACGAAGCCGCGCTCGAGCGGGTTTTCGTCAATCTCATCAGGAATGCGGTCGAGGCGATGGAGCAGCGCGGCACGCTTCGGCTGCGCACCCGGATGGAGACGGAGTTCCGGATGACCGCGCAGGGCAAGCGGTTGCGTTTCCTGCGCGTCGAAATCGCGGACAGCGGACCGGGGATGAGCGAAGAACAGGCGCGCCAGCTTTTCACTCCGTTCTTCACCACCAAGGCTTCCGGCAGCGGGCTGGGGCTGGTGCTGAGCCAGCGGATAGTGTCGCTCCACGGGGGCAAGCTATGGGCCGAGCGTGGCGGCGTCGGAGCGAGACCAGGCGAGAGCGAAGGCCGCGTGCCGGGAATGACCTTCAAGGTAACGCTGCCGGTGAATATATGACCGCGCCGTTGCGGTGGCTCGCGGAATGCTAATATTTGCTGCTACGATTGAACGTTGGCGCCACGCGCCGCCCAGTTCCAAAGCATGATCGCTCGCGAAAAAGAACCGCCATTCACCCCCGGTGAACGAGGTGCGTCAGCGGCTACCGTACTGATTGCCGACGACGACAGCTCTATCCGCCTCGTTCTGCATCATCGGCTCGAAGCCGAGGGCTACGCCGTCGAGGAAGCCTCCGACAGCGCCTCGGCGCTCGAGATGCTGCGCTCCGGGCGCTTCGACGTCGCCATCCTCGACATCATCATGCCCGGCGCGGGCGGTCTCGAAATACTCTCGACCGCAAAAGCCGAGGGAATCCCCACCCTCGTCGTGGTCGTCACCGCGGCAAGCACGATGAGCAACGCGGTCGAGGCGATGAAGCGCGGGGCTCACGATTACCTGACCAAGCCGTTTGCGAATCTCGACCTGGTGGCGGCCGCCGTCAAGCGCGCCGTCGAAATCGCGCGCCAGGCCGCCGACCTCGACCGGATACGCGAGGAAGTAAGTCCCAAGCTGGTCGGCGGCGAGGTCATCGGCCGAAGCCCCGCGATGCAGGAAGTTTACAAGCTAATCGGACGGGTCGTGACCAACGACGCGACCGTCCTCATCTCGGGCGAAAGCGGAACCGGCAAGGAGCTGATCGCGCGCGCGATCCATTTCAAGTCCGCCAGATGGCGGGGACCGTTCGTGGCGGTCAACTGCTCGGCTATCCCGCACGGCCTGCTCGAAAGCGAGCTGTTCGGCCACGAGCGCGGCTCGTTCACCGGCGCGTCCGAGCGGCGTCTGGGAAAATTCGAGCTTGCCGAAGCGGGCACGCTGTTCCTTGATGAGATCGGCGATTTGCCGCTGGAACTTCAGCCGAAGCTCTTGCGCGCGCTCCAGGAGCGCGAGTTCAGCCGGGTCGGCGGCACCGAGGTGCTCAAACTCGGCGCGCGAGTGATCGCGGCGACCAATCGCGACCTCGAAGAGGCGGTGCGCGAGCGGAAATTCCGCGAGGATCTCTACTTCCGGCTGCGCGTCATCCCGATTCGCGTGCCCGCGTTGCGCGAGCGGCGCGAGGATATCCCCGAACTCGCCGAATATTTCGTCGCGCGAGCCGTGCGCGAGATGGGAGCGCGGGCCAACGCGATAAGTCCCCAGGCAACCGCCGTCCTCAAGGCCTACGACTGGCCCGGCAACGTGCGCGAGCTGGAAAACACCGTGATGCGCGCGGCGCTGCTCGCCCCGGGCACCACTATCCGGGCCGAAGACATCGAGCCGCATCAAGCGCCGCCGGTCAGCACCCAACGCTCGACCGGCCGCGACGGCGCCGAACTCAAGGAACTCATCGCCGAGCGGATCGCCGCGTGGCTCGACAAATCGAACGAGGAGCCGCGCGACCTTTACGAACGGATGATCGCGGAACTCGAGCGTCCGCTTATCGAGCTTGCGCTAAAGCGCGCGGGCGGCAACCAGGTCAAGGCGGCGCGGATTCTCGGGCTGAACCGCAACACGCTTCGCAAGAAGATCACCGACCACGCAATCGTGCTCACTCGCTATCCCGGCCAGTCATGAAGCTGCCTTCGCACTTTTACGCGATAGTCGATCCGTTCGCCGGCCACGAGCCGGCCGCGCTCGCCGCCATGATGCTCGACGCGGGGGTGCGCGTGATGCAGCTTCGGCTGAAAGACGCGAGCGGACGCGATTTTCTCGCCGCCGCGCGCGCGATCTCCGCGATGTGCCATCGGCGCCGCGCGATTTTCATCGTCAATGACCGCGTGGACATCGCGATGCTTTCCGAGGCGGACGGCGTCCATCTGGGCCAGAACGACATCCCGCTTGAGGCCGGCAGAAGGCTGCTCGGCCCGGGAAAGATAATCGGGGTCTCGACCGCGAGCGTCGAGATGGCGCGCGCGGCGGAGGCCGGCGGCGCTGACTATATCGGTTTCGGCCCGATGTTCGAGGGCGGCCTGAAGCATACCCGCCAGGGCAAGGGGCTTCACAATCTTGCCGAGGTTCGCGCGGCGGTTAAGCTTCCGATCGTCGCGATCGGCGGAATCACCGAAGCATCGGTGCCCGAGGTGCTGGCCGCGGGAGCCGACGCCGCCGCGATTATCAGCGATGTCGTTACCGCACCCGACGTTGCGGCGAAGATTCGCTCGATCCTCGCGATCGAGCCGCCTGCGCGATAGCGCGTTGCCCGCTCAAAGTCCGCCGCCAGCCTCTTCGCGCGTCCCTGCCACGGCAAGTTTTTCGGCGCGCACCGGTGCCGCCTCGAGCGGCAGGCACTGATAGGTCGCAACCGCTCCCGCCAGCAGCATCGCGACGAACATGAGGAAGGCATGCGTGTAGCTGTGGTTGACGTCGTAGATATGGCCGGCGGCAATCGGGCCTAGCGCCGCGCCTACGGTCCCGCACACTCCGGTCATCCCCGCAACGGTGCCGAAGCGCTTAAGCCCGAGCGATTCGACGATAAGGAGCGGCATCAGGACCAGCGGCGCTCCAAGCGTCAGCCCGAACACGAGCACGAATCCGGCGAGTATTGCGAGGTTGCCCGCGCCCAGCACCATCAGGAATCCGGCCGAAGCGATAAGAAAATTGACCGAGAGCGCGACGCGCCCGCTCACCCGGTCGGCGAACGAGCCCATCGCGAGCTTTCCGAGCGAGGTGAGGCCGAACACCAGGCCTATCACCAGCGCGGCGCGCGTCGCCGCGTAACCGATCCCGATAAGATAAGTGACCAGGTGCGCGACGGCGCCCGCGGCCGAGAATGAGAAACAGAACTGCGCAATCGCGATCATCCAGAACGAGCGCGCCCTGAACGCATGCCCGACCTCGAGGCCGGGCAGCGACTTCGTCTCCTCGAGCATCGAAGCGCGCGGCAAGTCGCTTTGGGGCCGGGTGCGGACCATCAGCAAAACGACCGGAATCACGACGACCAGCATCGGGATGCCGAGCGCGAGGTATCCCGCGCGCCATCCTCTCCACGCGATCGCGTAGGCCGCGACGATCGTCATGATCATCCCGCCAACCGAGGTGCCGGCCAGCGCGATCCCCATCGCGATCCCGCGCCGCGCCGCAAACCAGTTCGCCACCACCATCGAGCACGGCAGCAACGTCGTGCCCGCGATCCCGATTCCCAGCAGCAGGTAACATCCGAGCAGCCACGGATAGGAATCGGCCTGCGAGGCGCCGATCAAGGCCAGTCCCGCGCACGCCGCGCCCGCGACCATCACTAGCCGCGCCTCGACCCGATCGAGCACCCATCCGACCACAGGCGTGCTGAAACCGGCAGCGATCGCGAGCGCGCTCTGCAGCGTCGAGAGCTTGGCGCGGTCCCATTTGAAATGATCCAGGAGCGGGGTAAGGAAGACGCTGAAGGTGTTGTAGCCGCCGCCGAAGACGACCAGCAGCGTGACAAACAGGCTCGCGACGATTATCCAGCCCTGACGCTCTTGCCGCGTCATCCGATTACCCCGCTCGGAGCGATTGCGCGCGCGCCTGAGCTCCCCCACCCCGCGCGCGGCCATCATTCTATAGTCCGCGCACACGCCAGCGTCGAGTAGGCGGCCTAAATGGCTTGCGGCTTCGACCCTGGCGGAGCTGCCGACCGGCGCCTATTCCAGCGCGGTGACCGTGATAAAACCGACCAGCCCGTTCTTCATCTTGATCTGCATGTAATTGGGTGCGACGCCGATTACGTGGACATAGAAGCCGCGATGCACCTCCGCGCGTTTCTTGCCCCATCGGTTCGGCTTGTCCAGGACCGGAGCGTTATGGGTGAGCTTGAAGTATTTGTCGGTAGGGCGCACAAGATCAACCGCCGACTGGGCGATATAGCCGGTCTTCCCGTTCTTGAGACGCACCTGCAGGTAGTAGCGGGTCGTGCCGGTGACGACAACGTATTTGCCCGCGTGGGCCCTGATGATGTGCGGGCTCCATTTCGAGGGGCGGGTGAAGATGTACGCGTCCTGCTTGATCTTGAGCCGGCCGGATATCGGTTCGACCTCGAACTTCTCGGCCGAAACTTCCTTCCTTCGCGCGGTAGTCTTCTTCTTTTGGATCCGGGGCCGCGGGGTTGCAGCGGGCGCGGGTTGCGCGGCTTTCTCGCCCGGAACGACGCTCATCCCGCCCGGCGGCAGCGGCGGAGCCTCGGTCGGCGAACCGGCGCCGACGGGAGATTCGCTGAAAGCCCGCGCCGGTCGCGGGAAAACAATTGGCAGCGAAATCGCGATTGCGAAAGCAAAACCGAGCGCGAGCGAAACCCGGCGCACTGAACGATTGCTGTCTTTCTCCATCATTCCCCCTTCCCCTCCATCAGTTCAGCGTTCTCGCGCTTTCAGCACGCACCGCACACCGTGCATCGGGTCACATCGCACGGCTTGCTCTGATGCTCGTAATGGGCCTTCTTGCGCTCCGAAAGCAGAAACCACTTGTGTATATGATGATCGATGAAATCCCACGGCAGAACTTCGTCGTGCCCGTAGACGCGGGTGACGAAGAAATCCGGGTCGGGGATTCCTTCGACCGGCTCGCGGCGAAGACGCGCAAGCTCGCGCCAGATTTCACCGGGCCCTTCGCATCCCGTCGCGTCGAGGATTTCAAGGATGCGGCCAACCCGGCGGTCTCCCCGCGAGACCATTGTTTGGAAATAGGCCACGCGCGGAGATTCGGCGTCCAGTTCGACCGCGCCAAGCCGTCCGACATTCGCTCTAAGGAGCGCGACCTTGTCTTTGATTCGCCGCGCGTCCTCCATCGGGTCCCATTGAAAGGGCGTCCACGGCTTGGGCACGAACGGGTTGAGCGAAATCGTCACGCGCCCGACGGGCTTTTTGTTCAGGCGGGCGCGCTCGAGGATTTTGCCGACCAGCCGGCCGATTTCGAGCACGTCCTCATCGCGTTCTTCGGGCAGGCCGATCATGAAGTAGAACTTCAGGTTCTCGACGCCCTCGCCCACCATCAGGTCGGCAGCCTGAAGAATCTCGCCCTCGCTGAGATTCTTGTTGATTACCTTGCGCATCCGCTCGCTGCCCGCCTCGGGAGCGATCGTCACGCTGCGATTTCCGTTGCGCGCGAGCGCCGCGGCCAGGCGCGGCGTTATACAGTCGGCCTTGAGCGAGGACGGCGAGAGCCGTCCGCCGCGCTCGGCGACCGCCTCTGCGATTGCGGCCACGCCCGGCACGCTCGCCATCTCAGCCCCGACCAGTCCGATCACCTTGCGCTCGTTAAGCCCGCTGAGCGCCTCGGGAAGCTCCGATCTGGCGCTACGGTAACGAATCGGGCGGTACATGAAACCCGCCGCGCAGAAGCGGCATCCCCATTGGCATCCGCGGCTCGCCTCGACCAGGAACATATCGCCGAAGACGGATTCCTCGGTCAGGATCAGCGAGGCGGTGCGAAACCGGTTGAGATCACGAATCATCCGGCGGGAAACCGTCGGCTTGCCCGGCCCCGAGTACTGAATCGATTCGAGCCTGCCGCTGCGGTCGTAAGCCGGGGTGAAATAATCGGGAAGGTAGGCGCCCTCGATTCGCGCAAGCTCGCGGATACGCTCGCGCGGCTCCATTTCGCGCGCTTCATAAAACCGCGCGAGGAACTCGGGCACCATCTCCTCGCCTTCGCCGATAAGAAACAGGTCGATAAAGTCCGCGATCGGCTCGGGATTGAGAAAGATCGCCGAACCGCCCGCGATTATCAGCGGATAGCCGCCGCCCGCCCGTTCCGAGCGCCTAAGCGGAATTCCCGCCATCCTGAGCAGCGAGACTACGTTCAGGTAGTCGGTCTCGAACGAGATCGAAAAGGCAAGTATGTCGAACTCGGAGAGCGGACGCCCGTGCTCGAAGGAAACGATCCGCTCGTCGCGGCGGCGAATCACCTCGCGCTCGTCGGGATCGGGCAGAAAGGCGCGGTCGGCCGCCACTCTCGGATCCGACTCGAAGATATGAAAGACGGCCTGAAATCCGAGATTCGCCATCGCGAGCCGATAGACGTTCGGATAGACGACGCACAGTTGGATGTCGCCGCCCTGACGGCGCTCGTAGAGCACCTTTTCCTTCGCCAGCCTGTCGAGCGCGCGCTTACGCAGATACATGAATTATCCCTGACTGACCTAGGTTATCTTCTCGGAGGAACCCCACTCAAGCCGCGGCCGGCCGTTGCGACAGTTTATCGCGGGAAAAAATGATCGAGCAGCGGCCGTCCGCCTCCGAACTTAAAGCTTCGCTTTAACGCCGAAAGGACGAAGCGCTTGGCGCGCCGGACCGCCGTCTCCAGGTCCGTCCCGAGCGCGAGATGCGCCGCAACCGCCGCCGAGAAGGCGCATCCCGTGCCGTGGGCGTCGGTGACGTCGAGTCGCGGCGCCGTCATCTCGATAAATCGTCGTCCGTCGAAAAAAAAGTCGGTTGCGCGGGAATCGGCGCCCAGATGCCCGCCCTTTATCACGACCGCGCGCGCCCCGAGCGCCAGGATTCGCGACGCGGCTTCGCGCGCATCGTCGCGCCCACTGATACGGACTCCTGAAAGAGCTTCGGCCTCGGGGATATTGGGAGTAACCAGCCCTGCCAGCGGGAGCAGCTCGTCACGAAGCGTTTTTTCCGCGCGGCGGTCGAGGAGCCGCGTCCCCGACGAGGAGACCATCACCGGATCGACCACCGGCGCGGGAAGCCGCATCTCGGCGAGTGCGCGCGCGACCGCCCTGACGGCGCCTGCGGTTCCAAGTGCGCCGGTCTTCATCGCGTCGGGGCGACGCTCCGCGACGACCGCCTCGAGTTGCGCGCGCACCATCGCGGGTTCGACTGGGGCAACGCGCCAGACTCGCGCGCTGTTCTGCGCGATCACTTCGGTCAGCACCGAGTATCCGTAAACGCCGAGCGCGGCGAAGGTTTTCAGATCGGCCTGGATACCGGCGCCGCCGCCCGGATCGCTCCCGGCGACGGTGAGCGCTATCGGCCGGCGCGGATTCTTGCGTTTCATCTGAGACGCTACGCTAGCCGAGGCTCGCCGGGCACGAAAGCGCACGCGGGTTAACCGAGGATCGACAGTCAAGAGGCACCCCCGATTGATTGAGCGCCGCGCGCAAGGGTATCTTTCCGCTGGGTACGAGCAGGCGCGCTTTGTCACATGCGTTCCAGCAGGGAAACCGAATTTCTCAACCTGCCCTTCAAGCAAAAGCTGGAATTCCTTTATGGACTTCCGGCGCGGCAGAAGCGCGACCTGATTCTTTCCGCGCCCGAGGCCGAGCGCCTGGTCCAGTCCTTCTCGCCCGAAACGCTCTTCTACACGCTAAAGGAAATCGGCGCGGCCGACGCGGGCGATTTGCTCAGTCTCGCGCTTCCCGAGCAGGTGAAATCGCTCTTCGATCTCGATTGCTGGGACAAGGATCGGCCAAACCTGGAGCGGATGCGCGAATGGATCGAGGCGCTGACCGAAGCCGGGCGGCGCCGGTTGGCCGACGGCCTGATGGAACTCGACGTGGAGCTGGTTTCGCTCCTGATGCGCGAATACATCCGGGTCCATCGGGTTGACGATCCCTCCGCCGCCGACGACGCGCCGTCGAACCGTTACGTTCAGTTCGACGAGCATTACCTGATAGAGTTCATCCGCTACGACGCGATAACCCAGCCGATCCAGGAGTTTCTCGAAGAGGCGTTCGAACGCGACTACACGTACTTCACCGCGCTGATGGAGGAATGTTACTGGGGCGTGCAGGCGGAACTCGAGGAAGAAGCCTATCAGTCGCGGCGCGCCCGTCTGGAAGACCGCGGCTTTCCCGAATACTTCGAGGCGCAGGACGTTTTCGCCTATATCGAACCGGCGCGCTTCGAGGAGATTCGCCGCGGATACGAAAAGCCGAGCCGCGCCGGACTTCTGGACGAGACCGAGACAATCGCGCCCGACATGGCGCTCAGCGCCTCGGGCGGAAATTCGCTGTTCAATGCCGCGCTTGCGGCGGGTTTCGCCGCCGAGGGCCAGCGCCAGTTGCGCACCGAGATGGCGCTGGTGGCCAACCAGGTGCTCGTCGCGCGCCAGATCGATTTCGGCAACCCCGAGGCGATCAGAAGCGCGGTCGGCACCACGCACGATTACCTGAACCTCGCCCTTGAGCATCTTGCGGCCGGGGATCTCGCAACCGCCGTCGAGCATCTGAAGGACACTCATCTCAAGCTGCTCTTTCGTCTCGGCGTCAGCCTGACGGTCGACCTGAGAAAGCGCGCCCAGACCACGCTGGAACGACTCGGGCTCAGCGCGAAACAGGGGCGCGAGGTCGCCTACCTCGATTCGCCCTACCGCGAGGCGCTCGCCGGGATGCTCGAACGCCAGCCGCGCTTCTATGCGGGGCTCGACGGCTCGGGCGCGGTGGAGATGCGCGACTTCGGCGCGATGCGCGACCTGCATCTGTGCTACGCGATTCTCGACGAAATCGAGGCGACCGGCGAGTTGCTGCGCCAGATGCTCGGGCTCGACATATCCTCACAGGCGTTTCGCGCGGTGGTCGCGGGCACCGAGGTGCGGCTAAGCCAGATCCTGCTGACCGCGCTCGCGCGCATGGCGCTCGACGGCCGCACCATGCCGACGCCGATCGAGGCGAGCCGGCTTGACGGATTGCGGCGCGCGGTAATGACCGCCGAGCGGCGTCCCGCCGAGCTTCGCGCGGAATTCCGCGCACAGGTCGAATCGATACTCGCGGAGCGTCTTGACGAGCGAACCCGCTCGCGCAGCGCCAACTTCGTCAACTCGTGCCTGAATATCCTTGAAGATGAGTTCGCCCATCTCGATCCGGACGAACCGCCCGACCCGCGCTTTATCCGCGGCGTGATGCTCGCGCGCGGCTAGTCTTCGAGCGAAAACGCCTTAAGCGTTATCGATTGTTGGCTGGCGCCGCGTCTCAAGGTCAGCGTTACTTTCTCGCCTTCGCGCAGCCTTGAGAGCGCGCGGTCGAAGTCCGAGAGCCGCTTCACGTTCCTGCCGCCGATTGCGGTCACGATATCGCCGCGCTCGATTCCCGCGGCGCGCGCTTTTTCGTCAACCGCCGAAACCAGCAGGCCGCTGCCGGGCTCGAGATTGAAATATTTCGCGAGCGTCGGCGTCATCTCCTGGACCGTGAGTCCGAGGCCGCGGGCGCTGCGCGGCAAAGTGGCGGCAGGGCCGAGCGCGAGCGCCGAGCGCGGCTCAAGCAGCTTGTCTTTCACATAAATCGGCGCGTGCATCCCGAGCGCAAGCGCGATTGCGTCGCTCGGACGCGCATCCACGCGATGGCGTCCGCCGTCGAGCGAGATCCTTGCGTAATAGACACCGTCGCGAAGGTCGTAGATCTCGACCCGGTCGACGCTGGTGCCGGTCGCGTGGAGGATTTCGCGCATCAGGTCCTGGGTGAGCGGGCGCGGCGGCTTGATACCATGAAGCTCGAGCGCAATCGCCTTCGCCTGGCCCCCGTCAATAAGTATCGGCAGGGCGCGGCGATGCCCGCCGTCTTCGAGCAGGACGTAATGCGCGCCGTTGGCACGGTCGAACCCGACGCCGCCCACGTGAACCCTGACGTCTCCGGGGCGCGGCGCGGCGGCGCGCTTTTGCGCGCAGGCGCAGGCCGCAAGCGCAACGAGCATAAAGAAAACGCCCACAACCCGGAATTTCAGAGCCTTCATCCAGATCAAGAATTAAGCCCCCGGAG
>JAKAVC010000157.1 GCA_021817345.1 Deltaproteobacteria bacterium | reverse complement strand
CTTCGCTTCGGCAGCCTTCGCTCAGAATGACCAACAACCGTGCGCGCGCCTGTCATTCTGAGCGAAGCGAAGAATCTCATTCCACCGAACGACATCTCATCAACGTATTATCTGCCGGACACCACGCTAGGTTGCGGCCGGCTCTCGGCGCGAGACCGCTTTTCATCCGCGCCGCGTCCGCGCGAGTTTGACTCAACGAACCGGGTCTGATTGTCAGATCGCAGGAAAGGCGCGGTTTTTCACGCTCGCGTTCCCGCGCGCGATTCCGCTCCACGCCAGCCTCGAACCAGGGAGGTCTTGTCATGAAGCTGCTTCCCGTCTTTGTCTCAGTAATTGCGTTGACCGGCCTGACGGTTCTCGCATCGGCGCCCGCGATGGCGCAGGGAGGACCGGCGGTCGGGGGAGGGCCGCGGGTTGCAGCCCCGGTTCCTCCATCCGGCACGAATTATCAGCGCTATGAGTTCCACAATTACCTGAACAGGAATCCCGAGGTCGCCAACGCGCTGATGAAGAACCCTGCGCTCGCCAACGACCCGGCATTTCTGAAGCAGCATGAGGAACTTGGGCAGATTATCGGCCGCCACCCCGGCCTTCGAAGACAGCTAAGCGAAGACCCTGCGCGGGTGATGGAGCGCTACCGGTATCACCAGCGTTACGGCCGGCCGATGGGTCGCTCCGGGATGGGACCCGGAATGGGCCGCGGGATGGGTCCGGGTGGCGGGATGGGTCCCGGCATGGGCCGCGGGATGGGTCCGGGTGGTCCGCCGAGCCCTTAGCATTCGGGCCGGCGAACTTTACCCTCTCCACGCACGATTCCAAACGCCGAACATGTGGATTTCGGCGGGGAGCGGAACGCGCGCGCCCTTACGCCCGATGCGGGGACCGATTATCCTTCAACGTTGTCACGCTCATCGCCGCGCAAAAACAAGAGCGGCCGCAGGTCGATGACCCGCGGCCGCCCGCTTGAGCCGAAGCAAATCCCTCTCTCGCCTAGCGTTCCATCTGCTGGACCTTCTCGTCGAGCTTGCGAAGCTTGGCGAGCTTCTCGTCGGTCGGGACCGCGTTCTTGTCCTGCTGGGCGAGCTTCGTCGCATGGATGCTCGGAAGCTCTCCGTCGATCTTCTCGAGCGCTTCCTTGGCAAGCTGCCGCACCATCGGGCTCTTGTCGCTCGTGATCTCCTTGGTCAAAAGCGGTGCGGCCCGCTCGCTTCCCATCTCGCCGAGGGCGAACACCGCCGTTCCACAATCCTGCGGGTTGTCACCCGATTTCCGTTCCTCGTCGAGATACTGCATCACCGGAAGCACTCCGCCGGCGTCGCCGATTCTGCCGAGCGCGGCCACCACGTGGAGCTTGACGATAGGCTCGGTCGAGCGCAGGAACAGCATCTGCGACAGCGGCGCGACCGCCTCGTTCGCTCCGCGCGCGCCGAGGATATCCACGGCCTTTAGCCGGACCCGGATGTCGGGATCGGACAGGGCGCGAATCAGAATCTTGTTAGCCTTGGGATCCTGCAGAAAGCGCAGCTTCTTGAGTTCCGTGACCCTGACGATCGGATCGGCGTCCTTCATGCCGGTCTCGACGTCCTTAAGCGTGCGGAATGGAGTCTGGCGGGCCATCCGGCCCTGTAGGTCGTCGATACCGGGCTGGACGAATCCCTGATGCATCATGCCGCTGTTTGACAGCGCGCTTCCGGTGCCATTACCACCGTACTGCGCGAACGCCAGATGCGGCACCGCAGCCACGCACAGCATCAGAACGGCCGCAGGCAACACACGCTTCGAGGACATTTCGCTGACCTCCGGAATCGACCAAGATTATTTTCGATCAGGGCTCAGAATTGCAAGCAAAGCTACTCGAAGCCTGGAAACCGTCGGCCGATTGAAACGTCTTTAGTGATGTAAGCCTACTATGAGCGGTTTTACCAATCTCACGCTTGTTGTGCTCTTCGCAGCCACGGCGTTACTCGGCCTGTCGTCCGGCCCGGGAATGGCCGAAGCGGACGCCCATCGCGCCCATCCCAGGGTTCGCGCGCATCAGAAGCTTACACCCATAGCGCTTCCCGCAGGTATCGATCCGCCGGCGTACAAACCGGGTCCGAACCCGTTTCATCCTGGCGAGGAACTGGTTTACGTCGCTTCGTGGATAGGAATCCCCGCCGCAACCGCGCGTATCAGGCTCGCGCCGAACAAGAAGGATCCGAAACTCTGGACCGCGCAGGCTTGGCTTCAGACCAACAAGTTCGTTGACCTGCTGTACCGGATGCGCGATTACCTGCGCGAGGATTTCACCGCCCAATCGTTCGTGCCCAAGCGGATCTATATCCGCCAGGCCGAAAACCGCCGCATCGACGAATACGACGTCACGTTCGACCACGCGGGCAAGCTCGTCAAAGCGCTCCGCTTCAACCATCACGGCGTCCACGAGAGCGAGTACCTGTCGTCCAATCCGTTCGGTCCGCTGTCGGGCGCGGTGATGGCGCTGTCGCAGCAGCTCGAACCGGGCCAGTCGCTCAGCTTCGACGTGTTCACCGGTGGCAAGCGTTTCGTGTTCGATTTCCACGTGAGGGATCGCGAACGGATCAGAACTCAGTTGGGCACCTTCGACGCGTTCAGGATCGTCCCGACGGTTCCGTACATGAGCGACAAAAAACTCAACGGAAAGGCACGCGACACGACGATTTGGGTGTCGGCCGACAAGCGCCATCTGCCGCTTAGAATTCAGGCCGCGGCGTTTATCGGATACGTCCGCGCCGACCTGGTCGGCGTTCACGGCTAAGGCACCGGACGATTCTCCCGCAAGAGCGCCGGCATCTCGTCATAGGTGCGCCCATTAAGAACCCGTCCGTTTCTGCCTTTCGCGACACCGCCCCACTGCTTGAAGAAAAACGGCACCCCCTGCCGGCGGCATCGCGCGAGCAGCGACATCACCCATCGCTCTTCCATCCGGCGCGCGCCGGGGCCGCTCTCGCCGCCGGCAATTACCCAGTCGATCCCGCTCAGATCGATTTCGCCGAGATCTTCCAGCAGCGGCTCGACGGAAAGGAACCTGAGCGACGCCGGCGTTCGCCGAAGCGCGTCGATACGCGGCAATCCGTGCTCGCGATCCTCGACGCTGACGCCGAACCACACGTGCGCAAGGCTCGCCATCCAGCGCAGCTCGCCCGACAGCAGCGCGCGCATCCGTTCGTGCCGCTTGGTGAGCACCTGGTAGGTATGCCAGTCGGCGCGGCGCATCACGGCTCCGACCCTCGCGATATAGTCAACCGGAACGTCTTCGTGGAACAGATCGCTCATCGAGTTGACGAAGATCCGCCGCGGCCTGCGCCAGAGGAGCGGCGCGTCGAGTTTTTCGGGAATCAGGCGGAGATCGAAGCCCCGCTCGAACGGATGGCCTGCGACGCCGCGAAACCGCTCCGCAAATCGTTCGGCGTAGCAATGCTTGCAGCCGGGGCTGATTTTGGTGCATCCGCGGACCGGGTTCCAGGTGGAATCGGTCCATTCGATAGGGCTGTTCTCACTCACGGCGGGCCATAATGACAATGGGTTGAACGCGCACGCCGCGTCAAGCCGGGGGCGGGGCCGCGAGCCGTCTCTCGCCGGGGAAAGTTTGGCGTGATATTCGACTCATTTAAGGCGCGCGCGCAAGAGCGGGATTGAAACCGCCGGCCTGCCGCTCGCCTGGAGGATCGCCGTGGGCAAAAAGCTTGAATTCTTCTATGACTGTTCGAGTCCCTGGACCTATCTCGCGTTTACGAAGATCGAAGACGTCGCGCGGCGCCATCAGGCGGACCTCATCTGGAAACCGATCCTGGTCGGCGGCGTGTTCAA
>JAKAVC010000153.1 GCA_021817345.1 Deltaproteobacteria bacterium | reverse complement strand
GAGTTGGCTGAGCTTCGCGCCGCGCACGATTATCATGCGCCTTTCGTGGTCGTGCGGCGCCGGGTAATTGACGATTTTTACGAAGGCCGGATGACGATCGACGCGACCGTGGTGATCCAGGTCGGCAATATCGAGGAGACCGAAGCGGCGCGCGGCGTCGGCGTGGTCAACGCGCTCGACTTGGCCCTTCGAAAGGCGTTGCTCAAGTACTTTCCGTACCTGGAAGCGGTCCGCGTGATCGAGACCTACACTCACGGCAGCGGTGATTCGACCGAAGCCGAGATTGTCTCGGTCAAGAAATTCTCCGATGGCAATCAGACCTGGACCACGCTGTCCAAGTCGACCAACACGGTCGAGGCCGGATGGAAGTCGCTGCTCGACGGCTACGAGTGGCGAATCGTGATGGAAAACCTGCGCGCGCGCCGCGTCGCCAACAATCCCAAGCTCTCCAGGCGCTGAACCCCGCATGGCCGCGAATGCCGCAACCGGACGCGCGAGTAAGGGCAAACTCGCGATTCTGTACGACGGCCGGTGCGAGATGTGCCGCGCGAGCCTCAACGGAATCCGCCAGTTCGACGCTTCGGGAAGAATCGAGCCGATGGATCTTCACGATCCCGAGGCGCGGGCGAAATTTCCCGGCCTTGAGGTGCACGAGCTGCTCGAAGAACTGCACGCGGTCACCGACGAGGGCCGGGTTTATCGCGGAGCGCGCGCAATAAACGAGATCCTGCGCCTTCAGCCGGGGCTGCGCGGATGGCTCGCCTATGTATGGTATCTGCCCGGCTACGCGTGGCTTGCGAACTACCAGTATCGGCGAATCGCCAGGAGCCGTTACCAGCGCGACGCAAGGGGCCAGATTAAGTCCGAAGCACGGTCGGACATCGAGTGATTTTCCACCCCGCGCAAGCCTGCTTGTTACGCGCTCAAGCGGCAGGGTAAGCTGATAGTCCCAGCTTGCCGTGAAACCATTTCAGATTTTCAATACGCTCAGCCGAACCGTCGAGGAATTCCGGCCGCTCAATCCGCCGAATGTGACGCTTTATTCGTGCGGGCCGACGGTCTATCTCCCGCAGCATCTTGGCAACATGCGCGCGTTCCTGTTCGTTGACGTGCTCAAGCGCGCGCTTCGTCTCGCCGGCTACCGCGTGCGCCACGCGATGAACATCACGGACGTCGGTCACATGACTTCCGACGAGGACGCGGGCGAGGACAAGGTCGAGAGGACCGCGCGCGCCGAGGGCAAATCTCCGCGCGAAGTCGCGGATTATTACACTGAGCTGTTCCTTCACGACATCGATCTGCTCCGAATCGAGCGGCCCGACGTATTGTGCCGCGCGACCGATCATATCCCCGACATGATCCGGCTGATCCAGCGGATCCTTGACAACGGCTACGCCTACGTGAGGCCGAGCGGGGTTTACTTCGACGTCGAGAAGTGGCGCGGGCCGAGCCGGATGGGGCGGCTTTCGCGCCAGAGCCTCGACGAGCAGATGGCGGGACAGCGCCTGGAGCATTCGCCCGACAAGAAGAGCCCGCACGATTTCGCGCTATGGGTCCTCAACCAGCCGCATCACCTGATGCAATGGGACAGTCCGTGGGGACGCGGCTATCCGGGATGGCATATCGAGTGCTCCGCGATGTCGATGAAGTATCTCGGCGCGACGATCGATATCCATACCGGCGGCACCGACCATATCCCGGTCCATCACGAGAACGAAATCGCGCAGTCCGAGAGCGCCACGGGGCGTCCTTTCGTCCGCTACTTCGTGCATAACGCCTTTCTGGTCGAAAAGCCGGGCGTCAAGATAAGCAAGAGCGCGGGCAAATTCCCGCTGCTTAGCGACCTCGTCTCCGCGGGCTTTCATCCGCTCGCCTTCAGGCTGTTCTGTTTCGGCGCGAAATATCGCTCGGAGCTGGTTTTCAGCGACGAGGCGATTGCCGCGGCGCAGAAAAACTTCGAGTATTTCGCGCAATTCGCGCGAACCCTGGGCGATTCCGAGGCGAGGGCCGCGGAGGACAGCCCGTGGGCTCGGGAGTATCGCGAACGGTTTGTCGAAGCGCTAGGCAACGACTTGAACACGCCGCAGGCGCTCGCCGTTGCGCTCGAATTGGCGGCCGAGGCCTATCGGCGAGGCGATCGCCACGTATGGAATACGCTGACCGAGTTCGATTCAGTGCTCGGGCTCGATCTGGCGGGGCTGCGCGAGGCGGCGCGCGGCGCGGAGTTTCCGCCCGAAGTCGCGCGGCTCATCGAGCAGCGCCGCGCCGCGCGAAGTGACAGGAACTACAAGCTTGCCGACGAGCTTAGACGGAGGCTGGAGGAACTGGGCTACGAGGTCCGCGATACGCGCGACTCTTCGAGCTACGTGCCGAAGGGAGTATGAGCGGGAAGTCGTTGCGGCTTGAACGGCTCGCCCTGGCTTTCTTACAATCGCGCGCAATATAGAAGTCCCGTGTCCACAGGTAGCACATGGCCATAGAGCTAAAGACATTCGACACACGCCTTCAGGCCCAAGGGCCCGAGGTGCGCAGGCTCAGTCCCGACGACGCGCCCTACTATCTGCCAATCTCCGACGAAGTGGAGATCTTCGAGGCCGCCTACAAGGCGCGCCTGCCGGTGCTGCTCAAAGGGCCGACCGGATGCGGCAAGACCCGCTTCGTCGAGCACATGGCGCATCGCCTCTCCGCGCTGCAGGACGGGCCGAACGAGCTGATAACTGTTGCCTGCCACGAGGATTTGACCGGAAGCGACCTTGTAGGGCGCTTCCTTATCCAGTCCGACGAGACGGTCTGGGTTGACGGTCCGCTCACGCAGGCGGTTCGGCGCGGCGCGATCTGTTACCTCGACGAAATCGTCGAGGCGCGAAAGGACACCACCGTCCTGATCCATCCCCTTTCGGACCATCGCCGCCTGCTCCCGATTGAGAAGCGCGGCGAGACGATCGAGGCCCATGTGGGCTTCCTGCTCGTCATCTCGTACAACCCCGGCTACCAGAGCATCCAGAAGAACCTGAAGCACTCGACGCGCCAGCGCTTCGTTACGATCGAGTTCAACTACCCGCCCGCCGACAAGGAAGTCGAGATCATCCAGCACGAGGCGGAAGTCGATCCCGACACCGCGATGCAGCTTGCGGTGCTGGGCGAGAAGGTGCGTCATCTGAAAGCCTCGGGCCTCGAAGAGGGAGTTTCGACGCGTCTGCTGATCTACGCGGGCGAGCTTATCCGCCAGGGAATTTCGCCGCGGCGCGCCGCGACCGTCGCGGTGACCTGGTCGCTCACCGACGAGAGCGACAGCAAACGCGCGATCGACGAAGTCGTCAAGGCGATCTTCCCCTGAGCCGGCGCCCGACGGCGATTGGGCAAGCCGCCCAAGAGGCGGTTTGACAGTCTCGATCCGGCCCGGTTACGCTCGTCCGGCGCGCGGCGAATGACGTGCCCGGGAAGGGACGGCGGGGGGACGGCTCCGCTGAGCCGGACTGCTCGCCGGCTGGGACCGCTTTTAGCCACCCGAATCGCCAATGTCCACGATCGATCTTCGAAGCGACACAGTAACGCTGCCCACGCCCGAAATGCGCGAGGCGATGGCCCGCGCCCAGGTCGGCGACGACGTTTACGGCGAGGATCCGACCGTTAACCGGCTCCAGGAGATGGCGGCCGACATGATGGGCAAGGAGGCCGCGCTGTTCGTCCCGAGCGGCACGATGGGCAACCTTGCCGCTTTTCTCACCCACTGCCCGTGCGGAACCAAGGCGATAATCGGCTCGGAATCCCATACATACGTTTACGAGGCCGGGGGCGCGTCGGCGCTGGGCGGTATCATGCTGGCGCCGGTGCGCAATCAGATCGG
>JAKAVC010000083.1 GCA_021817345.1 Deltaproteobacteria bacterium | reverse complement strand
GCAGATGGTTGAGCCAGCGATGGTCAGTGTCGGGATCGAAGGCGGCAAACCCGCCGTCGCGCGACTGCATTCCGATAGTCCAGTTCGCGCCCGCCGCGATTGCGCGAGCGAGCCCTTCCGAGCCGGCGGCGCCGCCGGCGGCGGCCCGGCTGAGCGTCGCGACGATAACGGCCGAGTCGTCAACGTCGGGATACGCGTTGTTGAAGAACTCGAACGCCCACCCGCCGGGCGCAAGAGCGGGACGCTTTACCGCCCAATCGCCGCGCTCGAAAATCTGATGCTCGACGAGCCATCGCGCGGCCCGCGTCATCGCCGGATGAGTAGCCGGAACCCCCGACGCGAGCAGCGCCTTCATCGCGAGCCCCGTGTTCCAGTTGGGCGAAACGCACGGCATATAAAGCGCCTTGTCTCCCATCTCCCAGAGCAGCTCGCGCGACGCCTCAAGCGCCTTTCCGATCGCCGGATGGTCCGCCGGATAGCCGCATCCGCTGAGCGCCATCGGGCTCAGCAGATAGCACGGCTGGATACCGCCAAATGAGCCGTTGGCCTCCTGGTGAGCGAGCAGCCATCGCTCGGCGAGGCTCATCGCGCGCTTGCGCAGGCGTCTTATGTGATGGCGGTTGTAAAAGCCGAGTCCACGATCGACCAGGTTCATGAAGTTGCGCAGCGAAACCGCGCGCCGGCCCGTCGGTTGATGGAAGCGGGTCAGATGCGGCGCACGGGTGTAAAGCTCGCCGATTCCCCGCGACTCGTCGATCCGAACGACGGGCCGCGTCGCCTGAAGAAGCGCGAGCGCAACGAAAGTGCCGCGCGCCCATGAGCCGAGCGCGTAGATGCTGACCGGAAATCGCTCCGGCATGAGCATCAGCTCGACCGGACATGCGGCCGTCGAGTCCCACGGAACCTGCCCTATCGCCGCAAGATAAAACCTGGCCAGCGTGCCGGCATGTTCGACGCCCCCATGCGACATTATCCATTGCCGCGCCCGCGCGAGCGCCGGCGCCTCGGCCGGGTAGCCGGCGAGCTTGAGGGCGGCGTAAGCCTCGATCGTGTACGAAGCGTATCCCTCGCCACCCGGAAATATATTCCAGCTTCCGTCGTCCTGCTGGCGATCGAGCAGCAATCGCGCAAGCCGCGCTTCGAGTTCGCGGTCAACGCGATTCATGAAATGGTTGAATATGATGAACTCGGCGTTCATCTGGGCGTTCGCCTCGAGCGGCGCATTCCAGTAGCCCTCCGGCGCTTGAAGCTCGAGAAGCGAACGCGCGGCCTGCGCTATCACCCAGTCAACGCGCGCTATGAATTCGCTTGGACGCGAAAGCCGGGAAATTTCCGGGTGACTGGCGCTCTCGAGGTGCAGACTCATCAGACCGTCCTCCGAGCCGCGTGACCGCACGCGATCCGAATCGGGCAAAGTCGGCAATCGCGTCGCGATCAGAACTTCACGCAGGGCGGGGATCCCTCGATCAGCGCCCGGCGGGGGACTGAATATATACAGGTGGCGCGCTTAAACCAAACAGAAATTACTTTGACAAATGATTACGGCTCTCTGGATGCCGAAATCATATATCCTGTGTGCAGTGATTAGGTATAAGGTCTTAAAGGCGCTTTTTGTGCCTAGCTCATTCGCCGATTGCGGAAATGCCTCACTTGGCCTTTTGACGCATCGTGACGAACCCTTCCGGCGCCCTGCTCAAGGAAGATAGGTTCTTCCGCCGCGGCTCTTCCACATGAAGTATTTCTCGAACATGAACTTTCCCACGTGCATCAACGGCCCCGGCATCACGATGGTCCGGCGCCGCGTCTTGCGCTGGAGCCGATCGACCATGAAGAACACGCCGGTATTGCCCGCGTCGAGCAGGCAGAGCGCCTGAATATCGACGATCGGAACCGGCGACAATTTTTCCCTGCGAATCCGGGCGGCGATATTGTGCGCGGCCACCCGCGCCATGATCTCGGACATATACGCGGTCTTCGGCGCTCCGGTTGGGACCGGAGTGGGATCGGGAGAGGCAAGCGCCACCGCGATTCCGGCCGCATAGATATTGTCGATCTGAGTGTGCTGGTAGTAGTCGTTCACCGGGATAAAACCCTTGGCGTCGCCAATCCCGGGGGAAGTGCGGACGGCCGCGACCCCCAGAAAGGGTGGAATCAGCGCCGCATACCGGTATCCGATCTCTTCGCCGTTGCTGAGGCGAATTTTCTCCGGGGTAATTCCTTCAACGCTGACATTGAGATGCACTTGAACCCGGTTTTTCTCCAGCAGGCGCGTCACCGCCTCCTCGCCGCCTTCGATCCCGCCTAATCCGAAGTGGGCGACGTACGGCTCCGGCGTAACGAAATGGACCTGGACTCTGTCGCGGACTCCCGCGCGCACCAGCGCATGCGTCTGGTTGAGCGCGATTTCATAAGCCGCGCCGAGGCAGCTTGCGCCCTGGGTGGCGCCGACCACGATATCGCCAGGGTCGCGCAGATATTCCCGCCATCGATCGCGCGCAATTTGCGCGTGCGGCAGGTTGCATACGGACTGGGTAAAGCCGCCTTCGGGTCCGGTTCCCGGAACCGCCTTGAAGTTGAGGTACGGTCCCGTGCATACCACCAGATAGTCGTAAGACTCCTCGCCGCTCATCGTGTAAACAACGTTGCGCTCGGGATCGATGCGCGCGATCGCATCGTGAACGAATCGGATGCCTTTCTTATGGAATGACGGCGCGAGCGGAAACGAAATCTGACTCTCCGTGCGCCATCCTGGAACCAACCAGATGAGCGATGGAATAAAGACGAACTGATCGCTCTTCGAGATAACGGTGACTTCAGCGTCCGAGCCGAGCCTGCGCTTCAGATCGAACGCGGCGGTCAATCCGGCAAAGCTTCCTCCGGCGACAACGACCTTGTGCATGCCGAAACCCTCCTCGAACGCATCGCGCAATCACCTGAATTGCAGGTCCAGAGTGTATTTCCGGCGGTCTCTGGGAAAATCTTAGCGCAGTGGCGGAATTCAGTCACGGCGCCCCCGACCAGGGGAACAATCGGCTGGCGCGACTCAGGGTGTTCCTAAGTCAGTCCAATGATCACTTTTCTTCCGATTCAGCGCGCGCAATCGCTTTTTCGATCAAGGCGACGGCCTCGTCCGTTCCGGCCCATCGATGGATCTTCACCCACTTGCCCTCCTCGAGGTCCTTGTAATGGCGGAAAAAGTGGGCGATCTGCTCGCGCAGGATGAGCGGCAGGTCCTCGTAGCCGCGAACCCCGGTATAGAACGGATTCAGTTCATCAACCGGGACCGCGATTATCTTCTCGTCGGGGCCGTTTTCGTCTTCCATCAAAAGCACGCCTATCGGACGGCATCGGACGACCGCGCCTGACGCGACCGGGACCTGCGTGATCACCAGCACGTCGCACGGATCCCTGTCCTCGGAAATCGTGTGCGGGATGAAGCCGTAATTGGCCGGATAAGACATCGAGGTGTGCAGAAATCGATCGACGAACAGCGCGCCGGAGGGCTTGTCGAGTTCGTACTTGATCGGCGGCCCGCCCTGCGGAATTTCGATGATCGCGTTCAGGTCGTGAGGCGGATTCTGGCCGATTGGGATCCTGGTGATGTCCATTTGCCAAGGGTACCGCGCCGCGATTGCACGCTCCAGCTACGCGCGGAGGCTGCGCGCCGATGACGCGCGCATAAAAAAGAACCGGAAGGAACGCGGCACTCGCGTCCCTCCCGGGAGAAATGCAATCCGGCTACCGCAACTATTCGATAAGTGTCACGCCCGTGGGAGTGGTCCCGTTTGGTGTCCCGCCGCCGGGAATCGCGTTCGGATCCACGGTGCCGAGGAAATACACGTTGATATTGTCGGTACCGGGGTCGAACGAGCTGATCCACATCTCGGAACACCCCATAAC
>JAKAVC010000072.1 GCA_021817345.1 Deltaproteobacteria bacterium | reverse complement strand
GTTCTTTGGCTCGGGGAATGGATTTCCTCCGATCCACGGCTTACCGTCCTTGGTCCAGACGTTCCCGTCAGGGCCGAGATGATGGACGCCGCGGTTCTTAATCGTCGCCGCGATAAAAACCGGCGGATTTAGCTTATTGATGTCCGTGGTCGTCGGCACCAGATCAACTTCGCGCTTGTCGCTCTTGATCTGGTAGTAAGCAATCGGGTCAAGCAGATCTTTGACGATATCGACATTCTCGGCGTTTAGTACCTGCCCGGCCTTGAGCTTGCCCTTGGTGTAGGCCTCGATAGACAGAAGCTCGGGCGGATATGCGGCCTCGCAGCTCCCGGTGTTTTCGATGACGTCCCATAGCGGAGCAATAACACCGGCAGCGGCGGCACCCTTGGCGACTTTTTCTAGAAAGACCCTTCTGGTCCAACCATCGGTGTACTTCAGGATTCGCATGAGTTGACCTCTCTTATCAGCTTTCGTTTTTTCTGCCGAAGACACCCCGTCACCCGACACGAATGACGGCAAAAACAATCGGCGGCTCTAATTCCATCGTTGGCATCCCGCACCCAACCATCATCTGGTCAGTGCAGGCTCACAACTCTCTGTTAGACCCACGCCTAGGAATATGCAAGCGGCAGATTGCTACCTTGGCCGGGCTCATCGCCACGCACTGCGCGAATGGCCCCCTGCGTACTTACGAGCATGCCGCAAGCCTGCGGGCTGCCGACATGCTCAGAGATGAGATTCGCGTGTACCGAAACTTCCCGTTTAACGGCCGAGACGCCTGAGAGCCGTTATAAAGCAGTGGCCGCCGAACAGTTCCGGCTTGCCCACATCGGCGTGAAGTCGCAGTACCTTAAGACTCGCATGCTGGCTGTCTGGTGAGGCCCCGGCGTCGGGGCCTCACCATTGATTATACTCGTCCCTCTATTCTTCCGGCGCGTCACAACCAATACGCGCTGGAATCCGTCAGGTGCCAGTGTCGCCTAGAACTTATAGATGGCCCTGAAAACGATTTCGTCCATGAACTGGAAAGGCCCCTCAAAGGAAGCGAGCGTTCCAGTGGCGAAATTGTAGAACACATCGTACTCTTGCGACGACGTTGGCTTATACACAACCGCCGGCTGATCGAACCAGGAGAAGTTCTGGTTCGCCTCGGTTTCAACCACGTTCACCAGGGTCCATCGCGCAAGCGGTAGCGGCTGGCTTATGGACAGGAGGAACAGGTTGAACATGTGGTCCGGTTTGGCATTGGCAAACAGCCAGGTGTCGCCGAAAAGGCTGCTCGCGCTGCGGTAGTTGTATTCCGCGAGGATATATGCCGAAGGAAGGGATTCAGTCCACCGGTAATCCTTCTCCACGTCAAAGGCCAGGTTCAGATCGCCGATGTGCCTGATCGGCTTGAACACGTTGTTGGTGAACAGGGTCTTGTCCGGCGTGTAGGTGCCCGAGAACCTGACGATGTCACCGTTGATGATGTCCGCACCAGGGAAGGTGTAGATGGGCTGGATCATGTACGACGCCATCCCGCCGTAGATGTCCTCGCGCGGATAGTTCTCGGTCAGCAGAAAGTTAACCGGAACTGTGCTTTCCGGATACAAGAGAGGAAGGCCACTGACGCGGTTCGGCGCAAAACCGCCGAAGCCAAAGTAGCCGACGCGTTCCGGATGGCTGTAGAAGTTCGCGCTGAAGTCCAGACCGAGCATGCTCCATTCGGCCACCGCACCATAAGAAAGCTGCTTGACCGCGTTCGAGATGCTGTCGGGGCCAGTGCCCGGAACCAGATTTTCGAAGGCGCTGAAAGAGCTATTATACGCGCTTCCGGGCGGCAGGAAAATATCCGGCTCGAACTGGGCTATCCAGGCCGTCACCCGCGAGCGATGAATTCCATAGGGTTCGAGGAAATCACCCACGTCATAGGTTGCGCGGGCGGCCCAGGTTCCGATACGCGCGTCCGAAAACTCAAGCCCGGAGTAGTTGATGATGCTGTGTCGCCGGAAGTCCAACGAATCGACCGCGTCGAGCGTCTGAAAGCCGAGTTCTTCGCCGTAGACGATCTGCTGCTTGCCGAGGCGCAGCCACAGGCGGCCTTTGCGCAGGTCGGTGTACGCTTCGGCCGCGTCCAGTTCGTATTCGCTCTCGGCCACCGTCGCCAACCAGCCGCTGCCCGGATATTGTTGGCCGAACTTCATTTCGGGGATATGCGGCATGTTGCCGTCGATTCCGAGCGGAACGATATTCGACCAGAATCGGCCGTGGACGAAAAAGTCCCAGTTGTCCAGTCCGAAGCGCTCCGCAACGTCGGAGCTGACACGCCCGTTGATGAGCGTGTCGAAGCGGTACGCCATCAGGTTCCAGGAATTGCCGTTGGTCGATAGTCCGCACCCCGGCACGCTGCTGTTGCCGTTGGCCGGGCACTTCAAGCCTTCGTTGGAGTTGTTGTTGAATGGGTTGTTCTTACCCGCGGTGGAAAGCGCCCAATCGGTCTCCGCGGCATTCTGAACGTCAATGTGTACCGGTCCAAGGTCCAGGCTTTCCTGGGCGAAGACCGGCGGTATAGCGATCAAGATCAGCGTCGCTGCCGCAGCCGTAAAGGCCTTAGCCAAGCAAGTGCCACGCATTTTACCGTCTTCTCCTACTTTCCAGTCCTAGAGGTTTAGGCCTGACGTCAATGTTGCTTGCCCGTTTGCCCTAACTTCTGCCTTGACTCCCGAGCGCTTCGAGACAACCACTACCTTGCTCAAGCGCTCGATAGCCACCCTCCCACAACTTTCTAATCTCCACATGGCTGTCCCCAGCACATCACCTCACTTTCGCCAAAGGGCGCGACTATTTTAATGCCTCATCAACTTAACCCGGCCCAGGAACTTGGGCCTGATGAATACCACTTCCACCGGGATGACGACCAGCGCCAGGATCGCGTTGAACGCCATGACCAGTGCGAGCATCAGGCCCATGTCGGCCAGGAACTTAAGCCCCGAAAGGAAATACCACGGAAGCACGCCGACTACCATCGTAAAGGCCACAAAAAAAGTGGCTTCTCCGGTGGTGAAAACCGCGCGGACGACGGCCGAATACACATCGCCGTCGCCGGCCACCTGGAATTCGTCGCACATTCTGCTCAGCAGATAGATACCGTAGTCGATACCGACGCCGAGACCGACCGCGATGACTGGCAGCGTGTTCACGTCCAAACCGACGCCGCGCAGGTACATAACGCTGTCGGTCGCGAACTGGGCGAGCAGCAGCGGGACGATCAGCACCAATCCCGCGGTGAACGAGCGGTAGGTCGCCGCCGCCATCAGGAAGATCGCCGCGAGCAGGTAAATCAGGATGCGCAGGTTGGCCCGTTCAACCACCTGGTCCATCGCGTACTGCATCGCGACCGCGCCGCCCGCAAGCCGAATCTTGTAATCCTTCGACGGCTTGAGCGGGGCGAGGGCCTTCTTCACCTCACGCATCGCATGGGCGACGGTCTTGCTGCGAAGATCCTTATACCAGAGGATGACGTCGCCGCTTTGGAGATTCGGCCTGATGATCTGCGCGAAGTCGGTCAGGCTGTGGCCGGTCAGAGTCCAGAACATATCGCCGGCGACGTTGCGCACGTCGAGGTCGACTGGAATCCACTTGGGATTGCCGCCGTGCAGCAGGCGGTTGGTGGCCGGCAGGTAATCGGCCATCGAGAAGGTCGCTTCCGCTCCTTTCTCGCGCTCGATATTCCGCTGAAACTCGCGCATCGAGGCATAGGCGGACGGGTACTTCATCGCATGGTCTCGCCGACCTTCCCAGACCACATTCAGAGTCACCGTTCCGGCGAGGTTGCGATTGATCATCTGGTCGGCGACGTTGAACTCATTGGTGGGCCATAGCAGCGGGCTTCCGACCGCGACGCTTCCGACCGCGCGATGCGAGGCGAAGTAGAACAGCACCACCGCCAGCGGCGCGATCACGCACACGGTCCCGATCCGCCATCCCGGCTTGATCAATTGCGCGAGCCCTTTCTGCAGAGGCTCGATGATGTGCGTGCTGACCGACGGCACCTCGCGCGTGATGAATACCCTGACGTCGCGCGGTGGCGGCAGAATCGCGAGCAGAACCGGCGTCATCAGAACGACGGTCGGGATGATGAGCAGCGACCAGGTGCCGCAGAACAGACCGAGCTTCTGGATGATTGGAATAGGCACCATCATCAGCATGTACAGGCCGACCACGTCGCACATGATTCCCAGCACCGCCGGCGGGAACATCGTGGCAAGCGCCTCGGCCGACGCGGCGAGCTGATCATTGCGCTCGTAGAGAACCTCGTAGTAGCGCCGGGTCATCTGGATCGAATGGCTGAGCGCGCGCGCCATCAGCAGGACCGGCACGACCAGCGTTAGGGGTTCAAGGTTGAGCCCCATCCATCCGCCCGCTCCCACGCCCCAGATGGTCGAGAAGACGGCCACGATTAGCGGAGTGCCGGCGCCGGCAAGGCTGCGCATGTAGTCAACGTGGGCGAGCGCGATGAGCAGGAAGGAGAACAGGAAGATGAACAAGGCCTGCTCGCCGTAATGATAAACCCAGCCGATCAGCATGATGCGGCCGGCGGGGTAAAACTCGAGGTTGGGATCGGCGGCCTTGGCCTTCTTGATCAACTCGTGGACGCGGTCGAACAGGAGCTGATATTGGATACCCTTTTCGTGAAAGGCGGCCGAGATGAGCGTGCTCTTCTGATCGGGCGACACCAGAATGCCCATCACGCCCTGCGCGACCAGCGCCTTTGCCCGGACCGCCGCCGCACCCTGCGCGGTCTTGGGTGGAACGTCGGGCATGACCGGGAACGATTCGACGCCCGACGGCGTCGCCCGGGTCACGCGCACGCTGCTCGACGCGATCGACAGGACTGTCGTGTGATCGATGCCGGGCAGCAGGTCGATGTCGCGGGTCATCTTGAAGACGGCCGCGAGCGTTTTCGGAGTGAAGATGGTCCCCTTCTTGGTGTGAACCAGTATCTGAACGTTGAGGGGAGCGGAGAAGTCTTCGTATTCCTTGAATACGTCAATGATCTTGCTGTGTTCGGGCAGAAGGTCCGAGAAATGGGTGCGGATCTCCATCCGCATCGCGCCCCAAATCCCCAGGGCGGTGACCACCACGGATAAGATCAGGTAGCCCCAGCGGTGCTCGATCAAAAAGCCGGAGAAGCCTTTTCCATTACTTGCCATTTGATGAACTCACTTGCCAAATATTTCCCGGTCCAGCAACGAGAAAATCGTCGTCTCCCGCAGGCAGCGCAGCCGACAGCCATGGCGCGTACAGTCCCTTGGCGTACAGCACTTGCCAATCGATACTTCCATTTGCCTGGCGCGTTCCGCTGACCATCGCCCCGTTGTTGCTCACGCCAACCAGCGTTCCGGTCGGAGTGCAGACGAGCCCGTACACGTCATGGCGGCCCTTTATCTTGGAACTCTGCCAGTCCGCCAGAAGACCCGTGGCCTGCTCGGCCTTGGCATGTTTGCGGGCGGCCCGTCCGGCCTTGGGTGCCGCGGCCTTGCCTTCGGCGGCGAGGCTCTTGGTCAGGACCAGCCCGCGCTGACCCGCCGCCACCAGCATCCCGTCGCAGTAGGTGACAGCGAACAGCGAGGGCGTAACGACTTCCTGGTCCCCGCCCTCATCCGAGCTGCTGGGCTTGGCCGACTTGGGCGGCTGCCCAAGCTCGACTTTCTGTGCGATCTTGCCCTTGACGAAATCGATCAGGGTTTCGTTCTCGCCGACAATCAGCGCTTCGTCATCGCTGACGAAGATGGCACCGTACAGATGCGGTTCCTCGCCCTGGCTCGACGGCACCGCAACCTTCTGCCACTGCGTGCCACCGACCGGCCGGTAGAGAACCGTTCCGAAGGCTCCGACTACCAGGAAGTCTCCGCGGCTGTTCGAGGCGACCCACATCAAGCGATGCTTTACGCCCGAATTGTCCGTCTTCCATTGCGTCGAGTTCGGCGGGACTTCCATCAGCAGGCCGCCCTGGCCGGCCGCGATTCCGTTACCTTGCGGCGAGAAGCCGATCGCGAGGACCGCCGCCCCGTGGGTTTGGAAGGCGGTCTGCCATTGCGGTTCGGAGTGCCGCTTGAGGAGCAGCCCGAAATTGGTAGCGGCCCAGAGCTCATCGCCTCTGCGCGCGAGCGCAAACACGTTGTCGTGAGCGGTTCCGGTCCACTGAGCCGATGCAGCCAGTCCACCAGGCGTAGCGGCCCACGCCAGTACTGGCACGCACAAGGTCAAAACAATCAAGGCAAGTTTCTTCATGGAGAGAGAACTATAAAATCCCCTAGGGTTGAAGATCCTGGATTTTGTTACGGGAAGCCCGGTGCCCCAACCGGACCGCCTCCTCTAGCTGCCCTCAGGCCCACAGACTCGGCGCTCACCGGCGCGTTAAACCCACCATTCAACGCAAATCCAAGCACCTCTGTCCGGCAGCAGACGAAACAGTTTCACCTAACTACGCGCGGCGACCAAGCTTAAAGAAAACCGAAGATTTCTTTTGGCTATATTGAACCAATCCGTTTCGAACATCCCTAAGCTAGCCTTACGCAGCCCCAGTGCCAGCCGTTTTCCCTAACTACCCCTGTCCCAGTGCACCCCTGTGGCGTCACCCTGACGCCGCGTCGAACGTGGTGCGGTAGTCAGCGCTAATTACAGGAGTTTGCCTCTCTGTTCAAGCGGATAGCTATCCCTCCATGACTTAAAATCGCGCTTAACCGTTTGTCGCAACCTTTCCATCCAAATTCCCGAACTCAAATATCATGCGCGGAGCCTCGAAGCAGCGGGTTTGGAGCGCGATCGGCCTTCGGTTAGGCTATGGCCGTTGTGCGTTCTGACAAGCCACGAAACCCGCAATCCCAGCCCAAATGAAGCTCACCCCAATCGACCCGAGTCGCGCCCGCACGCGAAAGCTTTCCGCGCTTTCACGACTGGTAAAACGTGCTCAATTCGCCAGAGAAGTCAAGGCCGGCGCCTCGATGCGCGAGTTTCTGGATTCGATGCCCGCCGTGCTCGCAGCCAAGGATCTGCGTGAACTGGCCCGCCGTATCGCAAGCGCGCGGCGGCGGCGGCGGCTGTTCCTGCTGATGAGCGGCGCGCATCCGATCAAGGTCGGGCTCAGTCCGCTCATATGCGGGCTCGTGCGCGATGGCGTTATTGGCGCGCTCGCGACCAACGGCGCCGCCGCGATCCATGACTTCGAGATGGCGGCGGCCGGACGCACCTCGGAGGACGTCGGCGAAGGGCTTTCGGACGGAAGCTTCGGGATGGCCGAAGAGACGGGCGCCTTCCTGAATCGCGCGGCAAAGCTGGCCGCCGCGGAGAACCTCGGCTTCGGCGAAGTCGTTGGACGGGAGATTCTCCGCGCCAGGCTTAAATTTCGCGACCTCAGCATCTTTGCCGCCGCGTACAAGGCGGGCGCGCCCGCAACCGTCCACGTGACGCTGGGCGCCGATATCGTGCACATGCATCCCGCGGCCGACGGAGGCGCGATCGGAAAGGCCTCGATGGCCGACTTCCATCGCCTGACCGCGGTGGTCTCGGAACTGTCGCGCGGAGTGGTGGTAAACCTCGGGTCAGCGGTGGTGATGCCGGAAGTGTTCCTGAAGGCGCTCAACCTCGCGCGCAACCTGGGCCGCACGGTCAAGGACTTCACCGCCGCCGACATGGACTTCGTTCGTCATTACCGCCCGCAGCGCAACGTGGTTCAGCGCCCCACGGAAACCGGCGGCCATCGCGTCCTCCTGACCGGCCATCACGAGGTGATGTTCCCGTTGCTCGCCGCCGCGGTGCGCGAGGAACTGTCGCGCCAGGCGAGGACGCGGCGATGACCCGAGCGCGGACAAGCGGGCGCCGTGCGCCGATCGCGATTCTCACCGACTTCGGCTACCGCGACCATTACGTCGGCGCGATGAAGGGCGTTATCGCAACGATCGCTCCGCAGGCGCGCGTGCTCGACATCACGCACGGCATCCCGGCGCAATCGGTCACCGCGGGCGCCATCGCGCTGCGCGAATGCTGGCGCTATTTTCCCGCCGGAACGCTCTTTCTCGCGGTCGTCGATCCGGGCGTCGGGACGCCGCGGCTTCCGATCGCGGTGGAGACCTTGGCGGGCGCGCGCTTCGTCGCTCCGGACAACGGCCTCGTATCGCTCGCCGTTGAGCAGGCCGGGCTCAAGCGGGCGGTGGAACTGCGCGCGCCGCGCTATCGGCTTTCGAAAGTAAGCTCGACCTTCCACGGACGCGACATCTTCGCGCCCGCGGCGGCGCATCTGTGGCGCGGCGAGCGGCTCGACGCGATGGGTCCGCGGCTCAAGACGATCGAGCGGCTGTCGATAGCCGAGCCGCTTGTGCGCGGGCGCAGGCTCGTGGGCACGGTGATTTACGTGGACGGCTTCGGCAACCTGGTAACGAATATCGGGCGCGCGGCGCTCGCGCGATTTGAGTCGAGTTTTCCCGGCGCGCGGCTTTCGGTTAGGATCGGGCGCGGAGCACCGCTAAGGATCGTCAATGCCTACGGTGACGCGCCCCGCGGGGCTCCCTTGGCAACCTTCGGTAGTTTCGAGCTATTGGAAATTGCGGTACGCGACTCGAGCGCCGCCGGGTTTTTCAAAGCGGCCGAGGGCACGCCGATTACGGTCACGGTAAATCTGGGTCTGCGCAATGGATGAAATCACCGCACATAAGGAATCTTCGGCGGTCTTGACTGAAATTCCGCGCCAATCGCCCTACACGCCGCCGAGGACGCCGCGGGCCGAGGCGCAGAATATCCCGCCGCTCAACCTCACGCTGTTCCTCGTCACGTTCGTGACCACCTCGATGGCGGGCGCGTACCTGGCCGGCGCATCGTTCTCGATTCTGCATCCACTGGCGAGCGTGGCGGCGTTGAGCGAGGGCTTCACGTTCTCGATCCCGCTGATGGCGATCCTGTTCGCGCACGAGATGGGCCATTACCTGACCGCGCGCCAAAACGGCGTCGATGCCAGCCTGCCCTACTTCATCCCCGCGCCATTTCCGTCGGTTTTCATCGTGGGAACGTTCGGCGCATTCATCCGGATACGGCAGATGCCCCGCACGCGGCGCGTGATGTTCGACATCGGCGCGGCGGGTCCGTGGGCGGGCTTTATCCTGTCGGTGCCGATCCTGATGGTCGGGCTCAGGCTCTCGCACGTGGGACCGCTCGACCCATCGGTCGGCGGATACAATCTGGGCAATTCGTTGCTGTTCCTCGCGCTCGTCCATCTGGTGCTGCACGTCGATCCGAACGCGGTGAACATCGACCTGAGTCCGATCGCGTTTGCGGGATGGCTCGGGCTGTTCGTAACCACGCTCAACCTGCTGCCCGTGGGACAACTCGACGGCGGGCACGTGGTGTATGCGCTTTTCGGCCGGCTCCATCGCACGATCTCGCGGCTGTTCGTCACGGGATGCGTCCTGATGGTGATCGTGCCGGTTATCTTCGGATGGGATTTCTGGGGAGGATGGCTTTTCTGGGCGGCGCTGTTGTTCGTGCTCGGGTTGGGCCATCCCGCGACCGTCGACGAGCATCAGCCGCTCGATCCCGGACGGCGGCTTGCGGCGTGGGCGACAATCGCGCTCTTCATCGTGACATTCTGCCCGGTGCCGGTTTCCTACGTATCGCCTAAGCCGACGCATGAGCGCGTTTACAACGTCTCGCGGACGGCGCCGCGCGCCGAAACCTCACTCCCGCATCCGCGGGCACTCTGAATCCGAGGCGCAATCAACGTGGAAGAGAACGACAAAGACCACACGACTCATCAGGCCGCGGGCGGCCCCGAGCAGGCGGGACAGAGCCGGCGTCCGAGCTGGGATCAGTACTTCATCACGATCACGCGCCAAGTCGCCGAGCGCTCGACCTGCCTGCGCGCGAAAGTCGGCGCGGTGATCGTGCGCGACCGCAGCATCCTCGCGACCGGCTACAACGGCGCGCCGGCGGGCCTGCCGCACTGTATCGACGTGGGATGCCTAATCTACGAGTCGCGCAACCCCTACGGCGAGGTCGAGGAAAACTGTTACCGGACGATCCACGCCGAGATCAACGCGATCGCCCAGGCCGCGCGCAACGGCGCCGCGATCCGCGACGCCGACATCTACGTCACCCACACTCCCTGCATCCATTGCCTGAAGGTGCTCATCAATACCGGCATCAAGCGCATCTTCTACGGCAAGGCATACAAGCTTCACACCGTCGCCGACCTGCTCAAGTACGCCCAGGTGCAGCTTATCCAGGTACCGCCGGACCGATGAGCGCCGCCGCGCACGAAAAATGCGGAATCTGCGCGACTATCGAGCGGCTTGCCGCTGGCAAGTCGCCCGAGCTTGTCGCCGAGCTGCCCAACTCATGGGTCGTCCTCGGTGACGCGCAGTTCTATCGCGGCTATTGCCTACTCCTCGCCAAGCGGCACGCGCGCGAGCCGTTCCTGATTCCGCGCGAAGAGGCGCTCGGCCTGTTCGACGAGCTATGCTCGGTCGCCGCCGCGATCGCCGAAGTCGCCCATCCGCTCAAGCTCAACTACGAATGTCTCGGAAACCAGGAGCCGCACGTCCATTGGCACATTTTCCCGCGCTACCAGGACGATCCGATGAAGCGCGCGCCGGTGTGGGAGCGCCCCGCGAAGGAGCGGATGCGCCCGCTCGCGGAGCATGACCGGAGCGCCCTGATGGCGGCGCTCAGGGCCGGCATATCGAGGCGAATTCCCGATGCGCATCTGCCGGGCGATTAGTTCCGCGGCGACGGCGCTCAAGCGTCCGCGCGCCTGGCTCCTGCTGGCGTTCGCATTAACGACCGCCGGATGCACGCATCCACTCCCCGAGGCAAACACCTACCCGGCCAGGCTCTACGCCCAGCGATGCGGCCAGTGCCACACGGCCTACCAGCCGCGCAGCCTGACGGCCGCGATGTGGCAGGCGCAGGTGCAGATGATGCAGCAGAGGATGCGGACCGCGGGAATCCCGCCGCTCTCGCCGGAGCAGAAGAAGATCATTCTCGGCTACCTCGAGCGCAACGCCGGTGGCGAATAACCGCGCGCGCACCGCGCGCTTTCGTATCGGGGCGGTTTGAGCTATCCGTTTGAGCGCATGGACCACGCGCTCGAAACCGTAAAATTTTACTACGACTTCAAAAGCCCGTTCAGCTATCTCGCCTTCGAGCCGGCGCTCGCGCTCGAACGCACCTATCGCGTCCGGCTTCGCTTCATCCCGCACCTGTTCGATTTCACCGCCTACGGCGGCACGCTGGCCGACCGCGACGAACGCTCGTGGCGCAAGGTACGCTACCTGTACCTCGACGCGCGCCGCTTCGCCAATGAGCGCGGGCTGGTAATCAAGGGGCCGCAGCGGCTGTTCGACTCGCGGCTTGCGCTGATAAGCGGGCTGTTCGCCGACCGCGAAGGGCATTTTCGCGAATACGCGGGCCGGGTCTGGGAGCTCTTCTTCAAGCGCGAGCTGGATATCGAGAAAATCGACGAACTCGCGCCCCTTCTCGCCGCTGCCGGGATGGATCCCGACGCGTTTCGCCGTTACGCGGAGAACGAAGGGCCGCGCGAGCTTGCCGCGGCGCTTGAAGAGGGCGAACGCGACGGAGTTTTCGGCGTTCCGACCCTTATCGTCGCGGGCGAGCCGTTCTGGGGAAACGATCGCGTGGAATGGGCGGCGAAAAAACTCGACGCGATGGGCCTCGGGCGCGCCGAAGACAATCCGGAGAGCCGATGAAAGACATACCGCTTGGAGCAAAGGGAAGTTTCACGCTCACGGTCGGACCCGAGCATCTCGCCAACCGGATCGACCCGATGCTGGCCGCCGTGTTCTCGACGCCGAGCATGGTTTCCGCGATGGAGATGGCGGCGTTCAACGCGATCAAGCCCTACCTCGACGCGGGAGAAAGCTCGGTCGGCGGCGGCATCGAAGTCAGGCACGTCGCCGCCACTCCGCCCGGGCATCGGGTGCGCGCCGAGGCGGAAGTCGTCAAGGTCGAGGGCCGGCGGCTCGAATTCAAAGTCCGCGCCTTCGACGAGGTCGAAGAGATCGGCTCGGGCGTTCATCACCGCGCGATCGTGAACGCGGCCAAATTCGAGGAGCGCGTGAAACCCAAGCTCAAAGGCTGAGCGCGCACGCGGGAGCACATCGGCGATGAAGGAAATTTTCTCGTCAGACGAGCGTTACGTCGGACGCGATTACGGTTCGGCGCAATACGAGATCACCCCTGAGGCGGTCGCACGCTACGTCGCCGCCACCGGCGACGACAATCCGTGGTATCGCGGGCCCTCGCCGCTCGGACCGGCGCTTGCGCCCGCGCTCATCCTTCATTCCGCCGTCTATCGCACGATCGAATGGTACCTGCCGAACATCTACGGCAATCTCCATGCGCGCCAGGAGTGGAGCCTGTTTTATCCGGTCGCGGTCGGAGAGACGCTTCGCACCCGCTCGACGCTCGTCGATCGCTACGTCAAGCGCGAGCGCGAGTACCTCGTCAACGAGGTGATCGTTATGAACCGCGAAGGGCGCGTCGTCTCGCTGAGCCGCACCCATCAGAGCTTCCTAATCCCCGGCGAGAAACGCGCGCAAGGCTTCGTGGTCGACCGCTCGCGTGAGAAGGACAAGGCGCGGACTTTCCAGGTCGGCGAGCGCGGCGGTGAGCCGCTTGACGCCCCGATGCGGAAAATCACCGAAGAGATGTGCATGGCGTTCTCCGGCCCGGCGCGCAACTACCACACCAATCGCGAAGAGGCGGTAAAGCTCGGATTCCCGGATATCGTCGTGCAGGGGATGCTCTCGGTGTGCCTCATCTCCGAGATGATGACGCGGCGATTCGGGCTCGGATGGTACGCGGGCGGGAAGATGGATCTTCGGCTCGTCAACGTGCTGTGGGGCAACGATACGACCGGTCCACGCGGGCTTCTGGTCGAGCGGCGCCGCGAGGGCGCGCGCACGCGGGCCGAATGCGAAGTCTGGTGCGAGAAGGCCGACCGCACCAAGACGATCGTCGGCACCGCGAGCGCATTGGAGATGTGAGCGGCGGGCTCGTTAGCCCGCGGTGGTCAACGCTTCGATGTCCGCGACGCTCTTGGGCACAGCCGAGGTCATCACCTCGTGCCCTTCGGGAGTCACCAGCACGTCGTCCTCGATCCTGATGCCGATGCCGCGAAAGCTCTCGGAGGCTTCCTCGTCGTCGGGCGCGATATAGATTCCCGGCTCGACTGTCAGAACCATCCCGGGCTCCAGCACGCGCGATTCTCCGCCGACGCGGTAAAGCCCGACGTCGTGAACGTCCATCCCGAGCCAATGGCTGGTGCGATGCATGTAGAAGCGGCGGTACGAGCCGCTCGACATTATCTCGTCCTTCGAGCCGGTAAGCAGCCCAAGATGGCGCATCCCGTCAACCAGCACATCGACGGCGGCGTTATGCGGGTCCTCGACGCGGACGCCGGGCCTGATCGTCTCGATCGCCTTGAGCTGCGCCTCGAGCACAAGTTCATACAGCGCGCGCTGCAGAGAGTTGAAACGCGCGTTGACCGGAAAGGTGCGCGTGACGTCGGAAGCGTAGAAGCGATACTCGCATCCGGCGTCGATCAGTAGAAGCTCGCCCTGGCGAAGCTCGCGGTCGTTGGAGACGTAATGGAGCACGGCGGCGTTGGGGCCGCTTGCGATTATCGAGGGATAGCTCGGCCCGGCCGCGCCGTTTTTGCGGAACGTGTAATCGACCAGCGCCTCGATCTCCCACTCCATCATCCCGCCGCGCGCCTCGGCCATCGCGCGCTTGTGCGCCTCGGCGGAGATCGCGATCGCGCGGCGCATCAGTTCCAGTTCGCGCGGCTCCTTTCTCAGGCGCGCTTCGTGGAGAATCTCGCGCGGATCGAGTATCGCCGTGGGTCCGGCCCCCGTGCGGGGGCGCATCGCCTGCGCCGCGTGAACCATCGCGAGCACGCGGCGGTTCATCTGCTCGTCGGAGCCGAGCGCGTAGTAAACTCGGGAAGCCTTTTCGAGATACTGCGGGACGATCTTGTCGAATTCCTCGATCGTGTAGGCCTTGTCGGCGCCGTAATCGAGCATCGCGCCTTCCACGCCCGCGCGCTTTCCGGTCCAGGTCTCGCGCTCCTTGTCGCGCGGCAGGACGAACATCGCGAATTCGCCGTCGGTATGGCCCGGCGCGAAGAGCGCGGCCGAATGCGATTCGGTAAAGCCGGTCAGGTAGTAAAGGTCGTTGTCCTGGCGATAGACGTATTCGACGTCGTTGGAGCGCACCGCGACGGGCGCGCTCGGGAGTATCGCGACGGCGCCCTCGCCTATCGCGGCAAGGAAACGCTTTCGCCGTTGCGCGAAAATTTCGTCTCTAGCGGCGGCATCCATCCAACCTTTCTCCCTCTCACGACAGTTTAGAGAAGCGCGCCGCCGCTTGCGTCAACCCTTGCGCGGCGCTGAAAAGACACGGAGGCGCACGGTTCTACGGCCAACCCGCGCCGGGTGCCTCGACTCGCGCGATCTCGATGCGCGAAGCCGGATTCGCGCGGCATTGCTCGGGATCGACCGTCGGCGCGGTCAGGATGAACAGCGTGCGGCGATCGGGACCGCCGAGCGCGCACGCGATCGACAACTGGCTGGTCTTGATCCGTTCGGCGACGCGTCCGCCCTCGAACACGCGAAGCGTCTCGTTGCTGAACGGCGAAGCGACCCAGATTGCGCCCTCGGCGTCGAGCGCGATTCCGTCGGGCACGCCCTCGCCAAGGTCGGCCCATACGCGGCGATTGGTGAGCGAGCCGTCGGGCAGGATGTCGAACGCGGTCAGCCGATGGCCCATCGATTCGCCGACGATGAGCGTGCGGCCGTCGGGGGCGATAACCGTGCCGTTGGGGAACATCAACTCGCGCGCGACGACGCTCGCCTTGCCCTCCGGCGTTACCATCACGAGTTCGGCGGGCTTTTGCGGCTCGTTGGTGTAGAGGTTGTAGCCGAAGTTGCCGACGTAGGCGCGGCCCTTGCCATCGACGACCATGTCATTGCAATGGAACGCCGCAAGAGCGCTCAAGTCGGCGTGGACCTTGAGCCCGTCCGCGTCAAGGCGCATCAGCTTGCGGTCGGTCATCGAGACGACCAGCATCCGCCCGTCCGGCATCCATCCGAGGCCCGACGGCCAGTTGGGAACCTCGCACACGACGCTGGTTGCGCCGTTCAGATCGACGGTCATCACCTTGTGCGCGTGCATGTCGGAGAAATAAAGCCTTCCCTCATGCCATCGGGGCCCCTCGGGAAACATCAGATGGTCGAGCAGGACTTCGAGCGTTCTCATCGCATGGCTCCCAATCGCGCGCCGGGTTCAATCGAGCGCGTGCTTTTTCTTCAGTTCGTCGAGTTCGGCGCGGCTGTAACCGAGGGTGCCCATCAGCACTTCGTCAGTGTGCTGCCCGATGGTCGGCGCGGGGGAGCGCACTTCGCACGGCGTCGCGCTCATCCGCCAGGGGATGCCGCAATGCTGCTTCACTCCGACCTCGGGATGCTGCTTGTAGACGAAATAGTCGCGCGCGGTCAGGTTCGGATCCTGAGAAAGATATCTCGCGTCGGCGACCACGCCGGCCGCGACGCCCGCCTTCTGCAAATGCTCGACGGCAGAGGCGGGGTCGCGCGTCGAAGTCCATGAGGTGATTATGGCTTCGAGCTCATCCTCGTTGTTCTTGCGCGCGGCGAGCGTCTTGAAGCGCGGGTCGGCGGCGAGTTCCGGGCGTCCGATGGCGCGCGCGAGCCGGCCCCATTCCGCGTCGTCGGCGCACACGATCGAAATCCATCGATCGACGACCTGGTCGGCGATCTTGTCGGGCCAGTCGAGGCATTTGAAGTTGCCGTGCGGCGCCATGTAGGGATCGCGATTGCCGTTCCGCTCGGGCTCGCGTCCGTTCATCGAGTATTCGAGCGTGCCTTCAGCCAGCACATCGATCGCGCATTCCCACTGGCTCATCTCGACGTACTGGCCCTCGCCGGTGCGCGCGCGATGGTACAGCGCCATCATCACCGCCATCGCGCCGTGCGCGCCCGCGTTCGGGTCGGCGTAGCTGAAGCCGGCGTGCATCGGAGGCCATCCCTTGTATCCCGTCAGCGAGGAGAGCCCCGAAAGCGGCACCTGCGCGGGACCGTAGGCGACGTAATCCCGGTACGGACCGGTGTCGCCGTAGCCGGTAAGCGAGACCATCACGATGTCGGGCTTGAGCTTCCTGACCTCGGGATAACCGAAGCCCATGCGCTCCATCACGCCCGCGGCAAAGTTGTTGATTACCACGTCGCTCGCCTTGATAAGACGGCGCGCGACCTCGTGCGCCTCGGGATGCTTGAAATTGAGCGTGATCGACTTCTTGCCCTGGTTGTATTGGTTGAAGTAGCCCGAGCAGTCCGGGCCGCTGAATTTGCCATCGGGCCACGGCGGCAGCATCCGCGTCACGCACGGACGGGTCCTGGTCTCGATACGGATCACTTCGGCGCCGAGATGGGCGAGCTGGAGCGTGCAGTACGGTCCCGCCCACACCCAGGTGAAGTCGGCGATCCTGATTCCTTCAAGCGGCAGCTTTTTCGCCATCAGATGACACCCTTTTTGCTGAGTTCGCCGAGCCGGGCCTTGTCGAGTCCGAGCCGCGCGCCGAAGATCTCCTCGTTATGCTGTCCGAGGGTCGGCGCGGGGCGGCGGATCTGCCACGGCGTCTTCTCGTACTTGAGCGGCGCGCCGGGATACTTGTGCGTTCCGGCGACGGGCTGCGTGATTTCGACGAAAAATCCGCGCGCCTTCAGATGTTCGCTGTTCAGCAGATCGCCCATCGTGGAGACCGGCGCAAGCGGAATCCTTTTCGCCTGCGCCGCCTTGTAAAGCCCGAGCACGGTCCGCTGGCGCACATAATCGCCGAGGAAGACCTTCAGCGCGTCCCAGCTTGCGGCGCGCTTGAAGCGGTCGGCGAAGATTTCCTCCTTGGCCCATTCCGGATTTCCCATCACTTCGACCAGCCGGTCCCACTGATGGTCTTCGATGCAGCAGATGTAGATGTAGCCGTCGCTGGCCTCCATCGTTTCGACCGGCTGGATCGGCTTCGCGCCGAGCCGGGTCGCGACCATTTTCATGTACGGCCAGTACTCGAACGTCATCTCCAGCATCGACGCGATCGTCTCCTGCTCCGAGACCTCGACGTGCTGGCCCTCGCCGTCGCGCAGCCGCGCCATCAGCGCGCCCATCGTGGCCACCGCGCCGTGCACTCCGCCCTGGTAGCCCGACTGATGGCCGAAGGTCTTGAGCGGGGGAAGCTCGGGATGCTCGGGGCCAGCGCCGTTGAGCACGCACACGCCGCCCGCCGTCCACACCGTGAGATCCTCGGCGCGCCAGTCGCGATACGGACCGCTCAGGCCCCACGGCGTTATCGAGGTCATGATAAGCCGCGGATTCACTTTGGCCAGACGCTCGTAAGTCAGGCCGACGCGATCCATCTCGGGCGGGTTCAGGTTATGGATGAAGATGTCGGCGTCGGCGACCAGGCGTTCGAGCAGGCCGAAGCCCTCGGGCGTCGCGACGTCGAGCGTGACGCCGAGCTTGTTGGTGTTCAGATAAAGGAACAGGCCGCTTTTCTCGGGATGCGGCTCGCCGCCGGGGAACGGGCCGCGCTGTCGCGAGCGGTCGCCGGTTCCGGGGCGCTCGATCTTGATCACCTCCGCGCCCATGTCGGCCATCAGCTTGGAGGCATACGGGGCCGAGACAAGCTCGCCCAGCTCAACGATCTTCAAGTCGGATAATGCGCCTGCCATCGATACTCCATGTTCGGGGCGGACCCGGCCCGAGGCCCCTGGCCGCGTCCGGCGTCGACACTATTCGGGAAATACCTTGCGAAAGGGCTTCACCTCAACCCGCTCGAACACGCCGCCGGTTGTGTACGGATCGCTCTGGGCAAAGGCGAGCGCCTCGGCTTCGCTGTCCATGTCCACGATAATGAGGCTGCCGCTTGCGTCGGTGAACGGCCCGGCGATAACGACCTTGCCGCGCTCGACCCAGGGCCGTAGGTTGTCCAGATGCGCGGGACGCAGCGCCGGGCGAAGCCGCGCTCCGTCGGGGCCGTCATGTCCGATAATCACAAACAGCATAGGCAAAGGCCTGTCCGCGAGAAATTTTCGGGTTGGTCCTACTTAGCACGCATCGCACAGTCTTCCCAAGCCGCCGAAGGCGAAGCGATACGCCACAGGCGGAGTGTTGGGAAAGGCGCAAACGCAGTCTGAATCGCGGCACGGTCTCGACTCCCTGCTACCCGGTGGGAATCGCGCCCAGGCCGCTGTAATAGACCATGAACCAGGCGGCGCCGAGCGCTATCAGGAGCGCGAACGCTACGGCGTCGCGCACCCCCATCCGATACTCGACAAAGCTGGTCGGGCGATGGGTTCGGCCGAAGCCGCGCGCCTCCAGCGCCATCGCCATGTTGTTCGCCTTGCGAAGCGCACCCATGAATACCGGCACGACGACCGGAACGTAGCGCCGCACGCGCTCGAACGCGCCGCCCGCGTCGAAGTCATAGCCGCGAAGGCGCTGCGCGTCCACCACGGTCAGCGCCGATTCCATGAACAGCGGCACCAGCCGGAACGCGAGGGTTATCGTAAATCCGAGCCGGTACGGCATCCCAAGGCGCGAAAGCCCGACCGCCAGTTCCTCGACCTTGGTGCCCGAGAGAAACAGCACCGAGGCCAGCACCAGCTCACCGACCTTGAGCCCCCGCCCAAAGCCGAACATCAGCGATGCCCTGCTCACATGGAAAAGCGGGATATGAACCAGCGGCTTGCCGACCCGGTAAAACAGCATCCAGGTGAGCATCGTCGGCACGATTATCAGGATGAAGAACCATCGGAACCGATACACGTTCTCCATCGCGCCCATCGCAAACGCGACCGCCAGCAGGAGAGCCGCAAGCGGCATCAGCGCGAGCGGATTGTCCACCCAGTAGATCGACCAGAACACCGCGAACAGGCCAAAGACCTTGACGGTCGGATGGAGCCGATGGACGAAGGAGTCGCGCTCGATATAAAGCGTGGTCTTCATCCGCCCTGCCCCTTGAGCCAGTTGGCCATCTCTTCGGGCGTCAGCGCGACGGTGCCGAAGCGACGCGAGAGCTGGGTCACCTCCGGCGCGCGGAACGACGACGCCCGAAGCATCGCGTCATGCGCGAAAAACTCGCGCACGCCGCCGTCGAAAATCCTGCGCCCGCCGCGCATCAGCACCACGCGCCGCGCATACTCCGCGACCAGCCACGGCGTATGCGTAATCATCACGATCGCAACGCCCGATTCGTTCAATTCGCTGACGAGTCGCATCATGCGGCGCTGCTCGCGGTAGTCGAGTCCCGTGGTCGGCTCGTCGAGGATGAGGACCTTGGGCCTGAGCACGAGCACGCTTGCGACGGCAAGGCGCTGGCGCTGGCCCTTGCTGAGCAGGAACGGATTGCTCGCGCGTTCGTTCTCAAGGCCGACCGCGCGCAGCACCTCGGCGCATCGCCGCTCGATCTCCCCGGGCCCGAGGCCGAAGTTGCGCGGGCCGAAGGCGACCTCGTCTTCGACCGTCGCGGCGAAAATCTGATGGTCGGGATTCTGGAAGACGTAGCCGATGTCGCGCGCGGTTGCCGCCGAATGAAGCGCTGCGCGGTCGCGCCCGTTGAGCGTGATTCTTCCCGACTCGGGCTTAAGCAGCCCGATCATAAGCTTGGCGAGCGTCGTCTTGCCGGAGCCGTTCTGGCCGATTATCGCAACGAACTCGCCCGGCGCTATCGAAAGGTCAACGCCGTCGAGAACGCGCGGCCCACCGGGATAGGAAAACGAGACGTTCTCGATCCTGATGAGCGGGTCGGTCGCGCTCGGGGAAGCCTGTTGCGCAGGATCGGCGGTTTCCTCCGCAGTCTGATTCGCGGGCGGTTCGGCGGCGGGCGCGAGCGGTGCGCTGGGGAAGCGTTTTCTGATTTCGCTCTCGGCGTGCTCGATACTTCGCGCGTGGCCCTCGATTCCGAGCAGATTCAGCAGGCGGTTGAGGCCCGGCGGATGCACCCCGCAGCTTTCCAGCAGGTCCAGTTGTGTCATCACCGCCGACGGCGCCCCTTCGGCGATGATCGAGCCCTCGTTGAGGAGCACGACGCGGTCGCTGCGCTGAAGTTCCTCGGCCTCGTGCTCGATCACGAGCAGGCTCACTCCCTGCTCGCGAAGCTGGCGGATGAGCGCGAAGACCTCGGCGCGGCCCTCGGGATCGAGGTCGGTGGTCGGCTCGTCGAACACGATGATGCGCGGACGCAGCGCGAGCACCGCCGCGATCGCAAGCCGCTGCTTCTGCCCGCCCGAGAGCGAGGTCGGGTCGCGTTGCTCTAAACCGGCGAGTCCGACCGCTTCGAGCGCCGGTCCTATTCGCCGGAGCATCTCCTCGCGCTCCATCCCGAGCTGTTCGAGCGCGAAAGCGACTTCATGGGCGACGCTGGTCGAGAAGAGCTGCGACTCGAAATCCTGGAACACCATCCCCACTTCGGGCGCCATCTCATGGACCCGCGCGCCGGCGGTCGGGCGGCCCGCGATTCGGACGATCCCGCGCAATTCCCCGCCCTCGAGTTCCGGAACGATCCGGTTGAGGCACTTGGCAAGCGTGGATTTTCCCGCGCCCGACGCGCCCATCACGCCGACCATCTCGCCGGCGGACTGGGCGAAGTTGATTCCGGCAAGCGCCGCGCGCGGGGTGTCGTGATAGGC
>JAKAVC010000142.1 GCA_021817345.1 Deltaproteobacteria bacterium | reverse complement strand
CAACCACGATTGTCTGTCCCGTGAGATAACTCGCCTCGGGCGCGCACACCATGCACACGATTGCGGCGATCTCCTCAAGCGTGGCAACGCGCTTGAGCGCGGAGCGCTCGCAGGTATGCCGTATCGCCATCTCGTATTGCTCACCGAAGTACATGCGGCTTGAATCGGTCGCGATAAAGCCCATGTTGACGCCATTGACCGTGATTCCGCGCGGACCCAGCTCGAAGGCGAAGTCGCGAACCATGCTTTCGGCGGCGGCCTTGGCCGCACCGAGAACGCCGTGGCCGGGAAAATGCCGGATGGAATCGAGGCCGGAAATCATCACGATCCGTCCGCCCTCGCCCACCACACGGGCGGCTTCCTGAACCGCCGCGACGAAGCCGCCGATCGTGAGATTGAAGGTGCGCTCGAGGTTATGCGGCTTCATTTCGAGCAGCGGCTTGAACGCGGTTGCGGCGGCGTTGGCGACCAAAATGTCCAGGCGGCCCATCCGCTCGGCCGCCTCGCGCACCATCGCGCGCACCTGCGCATCTTCCCCGAGCTCGGCCTTGATAGCGATCGCTTCGGGCGAAAACTCGCGCAGCTCGCTCAAGGCCTCCCGCGCGCTCTTTTCGTCACGGCGGTAGTTGATTGCGACCTTCGCCCCGTTCCTCGCAAGCATCGTCGCGATAACCCGGCCGAGCCCGCGCGTGCCGCCGGTTACAAGAGCGGTTTTGCCTGTCAGTTCGAACATGGCGCCGAGATTAGCACGACGCGTGGAGGCTGGCTAAAATCCGAGACTTCCATCCCGCGCGGACAACAAGATGCCGGCGGAGGGGGCGAAACGTGCGTCGAGCGTCCAAGCGGACCGCGATCGACGGTGGCCGGAGTCAAGTAACGGATACGCAATGGCGCGAACAGGCTGCGAGCCGCAAAAATTCGTCGCGCGCACGGGAACGCGGGTGAAACGGCGCGGCGGGACATTGCTTTTGGTGATGGCGGCGGTCCTGCTCCGCGGCGCGACCGATGTGAACGCCAAAAGCCAGGTCGCGCGCGGACGCTATCTCGTCGAACGGGTCATGGTGTGCGGCGAATGCCATACGCCGAGAGTCCACGGCAAACCCGATTTCAAGCGCTGGCTCGAGGGCGGTCCGCTACCGTTTGTAGTCTCAAAGAAAGCCGCGAAATACGCGCCGGCTATCGCCGGATTGCCCAAGGGCTGGAGCAGGGCGCAATTCGTCCGCTTCATGGAGACCGGGGTCACGCCCAACGGCGTCTCGGCCAGGCATCCGATGCCTCCGTTCCGGCTCGACTCGCAAGACGCAAACGCCGTCGCCGACTATCTCGTATCGCTTAAGAAGCCACAGGTGCGGACGAGCGCTGCTTCTCCCGCGCGGCGAGGTGACAATCGCGAATGATACGGCTCAAGCGCGCGTATGAGGCGCCTGCGAAGAGCGACGGCGTCCGGATTCTCGTCGACCGGCTATGGCCGCGCGGCGTCAGGAAGGAATCGCTGGACATCGCCTTCTGGATGAAGGAGCTCGGGCCGAGCGACGCGCTTCGCAAATGGTTCGGCCACGATCCGGGAAAATGGAACGAGTTCCGAAAGCGATACCTCAAGGAACTCAAACGGCCAGAAGCGGTTTCGATGCTGCGCGAGATCGCCGAGACCGCGCGCAAGAGAACCGTGACGCTGGTTTACAGCGCGAAGGACCAGGAACACAACCAGGCCGTTGTGCTCAAAGAGGCGCTCGAGTCTCTTTAGCCGCGTCCCAGGTCGCCATAGAGGAGGCGCCTGAGATCGGGAAGAATCGGCGTTCCATCGGCAAGCATCGTGCGCGGGTTGAAATCGTCGTGCTCGACCTCGACCCGGATTTCATGGTCGCGAAGGTGCGCCGGCGTCGTGCCGGATCACGGGATGGCGGCGCGGCGCGTGGAACTTGCCGCCAATCCGACCGCCGAGCATTCGCTTTTCGAGACCCCCCACCGAGACGCTCCGGTCCATACTCGCGCAGCATGCTTGTGTCCCTTCGAGGATATCTTTACCGTGGCATCGGCGGGGCGCAAAGACGCGTTGCGCAGCGGTTGAGGACAACCCGGCGGCCCGGATTGCGGCCGCGGTGGAATCACTCGCGCGACTATGTAAAAAGCTTTGAGGGAGTGCGGTTTATGAGCAGCACCAGCGAGTCCGGTTTCGAATCCTGTATCGGTAAAGGGACCAAGGTTTCCGGCAAGCTCTTCTTCAAGGCCCCGGCCCGGATAGAAGGCGAGGTCGACGGCGAGATCACCGGCGACGAAATCGTGATCGAAAACGGCGCTGTCGTAACCGCGCGAATCTCGGCCAAACGGGTCTCGATAGCGGGCAACGTGAGCGGCGAAATCGTCGCGCGCGAGCGTATCGAACTTTTGCCCACGGCGCGCGTGCGATGCTCGATCAGCACGCCAAGCCTTGCGCTGGCCGACGGCGCCAAGTTCGACGGCGATTGCAAGATGCCGCGTGAGCGCGCCGCCGCCTGAGGCCGCCGCGCGCTATTCCTGCGCCGCGACGACAAGCCGCGCGACCGTTCCGCGGTTGTCGGTGAGAGTCACCAGCCGGCCGGTTTCGTCCAGGCGTATTTCTTCCGAGTCGCCCATCCGCGGCTCATAGGACCACAGCAGTCCCGATTCGTCCTTCTGGCGGCAGGTCTGCTTGATCGAAGAGGGCGTCAGGGTATTGGGGTCGATAAGGGTGACCCGCCCGGTCCATCGCGCCTGCCCGCGCTCGCGCGCGTGCGAGATGATGAGCGCCTTGAACACGACCATCCCGGCGTCGATCTCGCGAAAGCGTCCGAGCTTGGCGGTCTCGACCGTGCGCGCCCCCATCGCGCTTACGCTTCCGCGCAGAAAATCGCCGCCCGCCTCGTAGGTCGCGCTGCGCGAAAAAGGCCCTCTGCTGTAACGCGCGAGCAGCCGGACGATACGGCCCTCGGCGTCCAGCGACGCGCGCACTTCGTAGCGGCTCATCGCGTCGGTCGAGCGCCGGACGCATAAGAGCTCTCCCGCGCGCAATTCCGCTTCTTCGACCGCAACGGTTTCGCCGCCGCGCACAATTTCGTACCGGTACCGCCCTTGCCTTATCAACCAGCCACCTAAATCGCTCCGGGAAGCATCTCGCTAAGCCTGAGCGCAAGGCCCGGAGCGCGTTGCTCGTGCTTGAAGTAAACGTACAGCTCCTCGCATCGCGCGGCCATCCGCGAAAGCCGCTCCGCCCACGCGCCCAGAGCGCGCTCGTCATAGTCCTCGCGCCGCAGCCGCAAGTATGCGTACGGAGCGGTTTGCTCAAGCGGGCTCGAAAGCCGCTCGCTCTCCGCGATACAGAGGGCGGCGCCCGCCGTGCGCAACGCGTCGAATACGGCGTCATCGAACCACGAACGGTCGCGAAATTCGAACGCCGTGCGCATCCTCGCGCCGAGCATCGCGAGAAAATCCACCAGCAACGGCGCGTCGCGTTTGAAATCGGGCGGCAACTGGAACAGCGCGGGGCCGAGCCGTTCGCCGAGCGCCTGCGAGACGGAAACGAAGTGCGCGAGCGTATCTTCGACGCCTCTCAGGCGCGCCAGATGGGTGATCCGCTGCGGAGCTTTGAGCGCGAAGCGAAAATGCTCCGGCGTCATCGACGCCCATCGCTCAAGCATCGCCGCCCGCGGCATCGCGCGAAACGTGTAATTTATCTCGACCGTCGACAGGCGCTCGGCGTAATAGGGCAGCATCTTTGGTCCCGCAAGCTTCGCCGGATAGAAGCCGCCTAGCCACTCCTTGTAGCTGAAACCCGAGGTTCCGATTCTGATTACAGCCGGACGCATCGCCGGTCCACAGGCGCCCTGTGGAAAGAAAAGGGCTCTTTGCAAAGTAGATGACCGTCCAATTCTGGACAAGGTAGGTAGTTCTTGCTAATGGCCGGATGTTTTCGCGCGCGTTGAGGGACGACTGCC
>JAKAVC010000138.1 GCA_021817345.1 Deltaproteobacteria bacterium | reverse complement strand
GGCTTCTCGCCGAGGCGCTCGCGGGCAAACGGCCGCGCCAGCTCTCCTCGCTCCGGCGCTCGGTCGTCAGCGGAATCGAAAGCCTGGTAATCGACGACAGCACCCGCCCGGTCGTGGTCGGCGAACGGACCAACGTGCTCGGCAGCCGCAAGTTCAAGCGGCTTGTCGCCGAGGGCAAGTTCGAGGAAGCAGCGGAAGTCGGACGCTCGCAGGTGCGCAAGGGAGCGCACGTCCTTGACGTTTGCCTGCAGGACCCTGACCGCAACGAAGTCGCCGACGTGACGCGGTTTCTCGAACTCCTGGTCAAGAAGGTCAAGGTGCCGCTGGTGATCGATTCGACCGACGCGGCGGTTATCGAGGAAGCGCTCAAGCGCACGCCCGGCAAGTCAATAATCAACTCGATCAATCTCGAAGACGGCGAGGAACGGTTTCGGCGCGTGGTGCCGATCGCGCGCAGATACGGCGCGGCGCTGGTCGTCGGATGTATCGACGAGGACAAGCAGCAGGCGCAGGCGATAACCCGCGAGCGAAAGCTCGCCATCGCCGAACGCTCCTACCGGCTTCTCACCGAAAACTACGGCGTCGAGCCCGAGGACATCATTTTCGACCCGCTCGTTTTTCCGGTCGGCACCGGAGATCGCAACTATATCGGCTCGGGCGTCGAAACGATCGAGGGCATCCGTCTGATCAAGGCGGCGATGCCGCGGGCGCGCACCATACTCGGCATCTCGAACGTGTCGTTCGGCCTGCCCGAGGCGGGACGCGAGGTGCTGAACGCCGTGATGCTGTACCATTGCGTGCAGGCGGGGCTCGATCTCGCGATCGTCAACTCCGAGAAGCTCCAGCGCTATCCGTCGATTCCCGAACAGGAGCGCCGTCTCGCCGAGGATCTGATCTGGTGGCGCGGCGACGATCCGATAGCCGCGTTTGCGGCGTACTTTCGCGCGCGCAAGACCGAAAAGACCGTCGAACAGCATCGCTCGCTCCCGCTTAACGAGCGCCTTGCGCTCCACATCCTGGAAGGCTCGAAGGACGGCCTCCACGAGGATCTCGATGAGGCGCTCAAGACGATGGCGCCGCTCGAGATTATCAACGGCCCGCTGATGAAGGGGATGGACGAGGTCGGACGGCTGTTCAACGCCAACCAGATGATCGTCGCCGAGGTGCTGCAATCGGCCGAAGCGATGAAGGCCGCGGTCGCCTATCTCGAACCGCACATGGAGAAGGCCGAGAGCCTGACGCGCGGGCGGATAATCCTTGCCACCGTCAAGGGCGACGTTCACGACATCGGCAAGAACCTCGTCGATATCATTCTGAGCAACAACGGCTACCGGATCATCAACCTCGGAATAAAGGTGCCGCCCGAGGAGCTGATCAAGGCGTACCGGGAGCATCGGCCCGACGCGATCGGGCTTTCCGGGCTTCTGGTCAAGTCGGCGCAGATGATGGTCGCGACGGCGCAGGACCTGAAGTCGGCGGGAATCGGATGCCCGATCCTGGTCGGCGGCGCGGCGCTCTCGAACCGCTTCACGCGGATGAAGATCGCGCCGGAGTACGACGGGCTGGTCGTTTACGCGAACGACGCGATGGCGGGGCTGGAGCTCGCAAACCAGATCATGGATCGCGAGTCGCGCGAGTCGCTTCGCCTGAGGCTGGAGGAGGAGACCAGAAAGCTGCTCGCCGGCGCGGCGAAGGCGCCGGCGAACGGCGCCCGCAAACCTGCGGCGCGCTCGTCGGTCCGGCGCGATGTGGAAATCCCGCTTCCCCCGGACCTCAAGCTCCACGTCATCAGGAATCACGACCTTGGTGAAATTTTCGAGTACATAAACCCGGTGATGCTCTATACGCGCCATCTTGGGTTCAAAAATTTCGAGCAGGCGCTTGCGGCTGGCGACGCGAAGGCCCGCGAACTCAGGGCCGCGGTCGAAAGCGTGGAGCAGGAGATGTTTGCGCGCGAGGATATCGCGGCAAATGCGCTCTACAAGTTCTTCCCCGCGCAGTCCGACGGCGAACGGGTCGTGATGATTCTCAGCCCCGACGGCAAAACCGTGCTGGAAAGCTTCACCTTCGGCCGTCAGAGTGATCCGCCTTATCTATGCCTTGCCGATTATATTGCGCCGCGCGAATCGGGACGGCTCGATTACCTAGCCATGTTCGTAACGACGATCGGACCGGGGGTGCGCGCGCTCGCCGAGCGATGGAAGGAAAGCGGCGACTACCTGCGCTCGCATATTCTGCAGGTGCTGGCGCTCGAAGGCGCCGAAGCGTTCGCCGAATTGCTCCACAAGAAGATTCGGCAGATGTGGGGAATCGGCGATCCGCCCGGAATCTCGAAAAAAGATCTCTTCCAGGCGCACTACCACGGCAAGCGGTTTTCCTTCGGGTATCCCGCCTGCCCGCGGCTCGAAGATCAGCGCGCGCTCTTCCGGCTGTTGGAAGTGGAGAAGCAGGACATCGGCCTGCGTTTGACCGACGGCTGCATGATGGACCCGGAAAGCTCGGTCAGCGCGCTCGTCTTTCACCATCCGGAGGCGCGTTACTTCAGCCTTTCACCGGCGGATGTCGAGCGTCTTGAGAAGGAACTCGACGCGGCGGCTGCGTGAGCGGCCGCGCGCGGCGGCCGCTACTTCGCGCCGCCGTTTCGGTACGGCTCGGTAAAGCCGCCACTGCGGGCGCCGTGGCCGTTGCCGTTACCGTTGGCCGGGATTTCCAGCTCGAATCCGGGAGCGAGATAGCTATGGCATCGCAGGTGCACCTCGCGCTCGCGCGGACCGTCGAGCTCAACCATGAAGATCCGCTGCCAGGTGCCGAGCGCCAGTTTCGATTCGACGACGGGAACCGTCTCGCTCGTCGAAAGCAGCAGATGCATGCAGTGCGAGTGCGCGTTGGGACGTTCGTCGGGAGCGATCGGAGGCTTGCGGCGGCTCATATCGTTATGATGGTAGTCGTGCTCGACCGGGCACAGCCGGCGCAGCATCTGCTTGAAGTCCTCGAGGAGAAGCTCCTCGGCCTCGTTGATCTTGATCGCCGCGGTGGTGTGGCGTGAAAAGACCGTCGCCGTGCCATTGCGGATCCCGTGTTCCAGGAGATGGCGGTTTATCTGATCGGTAAGATCGATAAACTCGATCGGCTCTTCGCTCCGAACTTTGAAGATAACGTCGGACAGCAGTATCGAGTGCCGCGAGCCGGAACTGATGATCCGCGGCGCAATCTTGGGAGAAGGATAGAATGTGTTCATGTCGTACGCCTCAAGGACTGCTGCAAATTGACCGAGAGGTCAGAATATATAGGAGCTTGAGTCAACTCGACGCGCAACGCGCAAAGGAAGATTTTGACCGACTGACCGACCCACGGTTAGTCGGTCAAGCGTCCATCGCAAAGAAGCAAAGAAGGACTGTACGTGCAACAGTTGGTTTTCGCATATCGACAGGTCGCTATGCTGAATCGGCCGGAAATCTCAAAGTCCACGGCTCCTGAGTTCCATCTGCGCCAACTCGAGGTCCGCGTCGACCATCATCGCAACCAACTCCTCGAAACTGACCCGCGGCTTCCAGCCTAGCAGGCTGCGCGCTTTGCTCGAATCGCCGCACAGGATGTCGACCTCCGAGGGCCGCATGTAGCGAGGATCGACGCCAACCAGCTCACGCCAGTCGAGCTTCAGACGATCGAAGGCGAGATCGAGAAACTCGCGCACCGAGTGCGTCTCGCCCGTCGCGATCACATAATCGCCCGGCTCCGGCTGCTGCATCATCATCCACATCGCTTCCACGTAGTCTCCGGCGAATCCCCAATCGCGCTTGGCGTCGAGGTTGCCGAGCATGAGCTTCTGCTGCAGGCCGACCTTGATGCGCGCCGCGCTTCGCGTGATCTTGCGGGTGACGAAATTTTCGCCGCGCCGCGGCGATTCGTGATTGAACAGAATCCCGTTGACCGCGAACAGTCCGTAAGCCTCGCGATAATTCACGGTCTGCCAGTGCGCGTAAGCCTTCGCGCACGCGTACGGGCTGCGCGGATGAAACGGCGTCGTTTCCCTTTGTGGAACCTCCGCCACCTTGCCGAACATCTCGGAGGAGCCGGCCTGATAGAAACGAATCGCGCGATTGTGCCGCTGGTTATAATCCCGGATTGCCTCTAGCAGGCGGAGCACTCCGAGTCCGACGACGTCGGCCGTATACTCGGGCTGATCGAAGGAAATCCTTACGTGCGACTGCGCGGCGAGATTGTAAACTTCATCCGGCTGGACCTTCTCGATTATTCCGCGCAGCCCGGTCGCATCGCCCATATCGCCGTAATGCAGTTCCAACCGCTGCTTGCCGGGCTCGAAACTGCGGCGCATATGGTCGATTCGTCCGGTTGCGAAACTCGAGCTTCGCCGGACCATGCCGTGGACCGCGTAACCCTTGGAGATGAGCAATTCGGCCAGGTACGATCCGTCTTGCCCCGTCACGCCCGTTATCAGTGCGACTTTTCCCACAGTTCCTCGCTCACTCCGCGCCGGCCTTGAAACCCGCCGCGGTGAAACTACCCAAGGCTGAGCGCGCGAACGTCCCGCAGAGCTCCAACTGACGATTCGCAAAACCGGCTGGTCGAAACCGTCCGCCCCATCGCATCAGTCCCCGCGTACCAGGCGATGCGAGTCGCTGTCGAAATGCTGGGTCGAAAACTCGTAAAGCTCGGCATCTTCGAGCGCTTCCATCTGATGAACCAGTCCGGGGGGAATGTCCATGCACTCGCCGGCGACCAGTTCGAACTCCTCAAGCACGGCGGCTTCCGGTGATTCCTTGATTCTGACTTTGAGCCGGCCCGCCCGCAGGTAAAAGGACTCAGTCTTCAGCTTGTGGAAGTGGAGCGAACAGCGCTTTCCCTTATTTATTTCGAGAATCTTGCCGCAGTAGAGCTCACCGTTGGCGATCCAGACCTCTCGGCCCCATCCCTTGGGCACTATTCGCACCGGCTTTCTCGCTCTGTTCATGGAGCTTATACCTTTGTCAGCCGACAATCGCGCAATTACTTGTGCACCCGCCCGACGCGGTCCGGCCGGCCAGCCGGGCACGCTAATCGAGCGTGTCGCGCATCCGGATATCCTGCCTTAACTCTTCGCCCCTTGGCCCGAGAATCGCCAGGCGATCCAGCTCGCTGTCATACTTGACGAACTCGCCTTCGGGGAGGAGCCACGTGGCTTCGATACGGTCTTGCGTTTTTCCCAGTCCGGTCCGCATGGAGACCGGCTGGCCCAACGCGCCCTTCAGCTCCTTGAGCAGATAGTCGGCGGAACTCGGAGCGAATCGCGCGTACACCAGTTGCATCCCGGCGCGGTCGGCGAACTCGTAGACCACGCTGCTGTAACGCACGTTGCCTCCGCTCACTTCATCGATTCGATACGCGGGCGCGCCATAAGGACTCGTTTCCTCGCGGCCCGTCGGGTACTTCTCCCGCACGTCATCGAACGATTCTCCAAAGCTCACGCCCAGAAACGAGGCGACCAGCGGGCGCTTCGGCCCGCTCGACGGCAGCAACGGCGTTACCGAAGCACATCCCGCCAGCACACAACACATCCAAAGCACGACCACGGCCGAACCGAGAGCCCTGAAAAAAGGCCGCTTTATCCCCACCTTGCCTCCCAGCCGCCTCACCCTGGTCCGCGCTAACGTGTCAACTGCACTTGGCCAACGCGGAGGCAGGCAGCACAACCCGAAGGCCTCCCGCTTGAACGGCGCTGAGCAGGATTGCGACGCGCTCGGCGCCCGAAAGATATCGCTCGAAAATCGCCTCGAAGCCGCGGAACGGTCCCAACACCACCCTGACCCTTTCACCATTGTCGAAGGCCTTGTCCGCAATCTCCACTATATCATCAACGCCGCGGCGGCGGATTTCCGAAATTATCTCCTCCGGCACCGCGACCGGGTCGTTCCCGGCCGAGACCAGTCCCCGGACCCCGGGCAGATACTTAACCTCGAAATAATGCGCCGAAAGGTCGAGTTTTGCGAACAGATAGCAGGGAAACAACGGCGCGATCGAAACCGCAAGCCGTCCCCATCTCGGCATCTTCGCTTTCAGCAGGGGAAGAAAAACTTCCGGCAGCGCAAGGGCCAGTTGATCGCGAACCCACTTCTCCTTACCCGGCTTGGTCCGCACCAGATACCATTGTGATGCCGATGACATAGTGCTTCCTCTCCCGAAACCCGCACAATCCCAAGACTCCGCTATTACATCGCAGGCGCGCGCGTGAGGCAAAACCAACGTGCAAGTAAAACGAAGGCGGCTGCGCTACATCGCGCAGCCGCCTGCCAAATCAGACCTTGGCGAGCGCTTTAGATCTCGTAGGTGAAGCTCGCCTCAATTTCGTTCATCGTCTGGTCGCGGCTGAAGGAGAACGGGTCGGTGTACCGGCCGCTCTGGCCCAGGTACCACGTCGCGTTCAATCCGAACAGCACGTTGCGCGAGTAACGATAGGTGTTGGTAATCGTGTAGTCGCCGACCTGATCGTCCACGTCCCATGAGAACACGTTACCCATCGTCAACTGGCCGTTCATCAGCCAATTAGTCGCGGCCAAGAAGAAAAAGTTGTTGTCCGGGCGAATCTTGCCGACGAAATCGCCAAAGTATGGAACCGCATCGTTATACAGGGAGGGATACCACGTGTTGACATACTGGAACGTGAGGAATGTGTGCTGCTTGGAAAGCCACGGTATATAAGTCGGACGGTCGCCGGCCACGATGAACCGCGTCTCCTGGGTCCAGTTCCAACTGCCGAATCCCAGTTGCGGGCCGCGCGTTTTCGGGTTGGCCAAGGAAACCCCGACTCGCGGTGCATACAGAAAATCGTAGCGATAAACTATGTCGGTCAAATCCTTGTCGTAATACGTACCGGTTGAGCCGAAGAACGGGTTGCGCCGGTAATCCTGCGACAACAGGATTCGCTCCGTGCCGACCACCGAACCGACCTTGGGCTTGCCAAAGTCGAATATACCCGGTCCGAAATAGACTCCGGGATACACTCGGGTGAATTTCTGATGCGGCAATATTACCCCCTCCGGGTTGGTGAACGCCGGAATATTGCCGTACTGTGGCCCGCAGGTGGTGCACAGGCCCGGGGTCGAGAGACGGTCCTCGTACAGGAAAATGAAGCTCGCCTGGAGGCCGTTTCCGATGGGAAGCAGCGACGAATAGCGGAATCCGAACTCGCTGTTCTGGATCGAGTTGCTCGGATACGGGGTCACCTCAAGAACGTTCTGTTGAAAGAACACTCCAGGGTTGAACAAGCTCACCGGGGCGCTGCCGTTGACTGTGCCGACCAGAGCGAGCGGATGCCAGGGTTCGGAGGCGAACGTTCCGGAACCGACCGGCTGGCCGAACATGTTGTACGACGGCCCGGGACCCAGCGCTCCGGGGAAGATCCATGGGCTGCGCGGGTCGGTAGTATTTACGATCACTCCATCACCATACCAATCGCCCGGTATCCAGAAGAATTCCGCCTCGTTGTTCGCGGTCTTCAGGAAGTCGGGGAGGATATAGTTGAACTTGATCATGTTGAGGTTTTCGCGCAGGTATTCCGGCGTCTCGAAATTGTCCCAGTGATACATGAAGTCGACGCTATTGGTGATTTCGGTGCCGGATAGCGCGTCCGCCTCGGTCCAGATGACCTCCTGCTTGCCCACGCGCATCGAGAAATTGTCAGTGAAGTTCAACTGCGCGTAATACTCGTGCAGATTGTTCTGGAAATACTCCTGTTGCAGCGTGTTCTGTGAGTATGGATACCAACCGAGGTTGGGCGGTACTACCCCCATGCCCTTTATCGAGCCAAAGGCGTCGTACCATGGGCGGTAGAAAGCGAAGAAGTCCGCGTCCTTCAGTATCAGAGTGTCGAACCGGCCGAAGAATTTGTAGTTTTTGACGAAGTGATAATCGGGGCGGATGTCACCGATCTGGCGGGCCTGAACGAGATCCCATCGGGTGAAGGCAAAGCTGCCTCCTCCGCCGTTACTCGCCGCGACTCCGGGACTGATTACAACTTGGCTCGGAATGCTTCCGGGAGGAGCGATCGTAAGTGATTTGGAGGGAACGCCGTTGTCTTTCGTGCTCGACTCGCCCCATCGGCCCGACTCCCGCGACTGAAAGAAGCCGAAGACAGAAAAGTCACCCTGGGTGATCGTTGCCATCGCGGCCGACGACCAGATCATCGCCGTCCCCGCCACGGCGACTATCAGGAGACTCCTCCACAAACCGCGAATCGTTCCCTTAGCTCTGTTAGCCATAGACTCCCCCAAGCCAGATGGAACTTCCGTGGTTGGCCAGGAACCCCAAACCCGGCCTCCCCCGCTATGACGATTGTGCGTGCGCCGTACCCCCGAGCGCTGTCACCGCGGCGGAATAGCATCCGCACGGACACCATGTCAAGCATTGTAATTTTTGCTTAGCGCATAAGGCAGGTTTTTACTTAAGCAACTTTAGGCTTTTCCTTAACGGTTGAGCGGACGAAGCGCGTGCGGGAACGACGGCAGGGCGGGCACCTCCCACGGGCAAACCTGGGCATGGAGACGAGCCACCCGTGGCCCGCCGAAGCGCGCACCTGCGCGGAAGCCCGTCGCGACGCGGATTCAAGCGAGGCGCTGAACGGCTCGGCCCGAAACGCCGGGCCGATCTTTCATGGCGCTAATATTCGCTCGTGAGATCTTCGGCCAGTGCCTGCGCGAGCGCGCCCGAGAGCGCGGCGCTCACGGCGAGATTGGGATGGTCGATCTCGATCGCGGCCTTGCCCGCCGCGGCAAGCTCCTCGAACGCGTCGGCGCCGATCGATAAATCAAAGTGGATAAACTGGACCGAGCTTATCCGCTCGGCCGACATTTGCCGCGTGTCGAATTTCGCCGCAATCTTGCGGTCACCGAGGCGGAGCCACACATGATTTTCCAGTCCGACCAGGCGGCGAAGCGCCGCGTCTCGTTCCCTCGCATCGCCAAACTCGATCAGCATCGTGGCCGCGAGCCCGCCCGCTGACGGGAGCAGCTCGTTGTACGTGTCGATCTCGTGCTGCATCGCTTCGGGCGCGGCGATTTTCTCGGCGCGCAACATTTCCTCGATCTGGTACCAGATGGTCTGTCCGTTCTCGAACAGCAGCGTCAGATGCGCGCCGACCGCGAGCCTGCGCCGGCTTCTCGCGTGGATGAAAAGCGGACGAAGGCGCGGGCGCACCCGTTCCCAATCCTCGAAGGAAAGGATTTCTTCTTTGCTGAGAGGTTTCATAATTCAAACCGTGAGGTGCCATGCGGCAGTTCGGGCCATCCGCGGACGAGCGAGAACATGCGCGCGGCGCGGGGCCTATTGGCCCTCCTGTTTCGGCGGCTCGGGCACTTTGTCGGGAAAGCCGCCATCCTCATAGGCGCGGGCCAGAACTTCGATCGGATGAAGCGGATGGGTGCCGGTGGCCTGCTCGATCTGGATTGCCGAAAGCGGGCAATCGGTCGCCATCACTTTGGCCTCGGCGTTGCGCATCCCGTCGAAGGCCTTTGCGCCGCATTTCATGGAGAGCTCGAAGAATTCCTTTTTCATCGCCCAGGTGCCGTCGTGCGCGCTGCACGCGTCGACCGTGACTATCTCGGCGCCGGGAATGATGCGCATCAGGTCGCGCGAGCGAAAGCCTATTTGCTGGGCCTTCAGATGGCACGGCACGTGGTACGCGACCCGCCCCGGCGTGCTCCGGAAATCGCGATTGAACTTGCCGTCGCGTTTGAGGGTCCAGAGCAGCTCATGGGTGTCCATAACCGCCGCGGAAAACTCCTTGACCTCGTCGCCGGAGAGCAGCGTCGGGTATTCAAGGCGCATCGTCAGCGAGCAGGTGGGATTGAGCACCGCGATCTTGTAACCTTCGCGCACCATCGGCAGCATCGAGGCGACGTTCGCCCGCGCCTGTTCGCGCGCGAACTCCACGTTGCCGCCGTCAAGCGCGGGCATCCCGCAGCAGTTCTGCTTCGGGCACGCAATCGCGCATCGGTTTTTCGCCAGCACGCTGACCGCCGCGCGTCCGGGACCGGTGTTGTAGAAATTCACGAAACAAGTCGGGAACAGTATCGCCCTTGCCGCGGGATCCTCCGGCGCCTTGGGCAGGCCGACCCGCGCGACCCAGTTGGTGAACGTCTCGGCGGCGAAATCGGGAAGCTTCTTGTCGCGATGGATCCCGATCGTCTTCTCCATCACGATGCGCTGGAGCCGATTGTGCGAGCCCATGTTGGCAAGCCCGGGCGCGAGTGAGCCGAGCCGTCCGAGCAGGTCGGGATTTCCGAGCAGCCGCTCGCGAAGCGGTACGCCCGACTCCCTGGCCTTCACCGCCTTGGCGCGCGCCATCAGGCGCGGGAAATCGAGCTGGAACTCATGCCCGTCGCGCGGCGTGTACGGGCATCGCACCTCGCACAGCTTGCATCCGTAGCAAAGCTCGATGACCCTGTCCCTTTCCGCCTGGGTGAGCTTGCGCACGTCGCCGTCGTTGCGATCGACGGCGCCGAACAGCTCGGGGAACGACGGGCACATGTTAAAGCACAGCCGGCATCCGTGGCAGATGTCGAACACACGCTCGATTTCCTTCTCGAGGCCCGCGCGGTCCCAGTACTTCGCCTCGGTCGTGTTGTAGGAAAGGCCGTCGGTCGGGCGCGATTCTATACGGCTCATGGAACGTGCATCTCCACGAATGCGGCGGGCGGAGCCGCTTCGCAGGCGTCGCGCGGACAGACAGGCTGCCGGCGAGCACGCGCGCTTCGGCTCAAATCAAAATCCAAGGGCCGGCCGGAAATCCTCCAGCCGGCCCAATGATGTCCGTCGCCGGGGCTTACTGCAACGACTCTGCGGCCTTGGCGAAACGTCCCGCGTGCGACTTCTCGGCCTTGGCCAGGGTTTCGAACCAGTCGGCGATCTCGGGGAAACCTTCCTCCCGCGCGGTCTTCGCCATCCCGGGATACATGTCGGTGTACTCGTAGGTCTCGCCATGCACCGCCGACTTGAGGTTAAGCAGGCTGTCGCCGATCGGCTGATCGGTCACCGGGTCGCCGACCGTCTTGAGATAGTCGAGATGCCCGTGGGCGTGACCGGTCTCACCTTCGGCGGTGTCGCGGAACAGACCCGCGATTTCGGGCTGGCCCTCGACGTCCGCGATCTTCGCGAAATAGAGGTAGCGGCGGTTGGCCTGGCTCTCGCCCGCAAAGGCGTTCTTCAGGTTCTGATGGGTCTTGGTTCCTTTCAAACTTTTCATTGTCAGCCTCCTCGCGTGTCCTGAACCGAATCCTTACAGCCGGTCCGCGGGGACGAACCTCGCCCGTGCTTCGCCCGGCGCGCGCGGCCCTTGCCCGCGCAATCGGGACAGAGCGCGTGGATCTCGAGCGAGCTGCCCAGCACCTTGAAATCGCCGATCTCGCGGCGCGCGCTCAGCAGATCGTTCAACTCGGGAATCTCGACGTCGCGAATCCGCCGGCATCTGACGCAAATCACGTGATGATGCGGCACGACGTTGCCGTCGTAGCGGGCGCTGTCATGGAGCATCGTCACCTTGCGCGCCTCGCCGATCTCGCACAACGTCTCCAGGGTCCGATGGACTGTGGCGAGCGAGATATGGGGATGCTCGCGGCGAACCGTTTCGTAGATCGCATCGGCGCGGGGATGCTCCGCCGAGGCGAGCAGCGCCCTGATGATCGCGAGCCGCTGCGGCGTGACCGCAAGCCCGCCCCTCCGGCATCGCTCGGCAAACTCGGCCAGACGGCGCGCGGCGTAGCCGGCGCGTCGTCCCTCATTGACCAACTGTAACTCCATCGATTACTTGGTAGTAATTATCATCCGATTCTCGTTATCGTCAAGCCCGGCCGTATCCGAAGCCGAGCCTCTGGACGCTTTGGCCATGACGAGAATCGCGCGATGATGTGAGCGTGCGCACGGACTCCACAATCGAGGGAACGCGCCTATGATACCAGTGGCATTGACGATCGCGGGCTCAGATTCCAGCGGCGGCGCGGGAATCCAGGCCGACCTCAAAACCTTCGCCGCCTTCGGCGTTTACGGGGCGAGCGTGATCACGGCGCTAACCGCGCAGAACACGGTCGGCGTGCGCGCGGTCGCCGAGGTTGAGCCCGAATTCATCGGCGCGCAGATAGACGCCGTGTGCGACGATCTCGGGGTGCTCGCGGCCAAGACCGGGATGCTCGCGAATGCCGCGGTGATCGAGAAAGTCGCGGTGCATGTGCGCGCCCAGCGTCTTGCGAACCTCGTCGTCGATCCGGTGATCGTGGCCGCAAGCGGAGACCAGCTTCTCGCGCGCGACGCGGTCAGGATGCTCAAGTATGCGCTGTTCCCTCCGGCGGTATTGATAACTCCGAACATCCGCGAGGCCGAGATTCTCGCCGGATGCGCGGTCAGGACAGCCGACGACATGCGCGAGGCCGCGCGCCGGCTCGTCACGATGGGCGCGCGGGCGGTCCTGGTAACCGGCGGCGCGCTCGAAGGTGACGCGCTCGACGTGTTCTTCGACGGGCGAACGATGCGCGATTTCCGCGCGCCCCGAGTCGCGGTCGGACGCGCGCACGGCGCGGGATGCACGCTGTCGGCCGCGATTGCCGCATCGATGGCCCGCGGACTCGGCCTTGAGGACGCGATTGCGCTGGCCAAACAGTACGTCACTCACGCGCTTGAGACAGCACCCGAGATAGGCCACGGCTCGCGTCCGCTCAACCACCTGGTCGGCTCCTTCCCGGCCGACGTCGCAACGCCGCGCTAGGCCGAAGCGCCGAACGCAGTCTGGCTTCCCGCGTTGGTTGCCCCTAGATTCTATTGGATTCCAGTGGCGGCGCGCCCCGGTTTCGCGGCGCGCTCGGCTCGGGAGGTGCGATGCTTGCAAGCCGCTCCGGAGAGACTCGGGGCTAGTGCCACAATCGTGGACGCCGAAGGCGACGGCGCGCGGCGCGACCGCGCGCGGCTTTTCTGGATGGAAGCCGCGCTCGGGATGTTCGCTTTCACGGTCTTTGTGTTCTCTCCGGTAATCCAGATGACCGACTCGAGTTACTCGGTGCTGATTGCGCGGAGCCTTCTCCATCATCACACCTTCGATATCAGATCCTATAAGATTCCCGGATCCTATAAGATTCCCGGATTCGAGCCGTCGCTCCCGTTTGACACGACCGGCCACTTCAACGCCTGTCAACCGCAAATGAATAACTGGCGCCCGTTTATCGCCGGATGGGTCCGTGCGTATCCGCCGGACGGCGAACTTTCCAAATGGTAGGTGTCTCTTTGGCCGAGAGCTGGAAAGAAAGCGAAATAATGCCGAACCTCTTCGTCGGCGACCTTCAGGACGCGCAGAAGTTCGACGGCACCATTATCAGCGTGCTGCCCGACCTGCCGCACGACGAGCCGTGGCAGGCCCTTCATCTCCCGTTCCTGGCCAACGGGGTCGACTCGCTCGACGGTGCGGCCAGGATAATCGACGAGGCCCTCACCCTAGGCCAGCGCGTCCTGGTGCATTGCGAGGAGGGATGTGAGCGGGCGCCGCTGGTCGTCGCATGGTTCCTCAAAACGCGCCGCGGCATGACGCTCGGGGAGGCTTACGCTCTGCTCCAGAGCAAACGCCCGATGGTCCACGATCGACGGCGCTGGCTTGGCATCCATGGGGAATGAGGGTACGGAACGGCGAGAGGCGTCCGGTGCTTCATTCAAAAAGCCGACCGCTGCGGGAATCTCGAACCTTCACCGCGACGTGTATCGGCCGGCGGGATGCGATGAGATGCTCCAAGAGTCATTGCCACATGGCTATTTCACAAAGGTTGGCACCGGATCAAAGATTGATTATTCAATTGAATTATTGAATGATTCACAGGAGGAGGACGGCTTCCGGCCTGTCCCGAAGAAGCTGACGCCATGACACCAGCGCGAAACATTGCGGGGGCCGCCATCATGGCCGCCTTATGCCTTTGTGCAACTCGGGTCGCTCGCGCCGCCCAAGCCAAACGCGAGCGTATTTCCTTCGAACAGGCGCTTTCCCTCGCGCTCGGCCACAATCGCGTGCTGCGCGCCGCCGAGCTTGCGAGCGGCGCCGCCGGGCGCGACGTCGGCGTGGCGCGCGGGGCGATGCTGCCGAGTCTCGACGCACTCGAGACCTACTCGAACACCAACAATCCGACGCTCGTGTTCTCCAACCTGCTCAATCAGCAGGAATTCACGGCGAGCGACTTCAATGTGCAACGGCTCAACTTTCCAGCTTCGTTCCAGAACTTCCAGAGCATGATCCGCCTGACGCAGCCGATCTTCACGGGCGGAAGGCTATGGGCTTCCTTCGCCGCTTCACGCGACGCCGCCGACGCGGCCCGGTGGCGCGCGATTCGAACCCGCCAGGAAATCGAGTTCGAGGTGGTACAGGCCTATTACGGCGCGGTGCTGACCGAGGAGCGCGTCGGCGTGCTCGACCGCGCGCTGGCCGCCGCCCGGGCCCATCGCAGGCAGGCCCAGAACCTGTTCACGCACGGAATGGTCGTGAAGGCCGACGTTCTGCGCGCTGAGGTGATGGAGGGCACCTTCGAGCAGGAGCGCAACGTCGCCCGAAACCAGCTCCTGACCGCGTGGGACGCCTTTGCGCACGTGCTCGGAACCGAAGATAGGCCGGTCGCCCCGCTTGCGAGCCCGCCCGAACTCGAGCGGGTCGCCGCCACGCCGCCCCAGGACCTCAAGGCGCTCATCGCGAAGGGACTCGCGATGCGGCCCGAACTCAAGATTGCGCAGTCCGAGGTGGATCAGGCCGAGCAGAACCTGAAGATCGCGCGCGCCGGCTACCTTCCGAACCTCAGCGTGTCCGCCGCGTACGAGAACGACTCCCGGACTTTCTCCCGCGCCGGCAACAGCTACAGCGTTTTCGTCGCCGGCCAGCTAAACCTCTTCAACGGGCTCGCGACCGACTCGCAGGTCGGCGCGGCGATGGACCGGCTCGCGCGCGCGCGCGAACTGCGCGACGAACTTCGCCACGGCATCGCGCTCGACGTCGAGAAAGCCTACCACGCGCTTGCCGCCGCTTCGGAAAATCTCGACGTTGCGCGGCGTAACGCGGCTTATGCCTCCGACGCCGCGCGGATCCTCGAAGACCGCTACGGCTCGGGACTTGCCACCAACGTCGCGGTGCTTGACGCCGAAACCTCGCGCAAGGAGGCCGCGATGCGGCTCGTCGAGGCAAGGGTCGCGGTGCTGGTCACCCGCGCGGCGCTTAAACTTGCTTCGGGCCAGCTCAACCCCGGAGACTAGCGATGAACCGACGCGCTTCAGAGGATCGAATGCCGAAACGAAGGCTCGTCGCGGTCCTGATCGGAACCGCGCTCTTGCTGGCGGTCATCGTGGCTTTGGTCGGACGCGGCAAAATCGAACCGGGCCTGCTTGGCCCCCCCGTCTCCCGCGTTCCCAACGCCCCGATCGATATCGTGCGGTTTGAAACCGTCGCCAACACGCGCGAGGCGATCGGAACCGTGCAGTCGCGAATCGAGGTCGATGCCGCAAGCCGGGTCTCGGCCACAGTGAAAGAGGTGACCGTGCACGCGGGTGATCCGGTCAAGGTCGGCCAGGTGCTCGTGCGGCTCGACGACTCGGACCTCAAGGCCGGGGTCGCCCGCGCAAGCGGCCAGCTCGCCGCCGCGCGTGCCAATCTCGACCGCGCGACCAAGGACGAACATCGCTTCGACGCGCTCCTGAAGCGCGGCTCGGTGACCGCCCATGAGTTCGATGCCGTTCAGGCCAACTACCGCGCGAGCCGCGGCGACGTCGAGTCCGCGCGGGCCCAGGTCGCCGCCGCCGAGGCCTCGCTGCGCTACGCGATCGTGCGCTCGCCGGTTGCCGGCGTGGTCGCCGAACGAATGGTCGAGCCGGGAGACATGGCGTTGCCCGGCAAGCCGCTCGTGCGCGTGTACGACTCCCACGAGCTGCGCGTCGAACTCCGCGTCCCCGAGGAACTGACCCGCGACATCTCGGTCGGGATGCCGCTTAAGGTGAACGTCCAGGCCGCAGGCCGCACCATCTCAACCAAAATCAACGAAATCGTGCCGGCGGCCGATCCTGCAAGCCGCACCTTCCTGGTGCGCGCGCCGATGCCTTCCGACCTCGGTCTCAGGCCCGGCATGTTCGCCAGCGCCTCGTTCGACGTGGGCACGGAAAAAATCCTGACCGTCGCGCGCTCGGCGGTGGAAAGCGTCGGCCAGATCGACACCGTCCGGGTGCTCGAGCGCGGCGCGGTGCGGGTGCGCCAAATCACGATCGGGCGCGTCTATGGCGACCGCGTCGAAGTGCTCTCAGGGCTTCAGCAGGGCGACAGGGTCCTGCTTAAAGATGGCGCGAAGATGGCCGCCGACCGGTTCTCCCATGGCTGACAACGGCGAAAAACTCGGACTCACCGCGAGGATAGTCGATCGCTTCCTCGGCTCGAACCTGTCCGTCCTGCTGCTGCTTGCCTCGCTTGCGGCGGGAATCGTCGCGCTAGCGGTCACCCCGCGCGAGGAAGACCCGCAAATCGTCGTCCCGATGGCGGACATCATCGTGCAGATGCCCGGCTCGACGGCCGCCGAGGTCGAAAACCTCGTCACCATCAATCTCGAACGCCGGCTCTGGGAGATGGAGGGCGTCAAGCACATCTACTCGGTCTCGATGCCCGGGCAGGCGATGGTCACGGTGCGCTTCAAGGTCGGATTCAACGAGACGCAGGCGCTCGTCGAGATCTACAACAAGATCGAGTCCAACCGCGACGCTGTTCCGCCGGGCGTCACCGGATGGATCGTCAAGCCGATCGGAATCAACGACGTTCCGATTGTCACCCTGACCCTTTACAGCGCGACCGAAAGCGACGCCCAGTTGCGGCGAATCGCCGACGAAATCCTCCATCGCCTGCAACAGGTGCCGAATACCGGAAAATCGTTTATCGTCGGAGGGCGCCCGCGCCAGATTCGCGTGATGCTCGACGCGGGCCGCCTCGCCGGGCACGGCCTGGCCCCGCTTGAAGTGTCCCAGGCGCTCCAGGGCGCGGATGCCAATCTTCGGGCCGGCACCTTCGACCGCAACAACCAGGTCTATATCGTTGACAGCGGTCCGTTCCTTCACAGCGCCGCCGAAGTGCGAAACCTGGTCGTCGGCGTGCGCGACGGCCGCCCGGTTTACCTGCGCGACGTCGCTCGCGTGATTGACGGGCCCGCCGAAGCCACCGATTACGTGAGGCTGGGCTTCGGTCCCGCGGCTCATTACCTGAACCGGGAGCAGGGGCAACTGAAGCTCGGCCTTATCGGCAAGCGCGGCGAGACTTTTCCCGCCGTCACAATCGCGATCGCCAAGCGCCAGGGCACCAACGCCGTATCGGTGGCCGAGCAGGTGCTCCACAAGGTCGAAGAGCTCAGGGGCGTCGCGATTCCGTCGGACGTTCACGTGATGGTCACGCGCAATTACGGCGAGACCGCCAACGAGAAGGTCAACGAACTGGTGCGCGAACTGCTTATCGCGGTCGCGATTATCGTGGTCCTGCTCGCTGTCTCGCTCGGGATGCGCGAGGCGTTCATCGTGGCGATAGCGGTGCCGGTCACGCTCGCGGTAACGCTGGTGGGAAATCTGCTCGCCGGCTACACGATAAACCGCGTCACGCTTTTCGCGCTGATCCTCTCGCTCGGGCTTCTGGTCGACGACCCGATCGTTGACGTCGAGAATATCCATCGCCACTTCCGCCTGCGCACCCATCCGCCGCGCCGGGCGACGCTCGTCGCAGTCGATGAAGTTCGGCCGCCGACCATCCTGGCGACTTTCGCCGTCATCCTGTCGTTCATCCCGATGCTGTTCGTGACCGGGATGATGGGGCCGTACATGCGGCCGATGCCGTTCAACGTGCCGCTCGCGATGCTGATGTCGCTGATCGTCGCCTTCACGATAACTCCGTGGGCCTGTTACCACCTGCTGCGCAAAGAGTACGATCGTCCGGCGGAAAAAGAGCCACAAGAGGAAGCCGCGTGGGTCCGGAGATGGTACCGGCGGGTGCTCGAACCGCTGCTCGACAACCCGCGCCGCGCGCGGATGTTCCTGTTCGGCGTGGTCGGCGCGCTGATCGTTTCAATCCTGCTGGTCGTCGCGGGCCTGGTGCCCGTCAAAATGCTCCCGTTCGACAACAAGAACGAGCTTCAACTCGTGGTCAACATGCCGGAGGGAACGCCGGTCGAGGACACCAACAAGGTTCTCGACGATCTCGGCCAGTTGATGGCCCGCGAGCCCGAGGTGACCGCCTTTCAAACCTACGCTGGCACGGCGGCGCCGTTCGGATTCAACGGGATGGTGCGCCATTACTACATGCGCCGCGAACCGTGGCAGGGCCAGGTCCGTATCGAGCTCGCGCCCAAGGCCGATCGCGCCGAAGGCTCGCACGAGTTTGCGCTCCGGATTCGGCCCGAGGTCGAAAAAATCGCGCGCCGCGATCACGCCAAGACGATCCAGATCGTCGAAACACCCCCCGGGCCGCCGGTGCTCGCCAGCGTGGTCGCGGAAATCTACGGCCCCATGGCGGGCACCGAATACAGCCAGATGATCGCGTACGGGCGCGAACTCAGGAAGGTCTTCGAACATACCGCCGGGCTCGCCGACACCGACGACTCGTCGATCGCCGCCCAGCCGCGGCTTCAGTTCATGCTCGATCGCCGCAAGGCCGCGCTCAACGGAGTGAGCGTCGAGCAGGCGGCCCAGACGCTTGCGATCGTGCTCGGCGGACGCGCCGTCGTGCCGGTGCATACCAACACCGAGCGCACGCCGCTTTTAGTCGAGCTTAGGATGCCGCGCGCGGACCGCTCGTCGATCGGACGCCTGCTCTCCTCGGTCAGGCTTCGCGGCGCGGGCGGCGCGATGGTGCCGCTGTCGGAACTGGGCACGGTCAAGCGCACGCTCGCCGAGCAGCCGATCTATCACAAGGATTTGCGCCGCGTGGTGTTCGTGATGGCCGAGACGGTCGGCGAGAGCCCGGTCAACGAAGTGTTATGGCTCGAAAGCCACACGGCAAAGATGTTTCCGCCCGGCTACACCATCAATTGGTCGGGCGAGGGCGAATGGCACATCACGGTGACCGTCTTCCGCGATCTCGGGATCGCCTTTGGCGCGGCGCTGTTCTTCATCTTTGTGCTGCTGGTCGCGCAGACCGAGTCGATGGCGATCTCGCTCATCATCATGGCCGCGATTCCGCTCACGCTGATTGGCATCATGCCCGGCTTCTTCATCCTGAACCTGCTGACCGAGGCGCATATCGCGGGCTACGCCGACCCCACATTTTTCACCGCAACGGCGATGATCGGAATGATCGCGCTGGCCGGAATCGTGGTGCGAAACTCGATCATCCTGATCGATTTCATCCATCACGGCATGGCGCGCGGCCTTGCGCTCAAGGAAGCGGTGCTCGAAGCGGGCGCGATCCGCTTGCGCCCGATCGTGCTTACCGCGGGAGCGGCGGCCCTCGGCTCGGCGGTGATCACGCTGGACCCGATTTTCTCAGGCCTTGCCTGGGCGTTCATCTTCGGGATTTTCGCCTCGACCGCTTTCACCCTCGTCGTAATTCCGCTCATCTACTACATGGCGTATCGCAATGCTCCGGCCGGGGCTCCCGGCTCTGGACCGGATGAGGAGGAAACTCAGCAATGACACTCGAAAGGAAAGTCCGCGCGCTGGCCGGCTCGTTCGTTGTGATCGGCCTTTTCCTGTGGCTGGTATGGAGTCCATACTGGCTATTCCTGGATTTGTTCGTGGGCTTGAACCTGCTGCAATCGGCGTTCACCGGATTCTGTCCTGCGGAGAAAATCCTTGCACGGATCGGAACCGGTCATCCGGCGAACCCGCAAGGCGCGGGCGGAACGCATAGCGCGGCCTAGCCGCCGCCCAATGGCGGTCATCAGGCTGGACGCAGGGAAAATGAGCGAGAGGTTTTGACGCGTCGTTGCGGCCGGTCGGGCGCGCGCAACGACATGCTGATTGGGGCGCTCAAGGCCGAGGCTGACGCCTACGTCGAGCGCAATTAGCAAGGAGATGCGCTGATCGTGCGCGACGGCCAAGCCTTGGCGCTCCCGGTTGCGCCGCCAGCTCCGCGCAATCGGCGGACATCCCCCGCGGGCCGCGGTCGAAATGCTTCCGCACGCTCGCGCGTGCCTGAACGGCGACATCAACTATCTCGCCAGCCGCACCCCTCTCGACCGGTTATCCGAGCTATCCTGACGGTGATTTGAGCCAGATGCTGTGAGGATGCATGGGCGACTGGTACAGCGGAAGCTGGTTCGATTCGGGAACGCTCAATTATATCAACACGATCCAGGGGGCACCTCTACAACCGTCCGTGGCCCAAGCCATAGCGGGTTCGCAACCCTGAGAGCGCCGCAGGCGTGATATAAAATCGCGTCTGCGGCGCTCGCGCGATCCGGCGAAGCCGCCCTCTTCAGCGCGTTCGCTTTTCTGACTTTTCCTTGCGCATCTTTTCGCCGCTAGCCGTTCGGCGCGCCAACCGGTCCCGCATCCGGGATTCCGATTGCGACGGCGACCGTCGGTAACTTTTTCCGCATCGGGAAAAAGTTTGCAGACCACAATCTGCATCCCGCGACGCACTCGCGACAAGAACAAAAGGATTTCCCGTGTTTCCGTCGTCGGCATGCGCGTTGCGACGGGGTCGCTTCAACGAAACGCGGAGCTTCGAATCAGCGAGACCCTGCAAATACTAAAACGTCGGGTGTGTGTGGTGGTGGAATGCGCCGCGAAAGCGGAGGAACGGCGACAGCGCAAAGCGTCCCGGCGGTCCTGCCCGGCTTCGGTCAAACCGCCGGGACGCGGCGGCGCATCGCGCTGGAATCTTATGAGTTGGGACTGGCTGTCACGGTCGCCTTGGGAGCGTCGGCGCCAAAATCGCCGACGCGTGGCGCGAATGGTGGGTGGCGCGACAGCTTTGACGTGCGCGGCGCTGTTCGCGCTGATGCTTTGCGGATGCTCTTCCGGCTCCGCAGCCAGAGGCGACGTCGCAAGCGGCACGCCCGCAAGCGCCGGAACCGAGCCCTGTCTGCCCGCCGCGTACGCGGCGCCTTCGACCAACCCGAATGAGTATCGGATTCAGCCGGGCGATCAACTCGCGATCAGCTTTTACCTGTCGCCGGAATTCGACGACCAGGTCAGCGTTGGACCGGACGGCATGATCACTCTCAAACTGGTCGGCCAGCTCAAGGCCGCCGGTCTCACTCCGCCGGAGCTTTCGCAGGAAATCGACAAGGCCTACTCCACCGAGCTTCGGGTGCCGGATGCCGTCGTTGACGTGAAGAATATGCCCGCGCGGCAAGTTTACGTCGAAGGACAGGTGAATCATCCGGGAGCGTTCCCGTTGCTTGGCGGGATGACGGCGCTCCAGGCGATCGCCGAAGCCGGCGGATTCACGGACGACGCCACCGACAGCAGCGTCGTGCTGGTCCGCCGCGACGCGTGTGGAAATGTACAGGGCGAGCGGCTGGACCTGGCCTCCGCCGTGGACCATCCGGGCCAGGGCAACGACGCGATGCTGATGCCGTATGACGTTCTCGTCGTGCCGCGCAGCCGGATCGCCAACGTCGACCTGTTCGTAAAGCAGTACATCCAGGGCCTGTTGCCGGTCCCGCCTTACCTTGCCGTGCCGATCCCGTAAACGGGCCGAGGGAGCGTTTCGATGGTGCGTCGCGATATGAATTACTGGCTTGATATCGCCTACAGGCGGCGGACGACCCTGATCGAGGTCGCAAGCGTCGTAATGGGCGTGGTTGTGCTCATCACGCTTGCCTGGCCGCCGGTCTACAAGTCGCACGCGAAAATCCTGGTGCAGGACAATCGCGCGCAGTTGCTGGTCTCGCCGGGGCTGCAGACCGCTTCGCCCGAGAATCCCGCGATTGTCGCGAATCCGGTAAGCGAGCAGGACCTCAACTCCGAAGTCCAGTTGCTCACCAGCCTCTACCTTGTCAAACGCGCGATCGCCGGGCTTAAGGAGCCGCCGAACGATAGCGCCGCGCATGCCGTTACAAGCATTCTCGGCGACGCGCTCGACGTTCCGGCGCTCGGGTATCGTTCGCTCCACGGGGTTCCCGCGCTTGACCCGAACGATCAGTGGGCGCTCAAGCTTGCGCGCCGCCTGCAGGCATACGTGGTGAACCGCTCCAACGTAATCGACGTCGAATTCGAGTCGCACGATTCTCAATGGTCGCGTGCTTTTCTCCGCCGGCTAATCGATCAGTATCTCGCCTATCACGCGCGTATCTCGCACGACCCGCAGGCCGCTGCCTTCTTTAGCAAGCAAACCAGGCTGCTCAACGCGCAGCTCAATCAATCGGAGAACAAGCTTCGCGCCTTCGAACTTCAGACCGGAATAACCAACCTGGGCGATCAGAAGCAGGCGCTCGTCAACCGGCTCTCCGACCTGCAACTCCAGTACTCGAAGAGTGCGGCCGACCTGGCCTCGGCAAACCGGCAGGCCGCGCAACTGCGGATCGAACTGGCAAACACTCCCGCTCGAATCCCGGGGAAAGTGCGCTCGGTGCAGAACCTCGCGCTTCAGCAGCTCAAACCGCAGGTCATGGAACTCAAGGCCAAGCGCGCCGAACTGCTTACGCGCTATCAGCCGACCAGCCGCCGGATTCAGGAGATCGACGCCAAGCTGGCCGCCGCCGAGGCGGTCCTCGACCGCGAGGATCACCTGGTGGTGCAGGAGAAGAGCACCGACCTGAACCCCGTCTGGGTCAGCGTGGACACGAACTTCAAGCAGGCCGAAACCAGCGCGGCTTCGCTCAAAGCCCGGACCGACGCGCTCGGGCAGCAAATAAGCGCGACGCGCAAACAGCTTGCCGATCTGATCAACTCCGGCCTGGAGATCGAACGGCTCGAACGCGACGTGACGGCCAAGAAGGAAGCCTACCTCTCGTATCTGCGCAAGGCCGAGGAGGCTCGCGCGGCCGAGGGGCTGAACAGCGAACAAATCCTCGACGTCAGTGTTGCGCAGGCGCCGAATCTGCCCCTTCAGCCGGCCTTTCCGATCGTCTGGCTCAATCTCCTGGTGGGCACGATTCTCGCCCTGGCCGCGGGGTTTGCCGCCGCATGCCTGCGGGAAAGAGCCGATCCGCGGCTCTATTCCGCCGTATCGATCGCGCAGGCGAGCGGACTTTCAACCGTGGCGGTTCTTCGCGAGGCGCAGTAGGGAAGCCATGTATCACGCGCATTTCGGACTGAGCGGTCCTCCCTTCCAGTTCAACCCGACTCCGGACGCCATCTACCTCGGCAAGGAGCATCGAGAGGCGCTCGCTCTGCTCGAATGGGGCATGACCAACGAGCCGAGCGGTCTGACCGTTTTGATGGGCGAAACCGGAACCGGAAAAACCACGCTGGTTTTCGCCGTCCTCGCCCGCCATTACGCCAACATCCGCGCGGCTTATTTCGGAAACCCAAGGCTCGGCTTCGAGCGCTTGATGCTTGCCGCGCTGGAGCAGCTCGGAATCGAGGCGGCGGGGCGAAGCAAGCCCGAGATGCTCGACGCGTTCGTGGCGTCGCTCGACCGCCTCGCAAGCGACGAACGCATCGCGCTTCTGTTCGACGAGGCGCAGGAACTCTCCGACGACACACTCGAGGAATTGCGCCTGCTGTCCAATGTCGATACCGCCGCCGAGCGCAGGCTCCAGATCCTGCTTATCGGACAGCCGGAACTTGGCGAGCGTCTTTCACAGTCGAGAGCGCGAAGCCTGAACGGAAGAATCGGCGCTCGCGCGGTGCTGAATCCGCTCGGCCCCGAGGAAGCGCGCGCTTACGTCGAGCATCGCGTGAGCCTCAAGGGGGGAAATGCCGGAAGCATTTTTGACGCGCGGGCGCTTAGTTGCCTGCTCGCCCATAGCGGCGGCCTTCCGCGCGGAATCAACGTGCTATGCCACAACGCGATGCTGCTCGCGTACGGCGAAGGGCGCCCACGAGTGGATCTCGCCACGGCAAAGGAGGCGGTTGCCGCGTATCAGAATTTTTTCGCCGCTTCGAGGCGTGCCCCGGCAGGCAAGCGGCGTTTCGCGGCGCTCGTGCCGCTTCGGTTTGCGGCTCCGTTGATAGGGCTCGTAGCGCTGGGCGCCACTATCGGCGCTGTCTACGTGCGCTCGTCGGATTATGGCCATGTCAGCACCCCGGCCGTTTCAAGCGCCGAACGCGACGAATCACGCAACCTCGTCATCGCCGCGCCGCCCGAGCCCGCGGACGCATCGCTCGATTCGGCGCCCGCCGGCACGCCGGTACTGTTCTCGACCGCCCCGTCCGAGGCGAGCGCGAGTCCGAAAAATGCCGCCCAAAGAGCGGCGTCCGCTCCGAAGCAAAGCGAGCCGCAAATGCCGCGCAGGATACGGGTTAGATACCGCGACACGCTGAGCGCGATAGCGGAGCGCTACCTTGGCTCGCCCTACGACGTCGATCGGCTGATGGCGGCAAATCCGCAACTGAGAGACGCCGACCGGATCTACCCGGGAGAGATCATCTATTTGCCCGCTACGGGGGCGGCGGACGCCGGAAGGTAAGCGAACGGTGGGCAAGTATTACAACGCAATCGCTCGCGAGCGCTCCGGTTACGAACACGGCGTGGAAGAACCCGCGGCGAACTTCGTGCGCGACGGTGTCGCGTCGGTCGCGGGCCAGCTTGCGCCGGTCGCCCTGCCGGTTTTTCAGCACGTTCCGACGGCGCTCGCCAATGAAGCGGCGATTCGCACGCTCAGTGAACGGCTGGTGCCGGTGGCGGCGGTCGAGAGCTCTGTCAGGCTTTTCGTCACCGGATGCCGTCCGCAGGACGGCGCTTCCGCCGTGGCCGCCGCGTTTGCGATCGATCTGAGCCAGCGCCTGAAGCTGCGCACGATGCTGGTGGACGCGCATCTCAGGCATCCGGTGCTCCATCGCATGTTCGCGCCCGGGCGCCAGGCGGTCGCGGAACTCATCCTCGATGGCATGCTTCAGGTCCGCTCGACCGGATGGCCGGGACTCGAACTTGCGAGCTGTTGCCCCGTGTCCGACGACGCCGCCCGCGACAAGACGATGCAGCAGATCGACGGGCTTCTGAATTCATACCGCGCCGCGGTCATCGATCTCGGCGTGAGCAGGCTGGACGCGCGGATGCTCCCGCTTGCCCGCCCGATGGACCCGATCCTCGTGGTCGTCCGTTACGGACACACCGAGCGGCGCGATCTTGCCACCACGACTGCGGCGCTGCGCGCGGCGAATCGCTCGGTGGCGGGCGTGATCCTCAACGGAGCATCCGAGCCTGCCAGGGGCGCGCTCAAACGATTTCTGGGATGAACGAGGTGTTGAATGGAAATAATTGCTGAGACGTTTAACAACCCTGCCGCGAACGGACGCACGGCCGAGCGCGCGCGGCTTGGCGCAATCGCGGTCGTGGGTCTCGGATACTGGGGCCCGAACTGGGTGAGGAATCTTCACCAGATCGGATGCGCAGAGCGAGTCGTTGCGTGCGACCTCGACGCCGAGCGCCGCGACCGTATCGCGCATCTTTACCCGAACACTGGGGTTACCTCGCACTTCGACCGGGTCCTCGCTGATCCTGAGGTCGAGGGCGTGATTATCGCGACCCCGGTCGGGACTCATTACGAAATGGCGCGCCGCGCGCTTGAGGCGGACAAGTCGGTACTGGTCGAAAAGCCGCTCGCCACCTCTCCCGCGGAGGCCGCCGAACTGGTGGCGCTCGCCCGCGAGCGTGAGCGCGTCCTGATGGTCGGCCACACGTTCGAGTACAGCGCGCCCGTTTTGAAACTGCGCGACATTATCGCATCCGGCGAGCTCGGCGAGATCTTTTACGCCAGTTCGACGCGCGCCAACCTCGGCCTTCTTCAGCACGACGTAAACGTCGCCTGGGATCTCGCGGTTCACGATATTTCGATCATCCTGATGGCGCTCGGGCAGATGCCCGAGCGGGTCAGTTGTCACGGCGAGAGCCATTACCGGCGCGGAATCGAGGATGTCGCGCTGCTCACGCTGCATTTTCCCCGCGGCGTGATCGCGTTCATTCACGTGAGCTGGCTCGATCCCAACAAGATCCGGCGAACCACCGTGGTTGGCTCGCGCAAGATGCTGGTGTACGACGACACCGCGCCGCAGGAAAAAATCCGCATTTACGACAAGCGCGTTGACGTCCAGCGCTATTACGACACCTTCGGCGATTTCCAGTACTCGTACCGATACGGCGATATCCAGATCCCGCGTATCGAGGAGACCGAGCCGCTGCGCCTGGAGTGCGAACATTTTGTCGATTGCATCAAGACCGGCGCGATTCCCCGCACCGACGGCCTTTCCGGCCTGCGCGTGGTGAGCGTGCTTCACGCGGCCAGTGCGTCTCTGCGCGAAGGCGGGCGGCTGACGCAGGTCGAAGTTCCCCGGGTGTCCTTGCGATGAGGAACGAAGTCGAAATCCCGAAGTACGCGTGCGTGGCGGACGACGTGCGGCTAGGCCCGCACGTCCGGCTCGCCCCATTCGTCAATCTTTACGGCTGCGAGGTCGGCGCCCAAACGCGCATCGGAGCCTTCGTCGAGATCCAGCGCGGCGCCTCAATCGGGCAACGATGCAAAATCTCGAGCCACAGCTTCATCTGCGAGGGCGTGATCGTCGAGGACGAAGTTTTCATCGGACACGGCGTTGTGTTCATCAACGACCGATATCCGCGCGCGACCAATCCCGACGGCTCCGCAAAAGGCGACGGCGACTGGCGGATGGAAAGAACCATCGTGGGCCGGCGCGCCTCGATAGGAAGCGGCGCAATCATCATGTGCGGAGTGACGATCGGTGCGGACGCGATAGTCGGCGCGGGCGCGCTCGTCACGCGCGACGTGGCGCCTCGCGCGCTCGTCGCCGGCCATCCCGCACGCCTTAGGCGCCTAATCGAACATGCCGACCCGGGTTCCGGGTTTTCACCACGTGGAGGTTTGGATGCGGCCGATTAAATTTGTCGATCTGGCGGCTCAAAACGCCGAAGTCAGGGACGATATCGAGCGGGAACTCGCTCAGATCCATAGCCAGTGCGCCTACGTTGGCGGCGCAGCGGTAGAGGCTTTCGAGCGCGAATTCGCCGATTTCCTCGGCGTCCGGCATGCGATTGGGGTGGGAAGCGGCACCGACGCGCTCAGGCTTGCGCTGATGGCCGCGGGCCTCGGTCCCGGCGATCAGGTCATCACCACCCCGATGACCTTTATCGCGACCGCCGCAGCGATCCAGCAGAGCGGCGCGCGGCCGGTGTTCGTTGACGTCGATCCGGAGACCGGAAACCTGAGCCCGCGCGGATTGCGGCGCTATCTCGAGCGCCGCGCCAACGGAACCGCGCGGCTCCCGCGCGCGATTGTTCCGGTTCATCTGTACGGGCTTCCCGCGGCGATGAACGAGATCGGGGCGATTGCGCGGGAGTTCGGGCTCAAGGTGATCGAGGACGCATGCCAGGCGCATGGCGCGAGCTGGCGCGGCCCGAGCGGCGAGACCGTGATGGCCGGTACGCAGGGGCTTGCCGGATGCTTCAGCTTTTACCCGGGCAAGAACCTGGGCGCGTGGGGGGAAGCGGGCGCGGTGGTCACCAACGACGACCAATTGGCCGAGCGGGTAAGACTGCTGCGCGACCACGGCCGTATCTCCCATTACGCGCATCGGGAGTTCGGTTACAACGCGCGGCTCGACGCGATACAGGCCGCGGTCCTGCGTGCGAAGCTCAGGCGGCTCGGCGAGTGGAACGAGCGCCGGCGCAAGGTCGCGCGGCTTTATCGAAAGCTGCTCGGCTCGACATGCCTGAGCCTGTCGGCCGAGCCCGAGGGCATGGTTTCCGCCAACCACTTGTTCGTTGTTCGCACGCCCGCCCGGGATCTGCTCCGCGAGGCGCTCGTCCGCAACGAAATTCAGTGCGGCATTCATTATCCGGTTCCGCTCCATCTCCAGCCCGCGTGCCGGGAGCTTCGCCATTCGCCCGGCGACTTTCCGGTCTCGGAGACGATGGCGGACACGGTCCTGTCGCTCCCGATGCATCCCCATCTTACTGACACGGAAGTCGGGCGCGTCGCCCAGGTGGTGCGCGATGCGCTTGGAGGATACAGAGAGTTGCTCGCCGGCGGACTTAGGCAAATGGCGACCTCGTCTCCCCTCCCCCCCAGGAGAAGGTAGATCGCAAATGTTCGCCGGCGAGCTTCAGAAGCAGAAGGCGGTGTTTGCCGCCGCCGATGTCGCGGCGTTGTTCATCGCCTTTAGTGCGGCGCTGATGCTGCACGATCCGGGAGGCGCGATGGAAGTGCGGCTGCTCAGGACCAGCCCGGACCTCCTCATCCTGAGCGCGCTCCTGCTGGCCGCGATGTGGCTTGCCGTCTTCCGCGCCTGCGAGCTTTACCGGATGCGCAACGGCGGGCTGAAGGAATTCGAAGCGATCGTGCGCGGCTCGACCATCGCCGCGCTGCTGACGGTTCTTGCGGGCTTCCTCGCGCATCTCGACGTGTCGCGCCTGACCATGGTGGTTGCTTACGCGCTGGCGACGCCGGCCGTGGTCGCGGTACGCGCCGTCGCCCGATGGAGCATCCGGAGGTTTTACGCCAGCCCGGAAAACGCGGTTCCGCTCCTGTTGATCGGATTCAACCGGGTCGGACGATATCTCTGCGACAGTATTCTCGATCAGTTGACGCCTTACGAGATCGTCGGCTTCCTGGACGACGGCCCTCCGGGATGCCAGTACCGCGGCTACCCGGTGCTCGGACCTGTCGAGAAGCTTGGCGAGATCGCACGCCTGTTCCCGGGCTTGGAAGCCGCCGTCGCCATGCCCGACTCGCCGCGCGAACGAGAGCAGGAAGTCGTCGCGCTGTGCGAGCGGCATGACGTCCGATGGTGGCTGGTCCCGTGGGTCTCGAACCATGCGCCGAACGGGCTGCGCTTCGACATGCTCGGAGTCATCCCGCTGATAAGCGTGCGCGGTTCGAATATCGGCGGACTCAACTTCGCCATAAAGCGCGCCTTCGATCTTCTCGCCGCCAGCGTCCTGCTCGCCTTGAGCGCGCCGGTGCTGCTTTTGGGCGCGCTCGCGATACGGATTTTCGACGGGCGGCCGATCCTGTTTCGCCAGATCCGGATCGGCGCGCGCGGGCGCCCGTTTGCGATGCTGAAGTTGCGCACGATGCGCGCCTCGGCGGACGACGCGGCGCATCGCGACTACGTTCGCCGATGGATCCGTAACGGTGCCGCGGCGTCGCAAGCGGAGAGCCCGCTCTTCAAGCTCGGCAACGATAATCGAATCACGCCGGTCGGCAGAATTCTGCGCCGCTTCAGTATCGACGAGCTTCCTCAATTACTCAACGTGATTCGCGGCGAGATGAGCCTGATAGGTCCGCGCCCCGCGCTTCCCTACGAGATCGAGCTTTACCAGCCGTGGCATCGCCGCCGCCTCGACGCGATACCGGGAATCACCGGGCTCTGGCAGGTGAGCGGGCGCAACCGCCTGTCGTTCGACGAGATGGTCCGGCTCGACGTGCAGTATCTCAACAACTGGTCGCTCGGCGCGGACCTGAGAATCCTGATGCGCACGCTGCCGGTGCTCCTGCGCGGTGAGGGCGTGTGATGGCCGCGCAGACGCAAGGCAGTCCGGGCGAAGCACTGACGCCGCACGATCGCGCGTTCTGGCGCGGCTTCGCCACAAGCGTGCGCGACAATATCGCCGGCGAGACCGCGGTCCAGGCGCTCCGGCTCGGCGCGACGGTCGCGCTCGCGCGCGCGCTCACGCCCGGGGACTTCGGCCTGTTTCGCATCCTGCTGATAGTATGCGCGTTCGCGACGCTCTTCACCGAGGCCGGAATACCGGACGCACTAATCCAACGCGACGAGCTGCGTCCCGAGCACGAATCGACCGCCTTCTGGCTGACCACCGGGCTTGGCGCGCTCGTCGCGGGCGTTCTCTACGCCGGCGCGCCGGTAATTGCGCGTCTGATGGCGATGCCGCGGCTCACCGAGGGCGCGCGTCTGTTGTGCCTTCCGATTCTCCTCGCCGCAACCGCGGTTATATCCGACGCGCGCCTTCGCCGCGAGCTTCGCTTCGGCGCCCTGGCCGTTGCCGACGTGCTTGGCGAGGTCGGGTTCATCGCGGCGGCCTTCTGGAGCCTCGCGCTCGGGATGCCGCTGTGGAGCCTCCCCGCGGGGTTGGCGGCACGCCTTTCGCTCCGAGCGGCCACGTTGTGGGCCGCGGACGCGCGCCTGCCGCGCGGCGCGCCGAGCGTGCGCGCGGCGGGCGATTTCGCGCGCTTTGCGGGCACTGTTTGCGGAGCGAGGCTCCTGACGGCCATCTCCTCGAACGCCGACTACGTGCTGGTCGGGCGGATGCTCGGCAGTTCCGCGCTGGGGTTCTACTCGATCGCATGGGACCTGCTCCGCTTCGTGCCTGACCGGCTGCATCGCGTGGCCGGGCGCGTGACTTTTCCCGCGTTCTGTCGGCTGCGCGGCGAGGACCACCGGCTGGCAACGGCTTACCGCGACTTCTTCGGCTACCTGGCTCGAATCGTTCCAGCCTTCGCGGTATGCGCCGCGATCGTCGCGCCCGAACTGCTCGCCACGGTGTACGGCGCCAAGTGGATTGCGGCGGCCCTGCCGATGCGACTGCTGGCGGCGGGGCTGATGTTCGCCGGACTGGAGGTTGGAATCGGTTCCGTCTATTACGCGACCAACCATCCGTCCTACGACATCTATCTTCACACCGGCAGGCTCGCGCTTATCGTTGCGGCGGTCTTTTCGTTAAGCGCCGAAGGACTTTCAGGCGTAAGCGCCGGGATGAGCGCCGTCGAAACGCTGATCAGCGTAACCGGGCTTTGGCTCGCTTGCGCCGCGGCCGGACTGGACGCGCGCGAACTTCTTGAAGCGGCGCTGCCCGGGCTCAAAGTCGCGGCCCTGTGCGCAATCGCGGCCTTCGCGGCACGTTTGTTCGCTCTCGCAGCCGGGCTTGACGCGCCCGCCGCGCTCGCCGTGGCCTCGGTTGCGGCGATCCTCGTTTACTTTCGGGTCGAGCGCTCGAACCTTGGGGCGATGCTCTCGGCGGCGCTCGGACGCGAACCGCGGCCAATCGTTGCCGCCGCGGCTCGCCAGGATGGTTGAATGGCGATGACGAATAACGCGGTTTCCGAGGCACGGCGCGCCGAGGCGCGCCCGTACAAACGGCACACCGCCGGCGAACTCGCAGTCGAGCCTCTGAGCGAGGCGCTCCCGCGATGGCGTGCTCCGTTCCAGGCGACGGACGGCGCAACGCTCTATCATCGTGAGCCCTGGCTCGGGGCGCTCGAACGCGCACACCGCCTGGAACTGTCCGTCGCCATGCTGTCGGCGGATGGCCGGGGTACCGCGGGATGCGTATTCACGCGAAGCGCGCATCCGCCGCGTCCCCGGATGGTCTCGCTGTCCTTCTCGGATTTCTGCCCGCCGCTCTCGCTTGACGATGAGGCGCGTGAACTCCCGCTCAATGCTTCGGGCGCGCATCCGCCCGCGCCGCGGCTTTGGCGTAATCTTCACGCTCCGCTCACGCGACTCGTGGGAGTGTCTCTCCAGCGGTTTCTCGCATGAACGATTACATCGCCATAACCCCCGCCCGCGATGAGGAGCGGATGCTCCCGCGGCTGATTGCGTCGATGACGGCGCAGACCGTCAAACCGAAACGATGGATTGTAATCAACGACGGTTCGGCCGATCGCACCGCTGAAATCATCGAAGCCGCGGCGCATGGCGCGCCATGGATCGAACCGCACCATCTTGCGTCGGACGAGCCGCGCGCCGCCGGCGGCGAGTCGGTCGTCGCGCGATTTCTTCGCCGCGGGAAGTGGCTGGACTGCGACGCCATCCTGAGGCTCGACGCCGATCTGAGCTTCGACGCGCGGTTCGCCGAACTTCTTCTCGCCGAATTCCAGCGCAATCCGAAGCTCGGAATCGCGAGCGCCACGCTCCTGGAACCGCGCGCGGACGGATGGCGCGAAGTGGTTGCTCCGTCCTTTCACACGCGCGGCGCGGTCAAGATGTATTCGCGCGCGTGCTTCGAGGCGATCGGCGCAATCCGTCCGGAACTCGGATGGGACACGCTCGACGAAGTGGGCGCGATGATGCACGGATTCGAGACGCGGAATTTTCGCCATATCCGCGCGTACCATCATCGCCCGCAGGGCGCGGCCGGCGGACTGTGGAAAAGCCGCAGGGCCGCCGGCGAAGCGGCCTACAATGTTGGCTATTCGCCGGTATTCGTCGCGGCGCGCGCGGTGAAGCTTTTCTTCGGATGGCCGCCGGGAATCACCGCCGGGGCTCTGCTTGCCGGATATATCGAGGGCTATCTGCGGCGCAAGCCGCGTCCCGCCACCCCGGAAATGGTCGCTTTCGTGCGCCGCCATCAAATGCGCCGGCTTACGGGGCGCGAGTCGCTATGGAGATGAGTGCCGGCTCGGCGATAAGCGCCGGAATCGGCGCGGTTTCAGCGGATTGCCGCGCACTTGCAACGCGCGCGCGCAACGACGCCTTCTCGTTCTGGAAGCTCCCCGAGCAATGGCGCGACGCGCTGGAGCCGATGATCCTGTCGTCGGAGTTCATCGCCGAGCGTTTCCTTTTCGAATCATATCTCTCGCGCCAGGGCTATCGTCAGTCGCGCCAGACGCGGGCGTGCCACAAATTAAAGCGGCTGATTCCGTTCCCCGTGCGCCGTCGTCTGAACGAGGCGACGATACGCGCACGCGTCAAGCCCGAATTTCCGCACTGGCCGTGCGAAAGCGCGCTCCTGGAATTCTGGAGCGAATGGCTGCGCTTGAGCCTTGGGATGCTTGGGCGCGACGACGGCTGGCATATCGGCTTCTGGCCCGACGGCCACCAATGCTGCGTGGTGCTGACCCATGACGTGGAAAGTTCCTCGGGTTTCGCGCGTATCGAACGAATTGCCGATCTCGAGGAACGATACGGCTTCCGTTCGGCGTGGAACCTTCCCCTGACGCAGTACCGAATCGACTGGAATCTGGTGACGCGGCTTCGCGCGCGCGGATTTGAATTCGGCGCACACGGCCTCAGCCACGATGGACGGCTGTTTCGAAGCGCGCGGGACTTCGCGAGCCTTGCGCCGATCGTCGAGCGGATGGCCGCGGCTCACGGCCTGCGCGGATTTCGAGCGCCGTCCACGCCGCGCGACGCGTCGTGGATCGCGACGATGGCCTTCGATTTCGATTCGAGCTTCTCGGACACCGATCCCTACGAACCGTGGCCAGGCGGCACCTGCAGCCTGTTTCCGTTCATGCTGTCGCGGATGGTCGAGCTGCCGTACACGCTCGCCCAGGACCATACGTTGATCCGTCTGCTGCATCGCAGTCCGCTCCCGGTCTGGGTGATGAAGGCGAATTGGACAGCCTCGGTCGGCGGGATGATTCTGACGCTTACGCATCCCGACTACATGGGCGACGGGCGGCTTCTTGGGGCCTACGAAGACCTGCTCCGGATGCTCGCGGAGCTGCCGTCGGCGTGGCGCGCGCTGCCGTCGGAGGTTGCCGAATGGTGGCGCGAGCGCTCGGAGCTTCAACTGTCAATCGAAAACGGCGGGCAGCCCGTCATCAGGCGGCCCGGTTCCCGGCGCGCAACCGTGCGTCGGCTGAGCGAGCACCCGCTTGCCAGATAACTAGGAGAAACATGGCGAGAATTCTTGTCATCGCCTACACCACCTATATTCACGACGGCCGCGTCAAGCGTCACGCCGAGGCGCTCGCCCGCCGGGGCGACCAGGTTGACGTAATCTGCCTCGATTCCGCACACGAAGCGAACCTGCATGGCGTCAATCTCGTTGGCATCCGGATGCCGCGTTACCGGGGGGCGAGCCGAAGCCGCTACCTGCGAAGCTACGCGCGCTTCTTCACAATCGCGGCCTGGACCGCGTTCAGAATGGGCCTGCGCAGGCGCTACAATCTCGCGGTCGTGTGCACGATGCCGGACGCGGCTGTGCTCTCGGCCCTGCCCTTAAGATGCCTCGGTGCGAAGCTGCTTCTGGACATCCACGATACGATGCCCGAGCTTTATCGTGACAAGTTCGGCGGCAGGCGCGGCGCCATCGGCGCGCGCCTTCTGATGGGCGTTGAGCGCGCGAGCGCCGCGTGCGCGGATCGCGTTCTCGCGGTTCACGACCTTCATCGCGCGCGCCTGATCAAAGCCGGCATTCCGGCGCGGAAAATCGCGGTCGTCATGAATGCGCCCGACCCCGATGTCTTTCGTCCATCGAAAGGCATTCGTCAATCGGCGCGCGAATTCACGGTTGCGTGTCACGGAACGCTGACTCATCGGCTTGGACTGGATATCGCGCTGGAGGCGGTGGAACTCGCGCGCCGGCGGGTTCCCGGTCTCAGATTCCTGGTAATTGGAACGGGCGACTATCTCGAAGAGGCTCGCCGTCTCGCGGCGCGGCTTTGCCTCGGCGAGTGCGTCACCTTCCTGCCCCCGGTTGCGGTCGAACGCTTGCCGACCACGCTCGCCGGCGTTGACGTCGGCCTGGTGCCGAATCGCGCCACCAGCGCCACGCACCTGATGCTTCCGGTCAAGCTGCTCGATTACGCCGCGATGGGAATCCCGACGATAACCGCGCGCCTGCGCACTATCGAGCATTATTTCAACGGCAACGCGGTGCGCTTCTTCGAGCCGGGCAACAGCGCGGACCTTGCGGCCGGAATCGAGGAACTCCACCGCGACCCCGAGCGCAGACTGCGCCTCGCAATGCATGCGCGGCGCGTGGTCCAGTCAATCGGCTGGCAGACCCAATCGACTGAGTACTGCCGGATTGTCGATTCACTTCTCGGAGACTCCGAGGCCAACACAAGCCCCGGCGCTCTGGCGCAGAGGAAAGGAGCAACATGAACCGCACAGTGAAAAAGACGGATGTTAACGGAGCAACCTTGGTCGTCGGGATGGGCGAAGTGGGCGGCGCGCTCGCGGACGTGCTCGAAAAGCGCGGGACGGTCCTGCGACACGATATAGAACCGCGCGAATTCGAGCAGCCCGTCGAGGTCATGCACATATGTTTTCCGTTTCGCGGGGCCGACTTCGTCGATACCGCGTGCGAGTACATCAGGCGTTTCGCGCCGCGCCTGACCGTGATCAACAGTACGGTGCCGCCCGGGACGACGCGCTCTGTCGCGGACCGCACGGGAGTGGCGGTCGCCTATAGCCCGGTGCGCGGCAAGCACGTGCGCATGGCGCGGGACCTTCTGCACTATGTAAAGTTCGTGGCCGCGACGGACATCGATACCGCCGCCTACGCGGAAAAGCACTTCCAGGCGGCTGGGATGAAAACCGCCCGCGTCAGCCGGCCCGAGACCCTTGAGCTCGCCAAGCTCGCCGAGACAACCTACTTCGGCACATTGATCGCCTTTGCCCAGGAGCTGAATCGTTACGCGGAACGCGTCGATGGAGACTATTTCGAGATCACGAGCTTCTTCGACGAAATCGACTTCCTGCCGCGCGTTCGTTACTTCCCCGGGTTTATCGGCGGCCACTGCGTAATCCCGAATATAAACCTTTTGCTGAATCTCGCCGAGTCGCCGCTCCTGCGCGCAATCCTGTACTCGAATGAACTGCGCGCGGCGGAACTGGGCGAGCGGGCTCCGCGAAGAAATGGCCTCGCGTCCGGAAATTCCGATGGATAGCACGGAGGCGTTTTCCGGCGCCCCGCGCCCGCGTGGGGAAGCGAAGATCTTCGACTCGCCGGGGCCGGCCTCCGAGCGTCATCGCCTCTTCGATGACCTCGAGGTGCGGCCCGCGCGCGTTCCGCCGCGCCTCGCCGTCGTCGCCTCCGCGGCCGCGCTCGGAATGCTGGCGGTCCTGGTTCTGAACATCCATTCGCTCTATCTGGCATTTGCGATCGCCGGATTAGTCGGCGGGGCGTTACTGCTTTGGACGGTTGGATGGACCACGCGTAATCCGCTCCGGCTGGTGCCCGCCCTGGTGCTGGTGGAGGCCCTGCCTTATGTCAATCTGATTCCGCTTGACCCTGAGAAGCGATGGTGGCTGCATTATCCACTGCTTCTCGCATTCTGCCTGCCGGCCATTGCGGCCGCGTACCATAGAGGAGTAGTCAGGGAGCGCTACCTCGCCGTATTCCTCGTGTACTTTGGATGGGCGGCGGTCTCGGTCATCTATTCCCTCGACCCATTGATCTCGGCCGGCCGTCTCGTCCCCACAGTGCTTCTGTTCGCGGCACTCGCGGCGGTCTCGCTTTCGACCGCTTGCGCGACGGACGTGGATGCGGTTTTGTGGGGCTTTCTCGCCGGATGCGGGGTCCTTCTCTGCCTGACGGCATTTGCCGCGGTCGCATTGCCGCGAAGGGTATTTGTTGAAGGGGGCACTTGGACGGGCGCATGGCGTGCGGTCCACGACGCGACCGGCATGTACACGTGGATTCGCGATACCTCGGGCATCGACCGGTTCGAGGGAGTCTTCTACAGCCCCAACGTGGTCGGCAGCCTGGCGTTCCTGAGTATTGGCGTCGCGTTGAGCATCTGGGGACGCGCGACGCGCCGGCAACGTGTGGTACTGGCCTTCAGTATTCTGGCGGGGGCCGTCTTCGACCTGATGGCCGACTCGCGCTCACCTGCGGTCGCGCTGGCTATTGGAGCTGGCGCGTATTTGCTCTGGAGGTATCGGGCACGCGGGATGCTCGTGTGCGCGGCGGTCGCTCTCGCCGGCGCGCTGGTTTACGGCGCGTTGGGAGCCACGGCAAAGCTGGGGGTGAGCCGCGATGTCACCACGCTTACGGGGCGAACGCTCGCTTGGAAGTTCGAACTGCGGAAAATACTGGAACGGCCTTTTACCGGCTACGGGTACGATGTCGAAGGCGCGATTTTCAAGGACCCGCGTTTTCCAAGCTGGGACAGCTTCTGGTCGCAGGGGCCGGACACCTCGACTCATGAAGGTTATTTATCGATCGCGGTGGGACTCGGAGTTCCCGCGCTTGTTTTCTGGCTTTGCATCATGCTGCGACCCTGGATTGCGCTCCTCAGACGCCCAGGGGATCCCTGGAACCTGAAGCCCCTGTTTTTCTTCCTGATACTGCCTTCGTTCTGCCGCGCGTTCGCGGAGGCCGGCATAGGAGACGTTCACCGCATGGATGGAATCATGTTCTATCTCCTTTGGATGATCGCGGAGCGGCAACGCGTCATGACGCTTCAAGCGATTCCGGACGCCGCCACAGGCTCTCTCTCCGCGCGTGATCCGCGCCGGATGTTCGCGGGTGCGGCCACCCTTGTCCTGCCGGTGATTCTGACGGTGGCGTTCGCGCGGCCGGCGTCCGCGTCGGAGCCTGGCGCGGGGGCGCGGGTGTTGACCTCGGCGTTGCGCGAGGACGGGTATTTTCCGACTCTGCCGCCGCACGCGGCGCTGCCAAGCGGACGGCAATGCGCGGCGGAGATTCCTTCCACCCCCGAGACCATTCCAGGCAACATCCCCTTTAATCGAACCGTCGCCACCCCCTCCGATCTCGCCGCTTTCAGAGCGGAAGGGTACACGTTCGAGACACTGGCGAGCTACGCGCAATACGCGCGAATCAAGGGCGACTACACGGGTTCCACCGACATGATCATGCGATGGGCGGCGTGCAAGTACGGAATCGACGAAAACGTGGTTCGTGGCCAGGCCTGGGAGGAAAGCTTCTGGCGCCAATGGACGACCGGTGACAAGCGAACCACGCGACCGCAATGCGTCCAGGACGGGTTCGCCGCGCTCTGGAATACCACTATCCCGCTCGCCGACGGGCGCAAAGCATCATGCCCGTACTGTTGCTATACCTCGTGGTCGGCGTGGCAGACAAAAGTGTACTATGAGTGGAAGACGTGGCCGATGATCAAGGACTCAACGTCATTCGCCGCGGAATACCGCTTTGCCGACACGCGATCATGTATCAATGGCGATTGGGCGCCGTATTTTGCGAGGCGTCCCGCCCAACCCGGCCATAACACTTACGCCGAAGACGCGGCAGCCTACGCAAACAATCCCAGCCAGGCCAACCTCGACACGCTCCTCTGGGGGTGTATCGGGATGCACTACTCGGGGGGATGGTACGATCCCGCGGCAGTAAAATATATCAATAACATCAAGGGCAACATCGCACATAAACGCTGGCTCACGCCGAACATTCACATAACCGGTTGGTAGCGGGACGAGCGACTATCGAAGCAGTAGCGAGCCTGCTCGCGGGAAGCCGGGGCGGCCCTTGTCGCATCGGGCGCTTCGAAGTCCGCGTCGTCCGCAGTGACCGTCAGCCGTTCGATTGTCGAGTAAGCGGCAAACGGAGATCCGTGGAATCTAAGGCGACGGCGTGAGCTTGTCGGCGAGGATCGAGGCTTTGTGAGCCAATCCCGACGCCGCGACGTAGTCCTTCTCGTCGGCGGCCTTGCGCGCCTGCCTGAGAAATCCTTCCGCCTGGTCATAAGTGACGGCATTGGTCCCGTCGAGTTTTCCGCGATCGATCCGCGAGAGCTTCGCATTCGCCTGATTGAGCATCTCGAGAACCTGCAGGCGTGAGACGTTGGCGTTGGCCAGAGTCACCGTCGGTTCAGGAGCCGCCTGCGCGGGTGGGGAAGGCGGCTGTGACGCGGCTTGCTCGGCCGATGATGTCGCGGTCCGCCGCGCGGCGTGCGTCGAAGGCGTTTCCTTCGCTTGTTCCCTGGGCCGCGCGACGCGTCGTTCCACATAATGCCGCCGTGGCCGAATCTCTTCGTTCTCGCTTTCCGGCGGACGCCGTCGCCGAACCGTCGCCTGCGGCAAGGGCCGCATCGGCGAAGGGATTCGCCAGCCCTCGGGCGTGTTGACGCATCCCACAAGGCTCAACAGGCCAAGGGCGATTGCGGCCCCTGCGAAAAACACGCGGGCCTTCACGCTCTGTTCCTCGTCACGAGTTGAACTGACCTCTGTTCGCGGAACTCGACCCACGGTAAGACATTGCCGTGCGCTCGACGGGTAATCGAATCGTCACGGTGGTTCCCTTTCCGGGCTGCGAATCGACCTTGATTGTGCCGCCATGGAGATCGACCGCGCGCAGGGCAAGGGGCAGTCCGATGCCCGTGCCCTCCTCCTTGGTCGTGAAGTAGAGCTGGAAAATGTTCTCCAGGATTTCCGGACGTATCCCCTCTCCGCTATCGGATATCGAGAGCGTTGCGAATCCGTCGTCCTGAGCCTGGCTGGCCAAAATCAGGTTCCCGCCCTTTGGCATCGCCTCGATCGCATTCTGAATGACATTACGGCAGGCCTCCATCAGCACCGCCCGGTCCGCGTTTATCTTCGGGCGCGACGGGTCAAGCCGCCAGCTTACCGTTATTTTCGGGTCGCTCAGTTCATGAGCGAGTTCCGTCAGCGTCGCATTCAAGTCCAGTTCTTCCAGCCGCAGATGTTCGGGCCGCATGAAACGCATCAGGGCGTCGATCGCCTGCCCGAGTCGGCGCATCTCGTCACGCACCATGTGGACCCGGTCCTCGATCGGCCGCGACTCGCGAATATCCTGGTTCAGCAACTCGAGTTCGAGCGTCATCGCATTGAGCGGCGTGCGTATCTGGTGTGCGACGCCGGAGATGAGGGTGCCGAGCCGTGCAAGCCGCCCCGAATCCTCGACCACGCTCTCCAGTTCGCGCACCGGTTTGAGGTCGCGGACTATCACGAGCACCGGCGAGCCGTTGCGGCGTCCAAGCGGAAAAGCCGAGGCGAGCAGCCGGGTTAATTTGTCGCCCGCGCCTATTTCCACCGCCACATCGCGCATTTCGACGCCGGAAGCCGTGATGTTTCTGACCAGGCGCGCAAGGGGATGGTCGCGGCCGAGAAAGGTCGCGAGCGGCTTGCCGTACGCCATTCCGCCGGCCGGCAGTCCGAGCCTGCCGTGCGCCTCCTCGTTCGTGAATCGGATCAGACCGTCGGCGTCGAGCAGGATCACGGCGTCGGCGATTGAGCGGAACACGTCCATGAACTTGCCGCGTTCATCCTCCCACTGGGTACGGTCGGCCCGAACCTTCTGAGCAAGCACGTTGAATTTCTCGGCGAGCGCGCCCAGCTCGTCGCGCCCGCCGACATGCACGTTCCCGGTGTCCGCGCCCGAAGCCAGGCGTTCGACGCCGGCGGTAATTGCGGCGACCGGGCGAAGCAGGAGAGCGCCGGATAGCAGCGCGCCAAGCAGACTCATCGCGATCACCACCGCGCCGATAAGGACGACGTTGATGATCGCGCGGGCGATATCCGCCGACACCAGTGCCGTTGACAGTCCAATCCTGATGACGGCAAAGGGATGGCCGTTGAGTTCGACCGGGCTTCGAATCTCGTAAACATGGTCGCCCCAGAGCGGCGCGATGCGCGCCGGCGGCCACCATCGCCGTTCCACCGCGGCCTTCAGAGCCGAAAAGGGTTCGGGATGGAGCCGCGCAACCTGTTCGCCGTCAGCTGGAACTCCCGCTATGAAGCCGCCATCCAACGTTTCGATGCGCGCGTAGACGACGGCCTTGCCAAAGGCTTGCGAGGAAGCGAGCAGCGCGCTCAAGCCGGCGTCCTTGCGCAGCGTCTGGAGCGGATCGCCCTTGGCGTCGGCCAGTGCGGCGCGGATTTGCTCGAAAGTCTGGCTTACGAAGATCGAACCGAAGTCATGCAGCGTGTCAACCATCACGTCCGCCGAATGGTCAACCTCGGCGGCGCTGACCGCCACCACCGCCGCGACCAGGAGCGGAATGAAGACGGTTGCCAGTTTCGCGCGCAGGCCCATGCTGCGTCCTGAACGACGTCCGGATGCGGAATTACTCCTTTTCCGGTCCGTCGGCGCCCGAGTAGCGTTCCAATTTGTTGTAGAGGGTTCTCGGACTGATTCCGAGAATCTGCGCCGCCTTGAGCCGATTACCTCCGACTCTCTCCAGCGTCTTCAGAATCAGTTCGCGCTCGACCTCCTTGAGCGGCGTTCCAACGGGAAGCGCCGGGGAAACGCCGGAGGCCTTCTCTTTGCTCCCGCCGTTGCGAACAGGCTCGGGCGGAAGGTCCGCGAGCGTGAGCAGGGGGCCGCGGCTGACGATAACCGCGCGCTCTATTACATTGCGCAGCTCGCGGACGTTGCCCGGCCACGAGCGCGCCTTGAGGGCCTCCAGGCAGGCGTCGTCGGCGCCGGCGATCGGCTTGCCATTGGCGTTGGCGAACTGGCGGATGAACAAATCGACCAGCGGCGGTATGTCCTCGGTTCGCTCCGACAGCGGCGACAGTTCGATAGTGAAGACCGCGAGGCGATAATAGAGGTCCTCGCGCAGCCGTCCCCCGCCCAGCGCCTCGTGTAACGGGCGATTGGTCGCGGCAAGCACCCGGACGTCAACGGGGACGTCGGTCGTTCCGCCCAGGCGCCGCAGCCGGCGCTCTTCGATCACTCGCAGCAGCTTTGCCTGCAATTCAGGCTTCATCTCCGTGATTTCGTCGAGCAGCAGCGTGCCGCCGTTGGCAAGCTCAAAGCATCCGGGGCGCCGATGCTCCGCGCCGGTGAAAGCGCCGCGTTCGTGGCCGAACAGTTCGCTTTCCATCAGGGTCTCCGGCAACGCGGCGCAGTTGATAGCCACATACGGCCCGTTGCGCCGCGGCGAGAGTTCGTGCAGCGTGCGCGCCACGATCTCTTTGCCGGTTCCGCTGTCGCCGCGGATAATCACGGAGGCGGAGCTGGGCGCGGCCTGCTCGATCAGCGCCATCACCCGGCGCGTCGCAAGCGAGCGTCCGATCATCGAGCCAAGTTCGCCGGTCCCCATCAGCCGAAGCCTGAGACGCTGGTTTTCTTCGGTGACGTTCAGATGCGCGGTCAGGTTGCTCAGCATCTGCCGCAGCCTGACCGGATCGACCGGCTTGCGCAGGTAATCGTAAGCGCCAAGCTTGATGCACTTGACGGCGTCGGGGATATCGCCCTCGCCGGAGATGATGATGGTCGTGAGCGGGAGTCCCTGGCGCTGTATTTCTTCGAGCACGCCGATTCCGTCGCGTCCCGGCAGTTTGAGATCGAGCAGGAGGATATGGGGCTCGAAATTATGGACAAGCTCGAGCACCTGGATGCCGTCCTCCGCGGCCTGAACCTCATAGCCCCAGGAGGAGATCAGCTCGTTCCACAGCCGGCGCGTTCTCGGATGGTCTTCGGCGACCAGTACGCGCTTTCCTTCCGCCATAGCGGGTAAAACCCAACCAAACCTCGCGTCATCGTATCATCGGCGATGCGGGGAGCGAAACCGCGGCCGGGGCCGTCTTCGGCTGGCATGCGGGCCTCAAAAATCGGGGCGGCCGTGCTGGCGCGCGGCCGCCCCGGATGCGACTCGTCGTCATTGTTCAGCGACTGGCTTATTTCGCATGTGGTTCCGGCTAAGATTCTCCGCTTCGCGGCGTTAACCTGCGCGATCCGCGAATCGCCGCCGGTCATTACCATATCGATTAGAAGAAGAGCCCTGTTTCGAGCGCGCCGACGACCCGCGAAGGATTCGTGCCGAGCGAGCCGAACACGTCGCCCGACGTATAATTCTCCGCGTGCACGTATGACACTTCGCCGCGCACGAAGTAGTTCCTGTACTGGTAGGTCGGCGTTGCGGTCAGAGACCACGCGCTACTCCCCGGACCGTACAAAAGGTTGGCGGAGCCGTCGGTGCTGTTGCCGGTGCTGCCGATATATTCTCCGCGGACCGCGATGAAGAATTGATCCGTGACCGCGTAGCTCGCGAGAATAGCGCCGCCGATCGTCGAGGTCGATTTGAGGACCCCGATTTGGTCGTTCTTCGGTACGTAGGTCCACTGGAAATAAGGCGTCACGATCCATGGCGACGCATTGTAGGTATAGATGACATTGTAGATCTGGCTGTTGTTCTGCAGAAGCGGCGTCGCGAAGTTTGAGAACTTCGAAAACCCCAGGTTGCCGCCGCCGACAACGCTGAGTGTGTTGGCCGAGTCGATCGCCCATGCGAGCGAGCCGGTAAGCCAGGTGTAGCTGTTCGAGTAAAAGCCGTTGTTCCAGCTCAGCGAAGCGCTCAGAGGGCCTTGCGCGTAGTTGAGCTGCACGCCGCGATTTACCGCGTTCTCCTGGTTCCACAGGAGCCCGCGCTCGATATTCATGTTCTCGAACGTGAACGTGTACTCCGCGCCAATCAGCGTGGGCAGGTTGCCCGCCTCGATGGAGAAGCTGTCGTTCGGAGCGAATTTCAGGTACGCGACCGGCAACGGCCCGTACAAGCCGTCGATCGCTTTGCCCGCCGAGATGTACGGCGTTCCGAGCGCCGGGATGCTGTACGCGCCGGCCTGCAGATAGAATTGCACGGGGCCATCCGCCTTCTGGATGATCGCAAACGCGTTGCTGACGTCGGCGCGATCGGTCCTGTCCGCGCTGGTCGTGTTGTTCTGAACGAGACCGATGCCGCTTACGATCCCGTTTATGTCGAATTTCGTCAGGTCCGAGATCCCTGGAATATTGCTGACGCCGGGAATCGGGAGATCGATCTGCCTTGGACTTGCCGCCGACAGCGGACCCGCAATCGCCGGTGTCGAAAGCGCCGGCTCCGGCGTAGGTGCGGCGGCGGGAACGGCCTTGGCCTTGAGTTTCTTGACTTCCGTAACAAGTCTGGCGCGCTCCTGCCTCAGCTTCTCGATTTGCCTGGTGAGCTTGTCAATCTTTGCCTGCTGGCTTGTCGAGGCACTGGCTTCCTGCGCAAACACATTGCCCCCCGTTGCAATAAGCAATGCAGCGAGCAGGCTGGCAGCCATCACGCGCAAGGTTCGGCTTGCGATAGTCACGCTTTCTTCCTCCAAATTGGCGCTTTGCTCGCCTCAAGGCGGGAGCGAAGCCGCAAACGCGGGATTCGGAATTCAAGTTTTATACCCGGCGGCGATTTCTTCCGTGCGCGGCCAAAATGGCCGCTCCGCCTTGAGGAAATTAGCGAACTGGTATGTGATGACGCCTGGAAAGAATGCATCTGCCGCGCGCGCCGGCATCAGCGGATAAAAAATCCCGTCCGCGCGCCGCGTCAGAATCCGCGCGGGGCGCTCGCGGAGTCTTGAATCGGTGACGGCGGAGCCTGGCGCGGGCGGCGATTTGCCACGACGAGGATTGGTTTATGGACTTCGAACTCACGTCCGCCCAGGAAGAGATCGTCCGCCAGGTGCGGACGCTTGCGTCGCGCTTCGACGACGAATACTGGCGCGAGTGCGACCGCAAGGGCGAGTTCCCGAACGACTTCTATGACGCGATCGCGAAGGCCGGGTATCTGGGCGTCGCGATCCCCGAGGCGTACGGCGGAAGCGGACTCGGAATCACCGAAGCCGCGCTTGTGATGCGCGAAGTGGCCGCTTCGGGCGGCGCGATGTCCGCCGCAAGTGCGATCCATCTCTCCATCTTCGGTGTGAGCCCGATCGTTTTCCACGGCACCAAGGAGCAAAAGCGCCGCTTCTTGCCCCCGGTTGTGCGCGGCGAGATGCACGTATCCTTCGCGGTCACCGAGCCCGACGCCGGCAACGACATCACTCATATCCGCACCTTCGCCCGGCGCGAGGGCGATTACTACATTCTCAACGGCCGCAAGGTGTTCACCACCAAGGCGCGCGAGTCCAGGAAGATGCTCATTCTGACGCGCACCACGCCGTTCGAGAAGGTCGCGAAGAAGACCGACGGGATGACGCTGTTTTTCGCCGACATCGATCCCTCGGCTGTCGAAGTGCGCGAACTGCACAAGCTCGGCCGCGCGGCTGTCGATACCAACATGCTCTTCATCGACAACCTGAAGGTCCCGGCCTCCGATCTGATCGGCGGCGAGGGCCGCGGATTTCATTCGCTGCTCGACGGGCTCAACCCGGAACGAATTCTGGTCGCTGCCGAGGGGATCGGGATCGGGCGCGCCGCGCTCGCCAAGGCGGTACGCTACGCGAAGGAACGGGTGGTGTTCGGACGGCCGATCGGCCAGAACCAGGCAATCGCCCATCCGCTTGCCGACGTGTACACCAAGCTGGAAGCGGCGGAACTCATGATGATGAAGGCGGCGTGGCTTTTCGACCATCGAAAGCCCTGCGGTCCCGAAGCGAACACCGCCAAGCTGCGCGCCGCCGACGCGGCCTTCGAGGCCTGCGACCGCGCGGTCCAGACCCTCGGCGGATACGGGTACGTCCGCGATTACGACGTCGAACGCTATTTTCGCGAATGCCGGCTTCTGAAGATTGCCCCGGTTTCGCAGGAGATGGTGCTTAATTCCATCAGCGAGCACGTGCTCGGGCTTCCGCGCTCCTATTGATGGGCGCGCGCCAGGTTCGGGCCTGAAGAACCGTGAAGAAGGGAAGCCTGCTCATTCTCGTCACGTCACTGGTGTTCATGGCGCTGGTTTTCCACTCGCTCTTCGACGTGCAGCCGGTCCAGGTGCTGGCCAGCCGCCTCGAGCGCGACAACGGCAAAGTCTTCGTGGTAGGCAAGGTCAAGAACACCGGCTCGCGCCCGGTCGGCATCGACCTCGAGGTCCACTATTACGCAAGGGACGGGCAAAAGCTCGGGCAGGACACGATCTCGCTGAACGACCTGAAGGCCGGCGAGGTCGCGCCGTTCCGCAGTCCCCCGCGCGCACTGCCCGGAGTCGCCGAATTTTCGCTTTACCTGAACCACGGCCGCAATCCGTACGGCAATTGAAGGCCTGTTCAGCCGGGTCGGCGGCGGCCGGACTTCGTGGCGGCGGCCCGGCTAACTCCGCGCCCTGGATGCATCCGTATCGTAAATCCGCCGACACGCGGTCATTTAGCTTCATTAAAACCTGCTAGCCTCCTGTTGCCACTTTGACGATATCGTGCTACTTACAGTTTGTAAGCGTATTAATTCTGACAGCTTGTTGGTATCTTTCCGCTCGGAACGGCCCGGGCGGCGGAGAGAGAGGACATGGCCCGAACCAAGGAGCGCAGCTTCGGACAGGTGATTCGCGAGCGTCGGCGTCAGCTTGACCTGACGCAGGAGGATGTCGCGCGGCGAATCAAAACATCAACCCCTTATGTTGGACATCTCGAGTCCGGCAAGCGCCACCCGTCGGATAAAATCGTCTCGCGGCTGGCCGAGGTGCTGGGACTGGATCGGCGCGAGTTGTTCTTCCTCGCCAACCCACGCGCCCAGGCCTTGCTCAACACCGAGGAGGAGGCGCCCGACAGCTCGGCGTGGGAGGAATTCCGTCACAATGAGCAGTTGCGCCGCATCCACAACATCACCAATGAAGAGATGGAGATGCTGTCGAGAGTGGCCCTGATGGGTGAAGTCCGCTCGCAGCGTGACTTCGTCTACATCCTGACCACGATTCGTCAGGCCCTCGGCCGCTAAGCTTAAAGCCCCGTTCCGCCCGGTCAGGAGCCGACCCCGGCCGACGTTGGCGGCCGTCGGCTGGCACTTGGCTGCGGCCCCGGCTAAGCTCGCGCGCCGATCATGACCAAGCCCGTATCGGCCCGTGCGGACATCGCAGCATCCTCTCCTTGGCCCCGGCGCTACACGGTGGTGGGCCTGTTCTCGCTCGCCACGGTGCTTTGCTACGTCGACCGTGTAAGCATCTCGGTCGCGATAATCCCGCTTGCCCGTGACCGCGGCTACGACGCCGCGGCCCAGGGCCTCGTCCTGTCGGCGTTTTTCTGGGGCTATATCTGGCCGCAGCTCGGCGGCGGATGGGTCGCCGATCGATTCGGCGGCAGACGGGTGCTCGCGAGCGGCGTTGCGATCTGGTCGCTGGCGACGCTGCTCACGCCCGCCGCGAGCGCCGCCTTCGTCCTTCTGCTCGCCGCGCGGGTCCTGCTCGGGCTCGGCGAGGCCGTCAACTTTCCCGCAGTCCATAGTATCGCCGCGCGATGGACGCGGGCGGGCGAGCGTTCGCGGGTAATTTCGCTCAACTTCAGCGGGATGTACCTCGGAACGGTCCTCGCGTTGCTCGCAAGCCCGCCGATAATTGTCGCGCTTGGATGGCCGTGGCTGTTCTATCTTTCGGGCGCGCTCGGAGTGGTTTGGGTCGCGGCTTGGCTGCTCTGTGTCACCGATACGCCGGAGCAATCGCGCCGCGTCACGCGCGGCGAACTCGAAACGATTCTTGCCGACCGCCCCGAAGCGCCACTTGCGGGCGCGATACCGTGGACCGCGATGCTCCGCGAGAAAGCGGTGTGGGCGATCGTGCTCGCCCATTTCTGCAGCAACTTCGGTTTCAACATCCTGCTGCTATGGCTCCCGACCTACCTCGAACGCACCTTCGGCGTTCCGCTCGCGAGAATCGGCGCGTATGCGCTCGTTCCGTGGGTCGCGACGTTCTTCGCAAGCAACGGCGCGGGATGGCTCGCCGACTGGATGCGATGGCGCGGCGTGCGCGTTGGAACCGTGCGCAAGACGCTTCAGTCCGCCTCGTTCCTTGGCGGCGCCGCTGCGCTGCTCGCGCTGCCCGCCGTATCCACGCCGTGGACCGCCATCGCGCTGGTCACGGTTTCGGCCGCGTTCAACGGCGTCGGCCTTGCCGCATACGGCGTAAACCATCTCGACGTCGGGCCGCGATACGCGGGCGTGCTGATGGGCGTGTCGAACACGATCGCCGCCGTCCCTGGCATCGTCGGCGTCGCGGCCGCGGGCTTCATCCTGAAGGCAACCGGCTCGTTCGCCGCCGTCTTTTACACAATCGCGGCCGTCTACCTGCTTGGGATGGCGGGATACGCCGCGTGGGCAAGCGGCGAGGTCAAGCTCAGATAGCGGATCGCACGCCCGGCTGGCGGCGCCGCCACGATGCGCGCTAGCTATGGAAAAATATTCGCCCCCAGAGGTGGCTCCCCCGATGCCTCAATCACAAGAACCGCTTTCATCCTACCGATGGGCGATCGAAGTCCTTCTTTTCCTGACCCTCATCTGCCAGACGCTCATCTGGCTCGCTCCCGCGCCGATCCTCGGCCCGATAATGCGGAGCCTTCGGCTCTCGCTCGGACAGGCGGGCCTTATCGTCTCGATAATCGCGCTCTGTATCGCCGCCTTTTCGATGCTTGGGGCGGTGGTGATGGAGCGGATGGGCGCGCTGCGCTCGCTTCTGCTCGGGCTGTGGATCATGGCGGGCGCTCAGTTCATGAGCGGATACAGCCGCAGCTTCGGAGAGTTGCTCGGATGGCGCATCGGCGAGGGGATCGGCTTCGGGCTTCTGATCGCGCCGCCGGGGGCGCTCGTGATGCAATGGTTCGGCGAGCGCGAATGGCCGTACATCAACATGTTCAACGCGCTCTGCTCGTATGTCAGCCTGACCGCGGTCTATGCGATCACTGCGCGGCTTTATCTCGCAAGCGCGTCGTCGTGGGATGCGGTGCTTCGCTATTACGGAATCCTGTGCCTGGTCGTGGCGATACTCTGGACCCTCTTCGGCCGCGAGCATCGCAGTCGCGCGCGCGAGTCGATCGCGATGAATCCGCTTGGCGCCGTGCGCGAGTCGGTGCTGCGTGAAGTCATGCGGATGCGCAATATCGTGCTGGTCGCGATCGGACTGTTCGGCGGGATGTGGGTGTTCCAGCTCTACGCCACGTTCCTGCCGCAGTATTTTCGCGAGTATCGCGCGATGGGCCTGACGCAGGCATCGGCGATCACCTCGGTGCTGCCACTTGCGGGAATCTTCGCCGCGGCGGGTGGCGGATTCGCAACCGGATTGACCGGGCTGCGCAAACCCTTCACGTGGCCGATAGCGCTACTCACACTGGCCGGAAGTCTCGGCGCGATCCTGCTTCCGAGCCACGGATGGATCAAGGTCGCGCTCGTGATGGTCGGAATCGGCGCGGCCGGCTCGCTTGCTCCGATCACGACGCTGGTGATGGAACTGCCGGGGATGACCCCCGAGAAGATGGGCACGGCGCTCGCCTTCGTGTGGTCGGTGGGCTACGCCGCCGCGTTCGTCTCTCCGTTTCTGGGCGGCGCGATTGCGTCGCGCGTCGGACTTAGGGCCGTGATGCTCGGATTTCTCGCGTTCCAGGCGCTCCCGATAATCGCGATGTACCTGCTGCCCGAGACCGGTCACCGCCGCGCCGCCCGGTCCCGCGAAGATTCGCGCGCGCCGGCATGATATTGTCACCTGGCCGCCGCGACGCGCGCCCGCCACCGCTAAAATGCCGACAGGGGTATGCTTACCCTTTTATAGACCGCCAGTCCCGGCGCATACATCGCCTGAAAGATTCCGATACCGCTTTGCGGCCGCAACAGACTGGTCCGATCAAGCATGTTCTGAAGAATAATTCGCTCGCTCACATCACCCAGCCGCGGAATCGAGAACGTTCGCTGTGATCCGCAGTTTAACCACCAGCCTCCCTTGTATCCTCAGCCTGCTTCGACGGTGTTTATGAGACTGCTTCTAGTGCCCGACTACCAGCTCGGCCCAGCGCCTGAAGACGGTCTCGGCCACGGGCGCCAGCCTGGCGAGATGAGCGTCCGCCTCCGCGACGCAGCGTGCTGGATCGATGCCGACCTGGCGAAGGCGCGGTTCGAAGGCGTTGACGCATGCCGCGACCATCGCCGGCTGCATTTCAAGATGGAACAGCAAACCGTAGACGTTCGTCCCATAACGGAACGCATGGCATCGCGTCATCTGCGTGCGGGCCAGCGAAACGGCGCCGCGCGGCAAGTCGAAAAGGTCGCCGTGCCAGACGCAGGTGATGAAGGAAGAAGGCAGACCATGGAAGAGTCGGTCGTCGCACGCCTGCGGTTCAAGCTCAACCGGCAGCCACCCTATCTCCGGGGCGCTTGCGCGGTAAACGGCCGCGCCAAGAACCGCCGCCAGAAGCTGGCTTCCAAGGCAAATGCCAAGAATCGGTCTGCCGAGTTCCAACATGCTTCGAATCAATTCCATCTCGCGCCGTACGAAGGAATGATACTCGGGAAGATAGACGCTGAACGGACCGCCGAGAACGATCAGCGCGTCAGCTTCGCCAACCTCTGGAGCCGGCGACGCCGGGTCGGCGAGCGAGAGGTAACTCCACTCGATTTGCGCGCGCCGCAGCGCGTCGCCAATCGCACCGAGAGTCTCGCATCCATGATGTTGGAGGACGATAACACGCGCCACGGACGTTGTTCGCTCCTTTGACCTGGCCTAGGTTTTCCAAAAAAAGATACCTCTCACCTCTCACGATATGGAAGCGCGCTCCGGCGCGACGCATATGGTTGCTCGAGGCTCTCGCCAGCTACTGAGGCCAGAGGTCGCGGCCGCTATGGCGATCGCCGGTTCAAATTTGTTCGAGGCAGCGGTGAACGACAATGCCGCCGGTTGAGCGTAATTGCTGATTGCCGCGGCCCCACACCGTCAACCAAAGCCGCTTGGGTGCACAAAACCCCGTGAGCGCGTCGGGCCGGGAGACGACTCCTCTGCCCGAGGACGAAGCCCGACCGCGGGAACAACGGAACGCTCAACCCGACAGACGCGGGTCGTCGGTCGCGACGCACTGGGCCTGCTCGAAGGCTTTCCTCAAGGGATCGTCCGTGTTCTTGAAGGTTTCCTGGTTTAGCGCTTTCGCGTGCTCGCATTCGCGCAGGGAGTCAAAGCGGCCGTAGAGAAACCATTGGCTGAGCGGCGCTGCGCGGTCGAATCCGCCACCGCGCGCCTGAGGCGGGATAAGCAGGTACCATCCGAGGAGCACAAGCGCGGCCGCATAGCGAAATCGCATGCAAACTGTTTACCGGCGCCACGCATCCGTTCCAAGCGTTGCGCTCAAGACCGGAACCGGACAGGCAACCAGGCGCCGGCACGGATCAGGTATTTAAGGAGCGAGGCCGTCACGTGGATCGCTTTAGCCAGGACTCGTTGCGCTTCGGATTACATAGAAAGAAGCCGGAGTCCCGGTTCGGTCGGGAACTCTGGCGGAATTTTTCCGCCGGAAGCGAAACATCCCCAAGCCCTCAGGCAAGGTAGCCGAGACCTTCGCGAAGCGGCGTCAGCCGGATGCCGAATCCCTTCATCAGCGGTTCGATATTGCAGACGCTGTCAGCGGTGACGAACGTTACCGCGTCGCGCGAGAGAACCGGCTTCGGCAGCTTTTCCATCACGGCGCCCGCAAGCCGCATCAGTCCCTCCGGGACGTGAACGATTGGTCGCTGGCGTCCCGTCACTTCCATCACGACGCCCACCAGTTCGTCGAAGGTCATCGCGTCGGGCCCTCCGACGTCGTAGGTTCCGTTGCGACCCTTGCCCGCAAGCGCCAGTTCGACGCACGCCGCAAGGTCGTCAACCATGACCGGTTGAAGCTTCTGTTTTCCCGTGCCGGGGACCGCGAATATCGGCACAAAGCGAAGCGCCTTCGCGATATTGTTTATCACCTTGTCTTCGGGTCCATAGACGAGCGACGGCCGGAAAATCGTGTAATCCAGTCCGGATTCGCGAATCGCGCGCTCCGCCATCCCCTTGGCGCGAAAGCCCGGATGAGGCGAGGTTTCGTCCGCGGAGACGCCGCTGATGTAGATGAAGCGCTCGGCGCGAGCGGCTTTCGCGGCCTCGAGCAGTGCGAGCGTTCCGCGGTAATCGACGCTCTCGAAGGTAAGCCCGCGCGCCGGATCCTCAATCGGATAGCCTTCAAACTGGACCGCGTTGACGACGGCGCTTGCGTCTTTCAGGGCGGGCGCAAGCGATGATGGTTCGGTGACTTCGGCTTGGGCGAACTCAACGCCCGGCAGGGACAGGCGCTTTCGCGCTCGCTCGGGAAAGCGGCTTAATCCGCGGATAGACCATCCTTGCGCGGCGGCGAGCCGGCGAATTATCGCCCGTCCGATAAATCCTGAGCCGCCCGCAATGACAACCGTTTTTTGTCCCATCGTTTTCGCAAGCCTCCGGCGAAACCGGCCTCGCACCGCGCGAATCGCGGACGATGCGCCGGACGTGGCGCGATTCAAGAACGGGTTTCGGAAAAAGGCGCGCGCACCAGGAATTTCCCGCGGCCCGGACGCGCGCGGGATTCGCGCTCGGCCACGATAATCTCGCCCCGCGAGATCGTGACCCTCGGCCATCCCGTGACCTCGGAACCTTCGAATGGATCGTAGTCGGCGCGCGAATGCATTTCGGCGGCGCGAATCACAACCTTCGCACGCGGATCGAAGACCACGAGGTCGGCGTCCGCGCCTTCGATTATCGCACCCTTGCGCGGATAAAGCCCAAAAATTCGCGCCGGGTTAGACGCGACCAGTTCCACCATCCGCTCCAGCGTTATCCGGCCTTTCGCGACTCCCTCGGAGTAGAGCATCGGAACCAAAGTTTCCAGGTTCGACACTCCGGGCGGAATTCGCGTGAAGCGGTCGGCGGTTTTCCGCTCGCTGGTCCAACTGCAATGGTCGGTCGCGACCACGTCGACCGTGCCGTCGGCCATCGCTTCCCACAGCGCTTCGATATCGTCGCGGCTTCGAAGCGGAGGATATCCGACGTAGCGCTCGCCGCCGGGTTCGAGGAATTTTTCTTCGCTGAGATAGAGATAGATGGGGCGCGTTTCAGCGAGGACCTTGCGTCCTTCGGCGCGGGCGCGCCGGATTTCATGGAGCGCCGCCGCGCTGGACAGGTGCACGAAATACGCCACGGCTCCCGTCAGCTCGGTCATCTTGAGCGCGCGCGCAACCGCGGCGGCTTCGGAAAGCGGCGGACGGCTCGCGGCGAAGTGCGCGACTCCATTGCGTCCCGACGAGAGCAGCCTCTCCGTGCAGTAGCCGATAAGGTGCTGGTCTTCGGCATGGATCGTGAGCAGGCCGCCCGCTTCGGCCGCGGCCGCGAACGCACGAAGGAAATCGCGCGCCCGCTCCTCGAATCCGCGCATCATGAAGATCTTGAAGCTGGTGACGCCGCGCTCGACCATCCGCCCGATCTCTGCCACGGCCGGCGCGCTCGGATCGAGGATTGCGACGTGGAATGCGTAGTCGATTATCGCCCGTCCGCGCGCCTTTTCGTCCCATCGCGAAACCGCCTCGGCGAGCGAGCCGCCTTCGGGCTGGAACGCGTAATCGACGATGGTTGTGACCCCGCCGGCCGCCGCCGCGACGGTGCCCGACTCGAAATCGTCAGCCGTGCGCGAACCGAACATCTCGGCGTCAAGATGAGTGTGCGGATCGAGCGCGCCCGGCAGAAGAAACGTCCCGCGAGCGTCGATAGTGCGCGCGGCGTCTTCGAGCGTGCCCGGCGCCGCTACCCTTGCGATGAGGCCGTCCCTGACGCCGATATCGGCCGGCTTCGTGCCGGAAGGCGTCACCGCCCGCGCGCCGATTACGGCCAGGTCAAGCATCGCGGACGTCAGGGCCGCGCGAATCGGCGCGGTCGCGCGCGGCGCGCCAGCCTGCGGTGCGGCCTCGGTTTGAGCGCGACGGTTTTGCGCTTGTGCGCGTAGGAATCCGCGCCAGGTTCGTTTTCAGCCATGGTTGCCAGGCTGAAGCATGACACCTCGGGCCGGCAGTTGATACGGATGCGCACAAGGAAGGTGCCAAGACCGCGGTTGGTATAGATGTAGAAGCCGGCGTACGGATTGAGTCCCGCGTAAAACCGCTTGCCGATTCGGAGAATCGAGCGCAGCGGCGAGCCGTAGAGCGGGATGCGGACGACGCCGCCGTGGGTGTGCCCGCAGAGCATCGCGCCGGGCCGCAGATGATGCGCGTAGAGCGCGGTGTCGGGGTTGTGCGCCAGCACAAGGGTGCAGTCGTTGGGGCCGACATTGCTGAAGGCGCGTCCCGGCTCGGCTCGGTGCGACCACAAGTCGTCGATTCCGACGATCACAAGCTGCTCGCCGTGTACCGAAATCCTTCGGCTGGAGTTTGCGAGCACCACCGCGCCAGCCTGCTCCAGCGCTACGGCGATCCGATCGACCGAGGCCCAATGGTCGTGGTTTCCGGTAACCGCGAAAACTCCAAGGCGCGGGCTCAGCCGCGCGAGAGCGTCGCGCGTCGCGGCGAGATAGCGCGTCATCGTCTCGCGTCCGGAGAAGTAATCGCCGGTAAGAAAGACGAAATCCGGGTTCTCCGCGTTTATCAATTCGACGGCGGCACAAAGCCGCTCCAGGTCTTCGTCGCGGTCAACGTGGAAGTCGCTTATCTGGCAGGCGGTCATGCCTTCGAGCGCGGCCGGCAACGCCCGCACCGGCAGCCGGATGCGGGAGAATTCGATATCGTCGATCGTGCGCCGCCACAGGCGATGGAGCGGGCGAAGCGGCAGGGGCGGCTTTGCGAGCGGACGGTTGCCCGGCAGTGGTTCGGCGGGAAGGGGCGCGGTTACTGATTGCCCAATCATAAGCCTCAGATTCTAGAACATGTCCAGCAAATCCCGGAAATCGCCGAGTTCGACGAATCTTCCCTCGGCCGGAATCAGTTCTTCATGCTCCAGTTCCCACGTATGCGGGTGGGGGATATACACCGCGCGCAAGCCTGCGCGCAGCGCGGGGTTGATATCGGAGCGCGGGCTGTTGCCGATCATGAAGGTGCGCTCGGTTGCGAGGCGCGCCTGGGCAATCAGGCGCCGGTAGGCGTCGACGTCCTTTTCGCGCGGAGTTTCAACCCGGCTGAAGAGCGGTGCAAGGCCCGAGCGCTCAAGTTTTTCAATCTGTTCGTCGCGCGCACCCTTGGTGAAAAGCATCAGCACGTGGCGGCGCGAAAGTTCGCGCAGCGTCTCCTCGACTCCCGGTAAAAGCTCGCAACGCCGTTCGAGCAGCCGCGCGCCTATCTCCCGCGCGCGGGCGCGAAGCTCGGCGTGCGTGTCTGCCGACGCGATCCGCTCGGCCGCGCGTTCCAGCGCGATCAAATAGGGGCCGCGCCCGTAGCCGTGGGTCTGGATCAATTCGAGTTCGATTTCGCGGAAAAGACTTTTCACTTGTGCGCGGTCGAGCCGCCGATGAAGGCGCGTAGCCGCCTCGACGAACTGTTCGAACGCTTCGAGAAAGTGGATATTGGAATCCCAGAGCGTGTCGTCGGCGTCGAAGATCAGATTCAGCGAAGCCCCGTCGCGAAAAACCATTGTCCCACACAGCGTAGCCGGATGCGAGCAACCGGGCAACGCGGCACGCTCGAGGTTGTCAGGACGCGCGCCCCGGAAATATCGCGATCGTTCCGGTTGCGGGGTTTCGTCCCACATAGACCTGGGTTTCGTAAACGTGGCGAAGATTGTCCTCGCTCAGTACCGACTCGGGGTTGCCGTAGGCGACCGTCCGGCCGTCCTTCATCAGCAGGATCCGGTCGGCATACGCGGCCGCGGCGTTGAGATCATGCAGGGTCGCGATCGCGGCCATCCGATGCCCCGCGCAGAGTTCGCGAAAGCGCAGGAATATGTCCGAAACGTGCTTCATGTCGAGAAAGGCGGTCGGTTCGTCAAGCAGCAGCACTCTTGGTTCCTGCGCAATCGCCCGCGCAAGGAAAACCCGCTTGCGCTCACCGCCCGAGAGTTCATGGAGCGGGCGGCCAGCCAGCTCCAGCAGGTCAAAGCGCTTGAGCGCCGCGTGGGCAATCGCAAGATCGCGCCGGCTCTCGAAACGAAACGGTCCAAGATGAGGCGCGCGGCCCATCAGGACCACCTCCATGACCGTGAACGGGAAAGCGACCGCGCTTTCCTGCGCCACCACCGCGACCAGCCGCGCCAGCGCGCGCCGCTCATACGATCCCAGCGCCCGGCCAAACAGCCTGACGTCGCCACGGCGCGCCCTGAGCGTCCCGCCGAGGACCCTGAGCAGCGTGGATTTCCCGGCTCCGTTCGGCCCGACGATCGCCACCAGCTCGCCCGGTGCGACCTCGATTGAGACGCCGTTAAGCGCGTCGGACGCTCCATAGCCGGCCGTGATATCGCGCCCCTCCAACGCGGGCCGGCCGTCATCCGTGAACGTATCGCTCATGAAACCAGCGGTCTTCGGCCTTCGCGCCTGAGCATATAGATGAAGAACGGACCTCCGCAGAGCGCCGTTATCGCGCCGACCGGAAGCTCCGCGGGAGCGATCGCCGAGCGCGCGACCAAATCCGCGATCACCATGAAGGCCGCGCCGCCCAGCAGCGAGGCGGGCAGGAGCAGGCGATGGTCGGCGCCGAAGGCAAGGCGCAGAACGTGCGGCACGATCAGGCCCACGAACGAGATGATCCCGCTGACCGAGACCGCCGCGCCGATCATCACCGAGGTCGCAAGGAAGATGGCGCGCCGCACCGCATGAAGCTCCACGCCGAGTTCGGCGGCGCTCTCATCGCCGAGGCTCAGCAGGTTCATGTCCCGCGCGCGCGTCATCAGGACGGCGAAGCCCGCAAGGCCGAGCGCGCTTACGATCGCGACCTCGCGGTAGCTCGGCGCTTCGAGGCTTCCTATCAGCCAGAACAGGATGCTGTGCGCGTAATAGAAATTCACCACGCTGTTGACGATCATGATCGCGGCGCCCCAGAAGGCGTTGAAGATCACTCCGACCAGCAACAGCGTGAACGGCTCGAGCTGGCCCTCGACCAGCGCGAGCCGATAGACCGCGAGCGTCGCGCCGAGCGCCATCGCGAAGGCCGCGAGCGGAACCGTCTCGTCGGCGAACCGGGTTTGCGAAAAGACGATCATCGCGACGATTGCGCCGAGCGCGCCGCCGCCGGAGATGCCGAGGATTCCGCCCTCGGCGAGCGGATTGCGCACCAACGCCTGAAGGGCGGCGCCGACCGACGCGAGAATCGCTCCGACCGCGATTCCCATCAGCACCCGCGGAAGGCGCGCGTCGAACAGGATTGCGTGGTCGGTGCCGGCAGGATCGGTGAGCGCGCGCAGCAGGCTTATATGTACGCCTCCGAAGACGCATCCCGCCGCCGCCGCGACGACAACCGCCGCGCCGAGAATCGCAAGCCGCACGGCCGCGCGGCCGGGCGTAAGGAATGCGCCCGCGAGCGCTTCGAGGTCGCGGCACGCCTCGGCGCCGGCTTGCGCTTCATGCGCGACCCCTGGAGCGCTGGTGTGGGGCGGGAATTTCGCGGCGCTCATCGCGCGAAATCCGACGCAGTCGCAATCTCCGCGGGTGTGGATCGCGCTTTCTCGGCGGTGACGACGCCGCTTGCGAAGGCCTCGGGATGGATCAGCCGTACGAGCGTCATGAGCGTCTGGCCGATACGCGGACCGGGGGTCAGCGTGGGATCGGTCGGGTAGCCGTGAACGCGATGCTCGCGTACGGCGGGAATGATCTGAAACCGGGACCAGAAATCACCGAGCGTGGACGTGTCGGTTCCCATCTGCCCGTCGAGTATCACCTGCGGTTTCTTCGCGATTACGTACTCGATGCTGACCCGCGGCCATGAACCGGGAAGGCCGTCGGCGATATTGGTTCCGTGCGCCAGCGCCAGCAGTTGGCCGAGAAACGTGCCGTGTCCCACCGCGACCATCGGCTCATGCCCGACCAGCATCAGAACGCGCCGATCGATCACGCGGCTCATCAGCTTGCGGACCTTGTTTATCCGCGCCTGGATTGCGGCGACCACCTTGTTCGCTCGGCGCGGATGCCCGGTTCGCTCCCCGATGACCGTGATGCTGTGCTCGATTTCGGCGATTGAATTTTCCTTGACCATCAGCGTCGGATAGCCCATCTCGCTTAACGCATGGACTTCGCGCTGGTTGGCCGAGTTGGCAAGACCGATGACAAGCGTGGGACGAAGCGCGGCGATCGCCTCGACATTGGGAGTGAGAAAAGTGCCGACTCGCGGGAGCTTTCGGACCGCGGGCGGATAGTCGTCGAACTCGGAAACTCCGACCACGTCCTTGCCCGCGCCGACTGCGAAAAGAGTCTCCGTGACTGACGGCGCAAGCGAGACAATACGCGCGCGGCTGCTCGAAGCATTTTCCGCCCCATGCGCACCCGCCACGGGCGAAATCGCAGCCGCGCCAAGCGCCGCCATCGCACAAATAAGGACAAGAAGCGGCCTCAATCCCATATCGCGAAAACTAGCCTATCCAGGCACCGTTCTTAAAGGCTAACCCCGAGGAAACTTTATTGCATAGTCGTGCCGCGCTCGGTTAGCCTTCCCGGTGAAGTCCGGGAGTTTATTCGTGCTCAAAATCGCCGTCTGTATCAAGCAAATTCCGCTTATCGAGGAAGCCAATTTCGATCCCGAAACCAGGACTATCCGTCGCGGCGGTCCCAACGTGATTAGCGCCTTCGACCTGCGCGCGCTTTCGCGCGCCGCGCAACTGAAGGACCGGCTCGGCGCCGAGACGACGGTTGTCACGATGGGACCGCCGCAGGCGGAACAGGCGCTCAGGGATGCGCTCGCGATGGGAATGGACCGCGCGGTGCATCTGACGGACCCGGCGTTTGCCGGCTCGGACACACTGGCAACCGCGCGCTCTCTCGCCGCATGGCTCAAGAAGGGCGGTTTCGATCTCGTCCTGCTCGGCAAATACTCGCTCGACGCGGAAACCGGACAGGTCGGCCCCGAGCTTGCGGAACTGCTCGGTGTCGCGCAGATAACCGGCGTAAGGAAGCTCGATATCGACGGACGAGTGCTGCGCGCCGAGCGCGAGAGCGACGAAGGATACGAGGAAATCGAGGCCGCGATGCCCGCGGTGCTGACCTGCGCGGAACGCGTCGCACAGCCGATAAAGGTCAAGGCGGAAGCGGCCGAGCGCGCGAAATCGAAAACCGTCGAGAAGGTTGCGGCAAACGCTCTCGGACTTGAGCCGTCGGAGCTGGGCTTCGCGGGCTCGCCGACCTGGGTTTCGGAAATCCGCGTGGTCGAAACGCCGAAAGCCCGATGCCGCCATATCGATCCGAGCGATCCCGAGCGCGCGGCGCGCGAGCTGATAGAGCATCTTGACCGCGCCGGCGCGCTCAAACCACGCGCGCGCGAACGCCGCGCGATTTCATCCGCGATACGCAAACCGCTCAGCGGGAGCGGCGTATGGGTTGCGGTCGAAACCGATCTCAACGGGGCAATCACCCGAACCACGCTGGAGATGCTTTCGCGCGGCGACCAGCTCGCGAGCGCAACGGGCGGCGCGCTCGTCGCGGTGGGATTGTCCGGCTTGCTTGTGCGGCACGCGGACCTTCTTTCCAGCTACGGCGCGGACCGGATAATCGCGCTCGAAAGCCCCGAACTCGAAACCTACACGCCCGAGGCCGCTGCCGAAGCGATGGCGGCGCTGGTCATGGAGCGCAGGCCGTGGGCGCTGCTGGCTGCGGCGAGCGAGCGCGGCCGCGATTGGGCGCCGAGGCTCGCCGCGCGCCTTGGGCTCGGGCTTACCGGCGACGCGATCGGGCTTGAGATCGACGGGGAGAAGCGGATGGTCGCGCTTAAGCCGGCCTTCGGCGGAAATATCGTCGCGCCGATCCTGTCGAAGACCTACCCGCAGATGGCGACGGTGCGGGCCGGGATGCTCGAACTTGCCGAGCCGAACCCCAAACGCCGCGGCGAAATCGAAACCGTGAGGCTCGTGCTCAAAAAGCCGCTCAGCCGGCTTGTCGCCGAGCATCCGCTGCTCGACACCTCGGTTGCGCGGCTGGAAGGCGCCGAAGTGATTGTCGGTGTGGGCATGGGCGTCGGCGGACCCGAAGGCGTCGAGGCGGTCAAGGAACTGGCGCGCGTGCTCGGCGCCGGAATTTGCGCGACCAGGCGCGTCACCGACGCGGGATGGGTTCCGCGCCAGCATCAGGTGGGACTGACGGGCAAGGCGCTCGACGCGCGGCTTTATATCACGGTCGGAGTGCGCGGCGCGCCCAACCATACGGTGGGCCTGAAGAAGGCCGAAACGGTGGTCGCGATCAACAACGACCCCGAGGCGCTCATCTTCGAGCGCGCCGACTTCGGCCTCGTCTGCGACTGGGCGGTGATTGTTCCCGCCCTGCGCGACGCCTTGCGCGAGCGCCTGGGATGAGCGGTCGGCATCGCGATTATGCGCGCGTTTGCCTGGATTAACCGGAATTGCGGGCCTGAGCTCCGGCGGATTGGGTGCGGGCGCGGGCTCGTTGCGAACAGGTCTTCGAGCGGCCGGCGCAGCAGTTTTCGGTCAGATAGCCGATCAGAGCGCGCATTGCCGTGAAATTCGCGCTGTAGATGATCGAACGGCCCTCGCGGCGCGAATTCACGAGTCCGGCGAACCTGAGCTGGGTCAAATGAAACGACATTGTGGGCGAAGGCTGTCCAAGGCGCTGGCCGAGTTCGCCGGCGGCCATCCCTTCGGGTCCGCTCTGCACCAGCATGCGGAAAATATCGAGGCGGGTTTCCTGCGCCAGCGCGCCCAGCGCGGCGATCGCGCTTGACTTTTCCATAATTCTAGATTTATAGAGGTATCGTACCGTGGAAGTCAATCATGACGGGCTATCCGGGCCGGGAGAAAAGGAGAAAAGCGGATGAGCGCCAACAACGAGGAACTCAAAGAGAGCGTGCGCCGGAGATACGCGGGCGCGGCGCTGCGAGTCATAAATCAGCCGGGCACTTCCTGTTGCGGCGGCCAGCAGGAAACCGCGTGCTGCGGCACCTCCGCCGATTTGGCCGAGCAGCCGATCACTTCGAATCTCTACGCCGACAGCGACAAGGCGGCGTTGCCGGCCGAAGCGGTGGCGGCGTCGCTCGGATGCGGCAATCCGACCGCGCTGGCCGAGCTGAGGCCGGGGGAGACCGTGCTCGATCTCGGATCGGGCGGCGGAATCGACGTCCTGCTCTCGGCGCGGCGGGTTGGCCCGGCGGGAAAAGCCTACGGGCTCGACATGACGGACGAGATGCTGGCGCTTGCGCGGGAAAACCAGCGCAAGGCAGGAGTCCAGAACGTCGAATTCCTAAAAGGTGAGATCGAGAATATTCCGCTGCCGGATAATTCCGTTGACGTGATCGTCTCCAACTGCGTCATCAATCTGTCGGGTGACAAGGATCGCGTTCTGGCCGAGGCGTTCCGTGTTCTCAAGCCCGGCGGCAGGTTCGCGGTCTCCGATATCGTGGTGCGAGGCGAGATTCCGGGCCGGATCCGGCGGGACATGGAGCTGTGGGCCGGATGCGTCGCCGGAGCGCTCGAAGAGTCGGAGTATCGCGCGAAGCTTGCCGCGGCCGGATTCGAAGAGATAGCCGTCGAGCCGACGCGGGTGTACACGGCCGAGCAGGCAGGTTCGTTTTTGAAGGACTCCGGGCTGGACGTGGCCGAAATCGCACCGCTGGTTGACGGCAAGTTCATGAGCGCGTTCGTCCGCGCCCGCAAACCGCGGTAATCGCGCGATTCTTCCGCGGCTAAGGCGCGCCAGCCCCTCGGTGATTGCCGCATCGGAACGCGGCGCTCCTTTTGGCTGCGCGAGAATGAAGCGGCCTCTTCGGCGGCATCGGGTGACGGTCGCGACGCCGCCGAAGAGGCGAGAGATCAGGCGGCGAGATCGAAGCGGTCGGCGTTCATCACCTTGTTCCAGGCCGCAACGAAGTCGGTCACGAACTTCTCGCCGGCGTCGGCTGAGCCATAGACTTCGGCGAGGGCGCGCAACTCGGAATTCGAACCGAAGACGAGATCGACGCGGGTCGCGGTCCACTTCGGTTCGCCGCTCCTGCGAGCGCGCCCCTCGAACACATTTTCATCCGAGGTTCCCTTCCATTCGGTGCTCATGTCGAGCAGGTTGACGAAGAAGTCGTTGGTAAGCGTCTCCGGCCGCTTCGTGAAGACGCCGTGGCGCGACTGCCCGAAGTTCGCGTTAAGCACGCGCATCCCGCCAACCAGGACCGTCATCTCGGACGCAGTCAGTGTGAGGAGCTGCGCCTTGTCGATCAAAAGCTGCTCGGCGGGTATCGCAAATCTGCCCTTCAGGTAATTGCGGAAGCCGTCGGCGACGGGCTCCAGATAGGCGAAGGACTCGACGTCAGTCTGCTCCTGCGAAGCGTCGGTGCGGCCAGGCGCGAAGGGAACCGTCACGTTGTGCCCCGCCTTTTTGGCGGCCTGTTCGACGGCTGCGCAACCGCCAAGGACGATCAGATCGGCGAGCGATACCTTCTTGCCGCCGCTTGCCGCGCCGTTGAACGCTTTTTGGATTCCCTCAAGGGTTTCGAGGGCCTTCGCCAGTTGGGCCGGCTGGTTGACCTCCCAGTCCTTTTGCGGCGCAAGCCGGACGCGCGCGCCGTTCGCTCCGCCGCGCTTGTCCGAGCCGCGGAAGGTTGACGCTGAGGCCCACGCGGTCGAAACCAGCTCCGATATCGTGAGTCCCGAGGCGAGGAGCCTGGCTTTGAGGTCAGCTATGTCCTTTGCGTCTATCAGCTTGTGATCGACCGCAGGAACGGGGTCCTGCCAGAGCAGCTCCTCCGCGGGGACTTCCGGGCCGAGATAACGTGCACGCGGTCCCATGTCGCGATGGGTGAGCTTGAACCATGCTCTTGCGAAGGCATCCGCGAATTCCTCAGGATGCTCGTAAAAGCGCCGTGAGATCTTCTCGTAAATCGGGTCCATCCGCAAAGCGAGATCCGTGACCAGCATCGTAGGCACGTGGCGCTTCGACGGGTCGAAGGCATCAGGGATCGTCGCCGCGGCGCCCTTCGCGACAAACTGATATGCGCCGGCCGGGCTCCTGGTCAGTTCCCATTCGTGGCCGAACAGGTTCTCGAAGAAGTTATTGCTCCATCTTGTCGGTGTCCTGGTCCAGGTGACTTCCGGCCCGCCCGTGATCGTGTCTTTGCCTTTGCCTGTGCCGAATCCGCTCCTCCAGCCAAGGCCCATCTCCTCGAGCGGCGCAGCCTCGGGTTCCGGCCCGACCAGTTTCGGATCGCCCGCGCCGTGAGTCTTGCCGAAGGTGTGTCCGCCTGCGATAAGCGCGACGGTCTCCTCGTCGTTCATGGCCATGCGCTTGAAAGTCTCGCGAATATCGATTGCCGCGGCGCGCGGATCGGGCTTGCCGTTCGGCCCTTCGGGATTCACGTAGATGAGGCCCATCTGAACGGCGGCGAGGGGGTTCTCGAGCTCCCGGTCGCCCGTGTAGCGTTCGTCGCCGAGCCAGGTCTTCTCCCTGCCCCAATAGACGGCTTCGTCGGGTTCCCAGGCGTCGATGCGTCCGGCGCCGAAGCCGAAGGTCTTGAAGCCCATCGATTCGAGCGCGACGTTGCCGGCGAGGATCATCAGGTCGGCCCATGAGATCCTGCGGCCGTATTTCCGCTTGATCGGCCAAAGCAGCCGGCGCGCCTTGTCGAGGTTCGCGTTGTCCGGCCAGGAGTTGAGCGGCGCGAAGCGCTGTTGGCCGCTGCCTGCGCCGCCGCGGCCGTCGCCGATACGGTACGTGCCGGCCGCGTGCCACGCCATGCGAACGAAGAGTCCGCCGTAGTGGCCGAAATCCGCGGGCCACCAGTCCTGGCTGTCGGTCATCAGCGCGTGGAGATCATTCTTTAGCGCCTGGAAGTCGAGTTTGCTGAACTCCTCGGCGTAGTTGAAGGCCTCGCCCATCGGATTGGCCAGCGGCGAGTTCTGGCGGAGAATCCCGAGGTTCAACTGGTTCGGCCACCAGTGGCTGTTCGAAGCCATTCCGAGGCTGGTGGTCCCGTGTACGACCGGGCACCGGCCGGCGTTCTTATCGGTCTTGCCGTTCATGGTTTCCTCCTGGTCTCAGTCCTTGCCTTAAGGGCGCTTGCAAAAGTTTGGACGTAATCCTTGTTTAGACTCTTTTAAAAGAAAGACTGCTTTTAGTCAAGCGCCGATTCTGCTAGTGTGGTGTCCCGCAGATAAGTTGATGAGACGTCGCTCGGTGGAAAGAGATTCTTCGCTTCGCTCAGAATGACAGGCGCGCGCATGGTTGTTGGTCATTCTGAGCGAAGGCTGCCGAAGTGAAGAATCTCGTGCCACTGGCGTCCGCTGCAAAAATTATTACTGGGACGCCACACTAGGTTTGCGAAAGAGGGCCTTGGGCGCATCGGCATTGTGAGAAGAGCGCGCAAACAAGTTGAACATGTGCACGGCGCGTCGTTGTTGGCGCGCCTGCGCCGTCATGGTCTGCGCCTGACGGCGCAGCGCCGGGTGATCGCCGAGGCGCTGGAGGGAGCGCACGTGCATCTCACCGCGGACGAGGTGTTTGAGCGTGCCGTCGGGCGCCTGCCCGAGATCAGCCGCGCCACGGTCTACAACACGCTCAACCAGTTGCACGCGCTCGGCGAGGTTCGCGAAATCACCATCGACGCGGGGCCGAGGCGTTACGACCCCAACGTCGAGAGGCCCCATCAGCATCTGATCTGCGATCGTTGCGGGACGGTTCGCGACGTGGTCCCGCTCGGCGATATTTCGCTGCCGGCTGACCAGCGATACGGCTTCGCGATCAGCGATATCCAGGTTACCTTTCGAGGCCTCTGCCCCGCATGTGCGCGGCCCTCGCGGTAGCCGGGGGCAGGCGTCCGGCGGGTCTTCGCCGACCCGCACGGACCTTACGGGCGGATTTCGTAAAGCGCTGAGAACAGATCATCGATCGGCAGGCGGCGGAAGTTGCCGAAACCGGCCTCGGTGGCGAATTCGCGCGCCTTCGGCTCACCCATCATCGCGCCGATTCCCGCGCCGCCCTCGGCGAGCGACACCGTCATGCAATACAGCGTGCTGATCGAGTACATCATGCGTCCCTTGGCGTTGAGGTTTTCCTCGACGTTGGGCGAAACGTTCATCTCCACCATCAGATAGGTGCCCGCGGGCTTGAGCGAGCGCCGGATCGAGCGCAGCAGCGCGACCGGATCGGCGGAGTCGTGGACCACGTCGAAGGTCGAGACGAAATCGAATCGGGCTTCGGGAAGTTTGGTGCCGTCGCGGACCTCGAACGTCACGCGGTCGGCGACGCCCGCCTTTTCGGCGTTGGCGCGGGCGCGCTCGATCGAGACCGGATGGACGTCGTATCCATAGACGCGCGTGTCGGGAAACGCGCTGGCCAGGGCTATCGCGGCGCGTCCGCTCCCGCATCCGACGTCGGCGGCGGTTGCGCCCCAGTTTAGCGCTTCGACCACCTGGGGCATCACGGGAAGCCATTTGCGGACCAGACGATGACGGAACATTCCGGCCGACGAGCGCTCCATCGCGTGGAATGTCTCGGGCGGATAGTCGCCTTGCGGAACGCCCCTGCCGGTGCGAAAGGCGTCCGCCACGCGCGGCGCCATCGTGACGTTCGGCACTACCATCTGGATGAATCCGCCCATGAAAAATGGCGAGTCCTCGTTGGCCAGCACCAGCGCATGCTCGGGCGGCATCATGTAGGCGCGCTCAGTCGGCTCGTACTCGACGTAGCCCGCCGCCGCCATCGCGCCGAGCCATTCGCGGAGATAGCGCTCGCTCAGCCCGGTGCGGCGCGCGAGTTCCTCGCTGGTGAGCCATTGGCCGGAGGAAAGCGCCTTGAAGATTCCGAGCCGGTCGCCGATATAGGTCAGCGCGCCGAGCATCGCCGCGCCCAAATCGTTGGTTATCTGGCCTAAAAACTTCCTGGCCTTGTCCCGGTCGAAGGCTTTTGCATCGTCCCCCATAAGCGTCCCCGAAAGCGAGAGATTCCCCTTTTTCTCCGCCCCGCCGCGGCACCATACCAGATTTCATGCCCGCGCGGCCAAGCCAGTTTCACCGATGCGCGCGACCGGAACAACCCGCCGCACCGACGCTGGCGCGCGTATCAGGCGGCGTAATTGAAGCCCTTCAGCGCGAAGACCTTGAGGAAGTCGAGCGCTGCCATATAAACCGCGCAGCTTCCGAGCACGATTCCGATCACCGTCCATCCGAGCGGCGCCATCAGGATTCCCCGCGCCGCCATCGCGCTTACGACCGAAATGTCAGCGATTGAACTGACGAGAAGCCATCGGCTCGGCGCGGAGTTCCAGAAGTGGTGCCGCTCGCGCACGAGATAGACGGTTCCCTGCCCGGTAAATACGAGCGTCAGGAACACGAGCGTCTGCAACTGGGCAAGCGGCAGATTGAGCCAGTCGCGTCCGAAAATGAAAAGCGCAAACGATATGATAAGGACCATCGTGCCGACCACCAGTCCGACCCCCATCAGCGCGCCTATATGCCATCGGTCGGGCGTGCGCGAGAAGGAGACGTGGTCCGTCGAGATCGACATTGTTACGAAATCGTTGGCGAAGAGCAGCAGCACGATCAGAAGCGGCGTGATGATAAAGACGCGAGTGAGTATCACGCCCAGGGTCAGGAACAGGGCGATCTGGAATGTCTTGACGATCTTGTTGAGCGTGTAGGTCAGCATCCGCTGGTAGATGCGCCGGCTGGTCTCCACCGCGGCGAGCAGATCCGTTAACCCCGCGTTGGTGAGCACGAGGCTTGCCGCGGCCTTTGCGACGTCGGTCGCATTGGCGACCGCGATTCCTACTTCGGCCTGTTTGAGCGCGGGCGCGTCGTTCACGCCGTCGCCGGTCATCCCGACGACGCCGCTTCGCTGCAGCCGGCGCACGAGATTGAACTTGTCCTCGGGAAAGACGCCGGCGAAGACGTCGTAATCATTTCCGTCGCCGTCAATACCGGCGCGCAGCTTTTCGGCGGGGCAGACGCGTTCGCCAATACCGACCCTGGCGGCAACCGCGCGCGCGGTCTCGGGAGCGTCGCCGGTCACCATCACGACCCGCACGCCGAGTCCGCGAAGCCGTTTGACAAGTTCGGCGGAATCCTCGCGCGGAGGGTCTTCGAAGGCGAGCAGGCCGGCCATTCGCAGCCCGTTGTCGGGACCGGACGCGACCGCGAGCACCCGGTAACCGTTCGCCGCAAGGCGTTCGACATCGGCGTCGATCGCGGGACCGCCCGCGACGCGGGCGGCGATCGCCTGGGGCGCGCCCTTCAGCACGCGCACCCGGGTCGAATCGCGAAGCAGTACCGCTTCGGCGAGTTTGGTCGCGGGATCGAACGGGATCAGTTCAACGCGCTCGGATGGCGCGGAGGGAAGATTGCGCTCGCGCGCGCGGGCAAGGATCGCGAGGTCGAGCGGGTCCTGCGTGGCTTCGTCACTGGCGGCGGCGGCGATACGGAGCAGGTCGTCTTGCGTGAACGGCGGGTAAACTCTGAACTCGGCGAGTGCGAGCTGGTTTTTCGTGATCGTGCCGGTCTTGTCGCTGCACAGCAGGTTCATCGCGGCCGCTTCTTCGATCGCGGAAAGGCGCGTCGCGAGCACGCCATGACGGGCGAGTTCCAGCGAACCGAGCGCGGTCGCCAGCGTGAACGTCGCGGGCAGCGCGACCGGCACCGAGGCGACGAGCAGGATCAGTGCGAACGGCAAAACCTCCCAGAGGTGCATCCCGACCACCTGCGAATATCCGACCAGAAGAAGAACCAGCGCGCCGTCCATCACGACCAGATACTTGACGATCGTGAAGATGATCGATTGGAGATGGCTTACCGTTTTCGCTGAGCGCACCAGCTCAGCCGTTTTGCCGAACGCGGTGTGCGACCCGGTGGCGACGACCTCGCCGCTGGCCTCGCCCCTGCGAACGATTGCGCCCGCGTGGGCGATGCTTTTGGGTCCGGTCTCGACGGGCATCGACTCGCCGGTGAGCGCCGATTGATCGAGAAGGACTTGTCCCTCGTCCAGGCGAACGTCGGCGGGCACCAGGTCGCCCATGCGCAGATGGAGATAGTCGCCCGGCACCAGCTCCTCCGCGGCGAGCATCCGCCACGCGCCGTCACGCAGGACGCGCGCCCGCACCGCGAGGCGCTTCTTCAAAAGAAGCAGCGCGCCCTGCGCGCGATTTTCCTGGAGCAGGCTCAGCACCGCGTTGAAGACGAGCAGCAACGTGATAATCCCCGCTTCCGGGTTCTTGCCGAGGACGAGTTCGAGGATGATCGTCGCCTCGAGCATCCACGGCACCGGCGCCCAGAATTTTCCGAGCAGCGCGAGGATGAAGCTCGGCCGCTCCTCCGCAACCGCGTTGGGACCGTAGCGCGCAAGGCGCTCGCGCGCTTCCCGGGTGGTCAGCCCGTGGCCGGTTTTCTCGTCGTGCGGTGCGGAGATTGCGCTATCGTTCAGCATTGCATTTATTCGGAACCGCGGCGGCTACCATAAGCGGATTGGTCGGTTAATCACCATGGGGTCGCAAGTCGCCTGCGCGGATTCACGATACCAGATTTGAATGCCGTGCGCCCGAGCGTCGCGGCTTCGCGTCCCGCCGCTGATGGATCGCCGCCCGCGGACGGCCGGGTTGTGCCAAAAGCCGGAGTACGCTACTTCCGCGAATTGGCCAAGGAGAGATGCCATGGGCGAAGCGAAAGAGAAAGATAATCGCGAATTCAAGACTATCAAGGTCGAGGTTGACGGGCCTCTCGGGAAACTTATCCTGAACCGGCCCGAGCGGCTGAACGCGATCAACGCGACGATGCTGCTGGAGCTGGCCGAGGCGGCGCGATGGTTCGATACGCACCGCGAGCTTCGGGTGGTGGTCGTAAGCGGCGCGGGACGGGCGTTCAGTGCGGGAGCCGATCTTAAGGATTCGCCAGCCTCCGACGGCTTCGCGCGCTCGGGCAATAGCTGGCTCTACCGGCGCGAGGTCGGACAGTACGGGCTTCGCGCGGCGGATGCGCTGGAACAGATGCGCGCGGTCACGATTGCCCAGGTGCATGGTCACGCGGTCGGCGGTGGTCTCGTGCTGACCGCGGTGTGCGACTTGCGGGTTGCGGCTGAGGACACGGTGTTCTTCATCCCCGAGGTCGATATCGGGCTTCCGCTCGCGTGGGGCGGAATTCCGCGCCTGGTGCGCGAGATCGGTCCGGCGATGACCAAGGAACTGGTGATGACGTGCCGGCGTTTCAGCGCCGCCGAGGCCAAGGCGCTGGGATTCCTGAACCGCGTTGTTCCGGCCGCGCGGCTTGAGGCCGAGGTCAACGCGCTCGCGGCCGAACTGGTCGCGAAGCCGTCGGTCCCGGTCGTCGTCACCAAGGACCACGTCAACGCGGTCACGCGCGTGATGGGCGCCGGGCTTACCCCGTTTGCCGACGGCGATGTGCTGCTCGCGGCGGCGGCCGACGAGGAATCGCGGGAGTCGGCGCGAGCCTACATGGACGCGACTTTCGGCAAGAAATGATTCGCATCGGATTTCAAATCGCCGCCCAGGGAGAGCGTTTTCGATGAGCGAGGAAAGGATCGACACCGTCCGTCTTCAGAATCTGGCCTACGGCTATCGCCAGTCGGCGACGCTGGTTGCGGCAATCGAGATCGATTTGTTCACCAAAATCTCCGAGGGCGCGCGAACCGTCGAGCAGGTCGCGGCGAGCCTCGATATCACCCCGGCCAACGCCGAGCGGCTTCTGGTCGCGTGCGCCGCGATGGGGTTGCTCGCGAAGAGCGGCGCGGAGTACGTCAACGCGCCCGACGTCGAGCGCTTCCTGGTCAAGGGCGCGAAGAATTACGCGGGTCCATGGCTGACCACGATGGGCCGAAGCGACTACGCCGAATGGAACAAGCTGGCCGGGTTTCTGCGCCGCAAGGAACCGCCACGCATCCTCGGCACCTACGAGAATTTTACCGTCGAGGATGCGCGCAAGCTCCATCGCGCGACCTTCAGTATCGGGATGGGCGCCGGGCGGCGCTTCGCCCGCCAGGTCGATTTGTCGAAACGAACCATGATCCTCGACCTGGGCGGGGGTTCGGGATGCTACTGTATCGCGGCGGCGGAGAAGTACCCGCAAATCAAAGCCGTCGTCTTCGATCTGCCGAGCGTCGCCGTGGTGGCGAACGAATATATCGCGCAGTGCGGATTCTCCGACCGAATCAAGGCGGTCGGCGGCGATTTTACGAAGGATCGGTTTCCGGAGGGCGCCGACGTCGTCACGATGGCGAGCAACCTGCCGCAATACAGCCCGGAGATTATTCGCGCCGTGGTGCGCAAGGCGTTCGAGGCGCTCAAGCCGGGCGGCGAGATGCATCTTATCGGCGAGATGCTGAACGACGCGAAGACCGGTCCGCTTGGGCCGGCGCTATGGGGCCTCAACGAGGCGATTTACCTGAGCACCGGCGTCGCGCATTCGGAGGCCGAGGTGATGGGCTACTTCAGGGACGCGGGATTCGTCGAGGTCAAGGCGAACGAGTTCATCCCGGGTTCGCTCACCCGCGTGAGCGGGCTTAAGCCGAAGGCGTGAGACCGACGATGTTTCATACGGTGCTTTGCGATCTGCTCGGTATCCGCCACCCGATAATCCAGGGCGCGATGCAGGGCGCGGGCGGACCGCGCCTGGTCGCCGCGGTGAGCGAGGCGGGCGGGCTCGGCGTTCTGCCCACCTTCGGCGGCAGCGAAAAGGAACTGCGCGACGATATTGAACTTACGCGCACCCTTACGACGCGGCCCTTCGCGGTCAATATCACCCCGATCGGACGTGCCTTTACCGAGTCGCGCGCCGCTATCTGTATCGAGATGGGAGTTCCGATCGTCACCACCGGGCGCGGCGACCCGGGCAGCAATGTCGTGCGCAAACTCAAGGAGGCGGGAACGATCGTGCTGCCGGTCGTCCCGTCGGTGCATCATGCGCTGCGCGTCGAGGCCGAAGGCGCGGACGCGATAATCGCCTCGGGGATGGAAGCGGGCGGGCACGTCGGGCGCGTCTCGACGATGCCGCTCGTGCCGCAGGTCGTTGACGCGGTCAAGGTGCCGGTGGTCGCCGCGGGCGGACTCGGCGACGCGCGCGGCTTCATGGCGGCGCTCGCGCTCGGCGCATGCGGAATCCAGCTCGGCACCCGTTTTATGGCGACGGTTGAAAGCGAGTGCGCCGACTGGATGAAGCAGCGCCTGCTCGAGAGCGACGAAACCGGCACGATGATATCGTCACTGATGACTGGAAAGCCGGTGAGAGCGTTTGCGACCCGCATCCTTCGCGAATACGAGGCGGCGCTCGGGCATGCCGATTCCGCCGAAGAGCGGGCCGAACTGCGCGCGCGCTACCTGAAGGAGCTTCGCAGTGCTCCGGTCGAGGATCGCACGATGGCCGCGGGCGAGGTCGCCGGGATGATCCGTGATATCCGCACCGTGCGCGAGATTATCGAGGGGATTATCGAAGAAGCCGCCGTGCTTGCCGGGAAGCTCTATCGGATGAGCCGCGAAGAGGGCGCGCGTACGACCGATTCGGCCACGCCGGGCCGCACCGGAGCGATGAAGAACTGACCGCTATTCGCCGTCCTTGGATTCGGCCTCGGACGCTCCGGCGCCGAAGATTTCGCCCTGCGCCGCTTCGGCCGCGGACGAGCCCTGCTCGAACTCCGAGGCCGCAAACAGTCCGGGGCGCTCGGCGAACGGGCGGAATTTCTCGTACAGGTCGTTCAGTTTCGCCTGGTAATACTCGACATTTTCGTCGGGATTCGAGGGGTCATATTCCGAGACCAGCTTCGCCGCCGCCGCGACCTTGATCCGCCTGGTCTGTCCGGTGACGTAGTAGGAGACCTGGTCGCCCGCGATATAGCCGCGCCCGGACTTGAGCGCGAGTTCGTAGGCGGCGGACAGATTGCGGCGCTTGCCGCCGACCTTGTCGCGATAACTGTCGAGCGAATCCTGAAGCGTCTCGGTCTTCATCAGTTCCGTGATGCCAAGCGCATGAGCGCCGATACGCTTGTGGTAGTCGTCGCGGAGCGCCTTCAGCCGGTCGCCTTCGCCGGCCATCAGGAGGCGGAACGTCTCTTCCATGAAACGGCGCTGGAAGCGCTCGAGTCCGCGCGATTTGAGCCCCGAGCCGCGAATCGTCATCTCGCCCGAGCGCTCCATCAGCACGTAGTTCTTCATCTTGTAGCTGAACATCGCGGCGTACTCGCCGTCGATTTCGAGGCGGATTCCCTCGGGCATCATCGCGCCGATTTCCTCGAGCAGGGCTTCGGCCTTCTCCAGGCTGTCCGATTTATCGGGCAGCACGAAATAGATTCCGTCGGTATCGACCTCGATTACCTCGGCGCCGCGCTCTTCGAGTCCAGCTATCGCAAGCTGGATAAGCTCGCGTCCGCGCCGGGTCACGGCGTTGGCCTGGTCGAAGTCGTTGAAATGGCCCATCGAGAAGCCGAGGTACCCGTAAAACGAGTTGATCAGGATCTTGAACGTCTGCTGGAGCGCTTCCATATTGCGCCGCGCGCCGCCTTCGAGCTCCCGCACAGCCGCCTTTGCGCGCACGCGGAAGCTCCGCAGATCCTCCAGCATCCTGAGGAACACGCCGAGGCGGTCCGAGGCCGGCGCATGGCGGAACTGGAGCATCAGCGACGGATAAAGCGAGGTCACGTCGCAATGGAACACGTTCTTCGCAACGCCGCATCGCCGCATCTCAGTGTATCCGCCCGCGACCGGCCTGGGCGGCGCCGGCAGCGGGACCGAATGGCGCTGCGCCAGGTAGGCGCGAAGCATCAGGGCGTCGATCTTGGTCGCGTTCCCGCGCAAGACCGCGTTCTGGTACGAGTAGGGGAAGATCTGCGCCTGCACGAAGTAGCTCGGCGCGAGCAGTTCGGCCAGCGCGCGCGTCTCACGCGCGTCATCGAGCGCGTATTCGAAAAGCGTGTCGGGATCGCGCTCGAAATATTCGCGGACTCGCGACGCATCGATATAGACGCGCGCGTCGCGGGCCAGGCCGAAATGCTGCGCAAGCTGTTTAAGTCCGAAGCCTTCCAGCTCGCGGCTTGCGATATCGTAATGCTGGGCGAGAATCCACGTGTCGATAATGCTTCGGCCGTAAATGTCGTAACGCCGATAGGCGATCGAGCGTTCCGCGATTTGAAGCCGCGACGGCCGCGCACGCATCTCCCGGCCGTCGCGTCCGAGCGCGAGCTTGACCCCGAGCCGGCGCGCTCGCGCTTCCAGGTACTCGAAATCGAAGCGGAACAGGTTATGCCCCTCGATTACGTCGGGGTCGCGCTCGCCGACGAGCCGGACCATCTCCTCGAGCATCGCGCGCTCGTCCATCTGATCGCCTCGCAGCACGCATTCGAAGCCGGTCGAATCGGCGATCGAGATCGCGATTATCCGGTCGGTTTCGCGCGCGGCCGAAGGAAATTCAAATCCGGGGCTGATGTAGGTCTCGATATCGAGCTGCAGGCGGCGCAGGTCGGCGAATTCAAGCCCGATGAAGTGCGTCATCCCGGTCAGCATCAGGTGCTGCTCGATCGGATCGGCCAGCACCAGGTAGGAAGCGTCGGGTGCGCCGGCGGTCTTGCCGGTGGCGGCGCGCAGATGGCGTTTCAAGGCGTCGAGCGCGTCGGTCGAGTCGAGGGTGACGAGGTAGCGCAGCGGGAAATCACCGGCGAGATCGCTGACTTCGTAGCGCGCCTTAAGACCCTGAAGCCGCGCGGGATCGTCGAGCAGGGCGAACAGGCAAAGCGGGCGGCGTTCCCGGACCAGGCTTTCGCCCTGGCGGCGGAAAATTTCCACCTCCTTGCGCGAGGCAATCTCGACCGCGACAATTCGAGGCTCGCTCGGGTCGCCGAACAGCAGCCGGTTGCGATAGAAATCGGCCGATATTTCCTGCCACGGGTTCATCGGCGCCATGCGATCCAAAGTTTCGCACCGCCGCGGCCCATTTGCACGGGCATACGCCCGCTCACAGCGTGCCCATCCAGGCGAGTCCCGCGATAAAGACCGCGTAGGCAACCCCGCCGAGCATCAGGGCAGGCATGGTCAGCTTCGAGTCGCGGAGATTGGCGTAAAGCAACGCCGAAGAAACGATCGTGACGCCGCCCGCGAGCAGTTCCGGGGCGCCCAGATGCCACGGGCTGTAAGCGAGACCGAGCGCCACCGGGATACACGACTGGAAGACCATCGCGCCCGTGATATTACCTAGCGCCAGATGGTCCTTGCGCTGGCGAATCCAGATTACGGAGTTGTATTTTTCCGGCAATTCGGTGGCGAGCGGGCTCAGGATGAGCGAGAGCACGCCCGGCGCTATTCCGGCGTGAGCGGAAAACAGGACGATCTCATCAACAAATGTGCGTGCGCCGAAAAGTATCGCCGCCGTTCCCGCGAGCACTTGCGCGACCGTCGGCCATAGCCGCGGCGCGTCCGGGCGTCCGCCGAACAGGCTCTCGAAATAGAGTCCGTGCTCGACCTCGGCCTCGGCGCGTCGCCGTATCTGAAGCATCTTCCACGCGTAAAAGACATAGAGGAAAAGGAGCAGTATCGCGCTCATCCGCCGCAGTATCGGGCCCAAGTCCACGAGGCCGCCGAGCAGGACGACCGCGACAAAGATGGGCAGGAAAAATCCGAGGTCGCGGCGCGCGTCCTCACGGACCACGGTCAGGCCGATTCGCTTGCGGCGGCTGCGGAAAACCAGCGCCGCCACCCCCATCACCAGCAGCGCGACCGTCGAGAGCATCAGCGGCGCGCCGACGATTGCCCCGATGCCGACGGCGGAATGGGGGCCCGGATGGCCGCGGCTCATGAAGAGCGCGATTGCCGGGATAAAAGTCTCGGGCAGGGCGGTTCCGACCGCGGCAAGCAGGCTTCCGACCGCAGCTTCCGCCAGTCCAAAGCGCTCGCCGGCCCATTCGACGCCGTTGGTAAAGAGCTCCGAGCCGAGCAGGATTATGACGAAGCTCAGGGCAAGCAGTATCAGATGCGCGGTCAATATTGGGCGCGGCGCGGCTGGTCAGGCGCGGAGATCGAGAAGTGCGCGCAGATGACAAGGGAATTATTACAGTTTTTCACGGGCAAAGATGTTTTAGGATGCATATAATTATGAATGCGGGCAAGACCGGGGAATCGGCAATGAAACATCGGGGGCGCGAAGCCGTCTTTTACAGTGGAAGGTTTGACACGCGGGCCGTCTCGCGGGTAACTTGGATAGTTCGGCGCCATATGGCTGCGTTTGAGCACGCTCTCGCCGAGAATGTTGGCTGTCGAACCTGTCCTTCCCGACTTCTAATGTGCGTTGATTCTGCTATCCTCCCGCTCCGAGCCCGGTGCGGCGTTTGAATTGGCGGAATTATTGAAGAATGAAGCCAAAGTTTGAAGGAAAAGACTTACAGGGCCTGGTCGACCTCGGACGCGAACAGGGCTATCTGACTTTCGATCAGGTGAACGACTTCCTGCCCCAGGACGTCGCTTCGCCGGCCGATATCAGGGCCGCCCTGGACAGCTTCGAAGACCTTGATATCAAGGTGCTCGAGGAAGTCCCTTCCACCGAGGGCGCCGAGATCGAAGGCGAAGGCGAGACTCGCGAGGAACCGGAGGAAGCCCCCGAGGCGCCGGCCGTCGAAACGGTAGGCGAATCGGCGGACCCGGTTCGTCTCTACCTGAAGGAGATGGGCAACTTCCAACTCCTGTCGCGCGAGCAGGAGGTCGAAATCGCCAAGCGAATCGAGGCGGGCGAGAACGAGGTCGAGGAGGAAGTACTTGGCTCGCCGGTCACCCTCGAGCGCGTGATAGCGCTTGCCGAAGCGGTTCTTTCCGGCGAAGCCGACCTTCGCGAAATCTACGAAGAGAGCGAAGAACCTTCGTCCGAGTCCGAAGAAGAGCCCGGTCCTGAGGCCAATGAAAAGCAGCTCAAGAAGCTCCAGGCTTCGCTCAAAAAACTTACCGAGCTTCGCACCAAGCTGGAGAAGCTCGAGACCGAGCTGTCCCGTACCAAGCGAGGGTCGCGGCGCAGGCCCCGGCTTGAGAAGGAACACCAACATTACAAGACGCGGATTATAAAGGAGTTGCGCGCCATGCAGCTGTCGCATCGGCTGCGCGAGGCGATAATCGGCGAGATGCGCCGGATGCTGTTCGACTACCGCAACGCGCAGCGCCGGGTCGAGCGCTACGAGCAGGAGACCGGCCGCTCCAAAACGCAGCTTCTCAAGGAAGCCTCCGAGGTCGAGGATCGCCGCCACGTTCTCAAGGTCGGCGATACCCGCGAAAACCTGCTCGACATCGCCCATAACATCAAGGAAGCGCAGAAGGCGATGAAGGATATCGAGAAGCGCGTCAAGGCTTCCGGCGAGGAGTTTGCGCGCTCGCTCGAGACGATCGCCGCCGGCCAGGACAAGAGCCGTCGCGCCAAGAAGGAGCTTACCGAGGCCAACCTGCGCCTGGTCGTAAGCCTTGCCAAGCGCTACACGAACCGCGGGCTCGGCTTCCTCGACCTTATCCAGGAAGGAAATATCGGCCTGATGCGCGCGGTGGACAAGTTCGAGTACCAGCGCGGATACAAGTTCTCCACCTATGCGACCTGGTGGATAAGGCAGTCGATGTCGCGCGCGATCGCCGACCAGGGCCGGACCATCCGAATCCCGGTTCACATGGTCGAAACGATCAACAAGCTTCTGCGCGTCACGCGCCTCCTGGTGCAGCGCCTGGGCCGCGAGCCGAGCCCGGAGGAAATTGCCGAGCAGATGGAGATGCCGCTCGACAAGGTCCAGAAGGTGCTCAAAATCGTCAAGGAGCCGATTTCGCTCGAAACCCCGATCGGCGACGAGGAGGAAAGCTCGCTTGGCGACTTCGTCGAGGACGAACTTGCGCCTTCGCCGGTCGAGTCGGCGATCCAGTCGAACCTGGGCGAGCAGACCCGCAAGGTGCTCGCGACGCTGACCCCGCGCGAGGAGCAGATCCTGAGGATGCGCTTCGGGATCGGTCAGAAGACCGATTACACGCTCGAAGAGGTCGGCAAGCAGTTCGCGGTCACCCGCGAGCGTATCCGCCAGATCGAGGCCAAGGCGCTGCGCAAACTTCGCCAGACCGGCCGCTCGCGAACGCTGGAAGGCTTCCAGGAGCGCGAATAAGGATTTGGTTCGATAGGCAAACCGACGGCCCGTAGCGTCACGCCCGGGCCGTTTCTTTTTGCCCGCCAATTACCCCGGCCGCGCGAAGGCGCGCGATTTCCCTGGCATCGAGTCCGTACTCGCCAAGCACCTCCTCGGTATGCTCGCCCAGAAGCGGCGGGCGCGACATCCTACCCGGCGTTTCGCTGAGCTTCGCGGCAAGCCCGGTCGTCATAAACGTGCCCAGCACAGGATGCTCCATCCGGAGCAGCATCTCGCGCGCCGCAGTCTGCGGATGCTGAAACATCTCTTCGATCGTCAGGATCGGCCCGGACGGGATACCCTCGCGGTTGAACATCTCGATCCAGTAGTCGGCGGGATGGCCCGCAAGGGCGCGGTCGATTTCGCCGCTTAGCGCGTCGCGGTTTCTGACCCTCAATCCGACCGTGGTGAAACGCTCGTCGGCGGCGAGTTCCGGCCTTCCGAGCACCGCGGTGAACTTGCGCCACATCGCCTCGTTTCCGACCGCGATATTGAACGGGCGGTCGGCGGCGTGAAAGACGCCGTGCGGCGCCGAGAGCGGGTGATGGTTGCCCTGCGGGCGGGGCGATTTGCCGGTCTCGAAATAAATACCCGCCGACCAGCTAAGGATGCTGACAATAGATTCGACCAGCGAGGTCTCGACGCGTTGGCCCTTGCCCGTGCGATGGCGCGCTTCGAGGGCGAGCAGGATGCCTTGGGCGGCGAAGATTCCCGCCAAAAGGTCGCAGATTGCGATTCCGACGCGCGTGGGCCCGCTTTGCTCGGTTCCCGTCACGCTCATCAGGCCCGACATCCCCTGCGCAATCTGGTCGAACCCGGGACGGTCGCGAAACGGGCCGCTTGGCCCGACGCCCGAGATATTGCAGGTGATGATGCGGGGGTTGCGCGCCGACAGCGTCGCGTGCCCGAGACCCATCGCGTCCATCACGCCCGGCCTGAAGTTGTCAACGATAACGTCGGCGCGGTCCGCGAGCCGGAGCAGGAGGTTGCGCCCCTCGGGTTTCTTTATGGCCAATTGGACGCTTTTCTTGGAGCGGTTCGCACTCATGAAGAAATAGCTGTCGCGCCCGGTATATTTGCCCATCTCCGAACGTCCACCCTCGACCGGCTCGATCTTGAGCACTTCGGCGCCATAATCGCCCAGGATTTGGGTGCAGAACGGACCGGCCAGGTAGCGCGTCAGATCGAGAACTCTTATTCCTTTGAGCGGCGCCTCGCCGACCATCGAAAATCCTCCCCGATTGCTGAATCTTTCTCCGCTCGCCGATGCGGCACGCGGTTGGCAGGCCGCATGCATAAGCCTGTAACACGTGTCGGGATTGTGCGTCTAAGAGTCAGGAGGGCCTTAGCCCGTGGCCGCTTCTATAATGGAATTCTTCCGATGAAACTTTTCTCCCGAAAAAATGCGCGGTGGGCGCTGCTCCTGGTCGTGATTGTGGCCGGCATGACCGCTTATATGCTGATGCGGGGCGGAGAAGAGGCGCCACGGTATGTGACCGCCACGGTCACCCGCGGGTCGATTATCAGATCGGTCAGCGCGACCGGGACCGTCAATCCGGTCATAACGGTCCAGGTTGGAAGCTATGTTTCGGGACCGATCCAGTCGATTTACGCGGACTTCAATTCGCCGGTTAAACAGGGTCAGTTGATCGCGAAGATCGACCCGCGGCCCTTTGAGGTAAAGGTGGCGGAGTCGCGCGCGGCGCTCGCCAATGCGCGCGCGCAGCTCGAGAAGGATCAGGCCGCGCTCGCCTACAACAAAATAACCTGGGAACGCGACCGCGAGCTCCTGAAGAGCCGCGTCATCTCTCAGGATCAGTTCGACAATGCCTTTAGTGCCTATCAGCAATCCAAGGCGCAGGTCGATCTCGATAAGGCCAACATCATGCAGCAGCAGGCGAATCTGCACGAGGCCGAAGTCAACCTCGGTTACACCAATATCGTTTCGCCGGTCGATGGCACGGTGGTTTCGCGCAACGTGGACGTCGGGCAGACGGTCGCGGCGAGTTTCCAGACGCCAACATTGTTTCTAATCGCCAGGGATCTGACCAAGATGCAGGTCGATACCAACGTCAGCGAATCGGATATCGGCAACGTCCATACAGGCGAGAACGCGGAATTCACGGTGGATGCGTTTCCGGACCGGAAATTCGAAGGCACGGTCGGACAGGTGCGCCAGGCGCCGATTACGGTGCAGAACGTGGTCACCTACGATGTGGTCGTGAACGTGCCCAACCCCGAATTTCTGCTCAAACCCGGGATGACCGCCGACGTGACGATTATCACGGCGCGGCGCGACAACGTGCTTCGTATTCCCGAACAAGCTCTTCGCTTCTCGCCAAGCGGGCTTAAGGGCTCGCCGTCGGTGCCCGCCGTCGCCGACAGCCTCTCGCATCAGGCGCGCGTGTGGGTAAGGAGCGGGAAGGGGATAAAGCCCGTATCGATTCTGACCGGACTCAGCGATGGCAGCCTGGTCGAAGTGCTGAGCGGACCGCTTCGGGTCGGCGAAGAAGTGGTGGTGGATCAAACCCTGCCGGTCGCCGCCCAGAAGTCGGCGCGGCCGCTTTTCTTCCCCCACTGATGGTTCCGGGCGTGCGATGAACAGGGTTATCGAAATAGTCGGCCTGAAAAAGGTTTACCGGCTCGGCGAAGTCGAGGTCAACGCGCTCGACGGCGTCGATCTGGTGATCGAGCAGGGTGAGTTCGTCGCGATAATGGGCGCTTCGGGGTCGGGCAAGACGACTCTGATGAATATCCTCGGATGCCTGGACCGTCCGACCGGCGGCCGTTATCTGCTGGAAGGGGTGGATGTCGCCTCGCTCGACGAGAACGCGCTGGCCGACGTTAGAAGCCGTCGGATCGGGTTCGTTTTTCAGAACTTCAATCTGCTCGCCCGCACCAGCGCGATCGAAAACGTCGAACTGCCGCTTTTCTACTCGGGATGGACACCGGAGGGAGAAAGGCGAGCCGCTGAACTCATCGAGACTCTCGGGCTGGGCGGGCGCGAGCGGAATGCGCCGAGTCAGCTCTCCGGCGGCCAGCAGCAGCGTGTTGCGATCGCGCGGGCGCTCATCAATCAGCCGGCTATCCTGCTTGCCGACGAGCCGACGGGCAACCTCGATTCGCGCAATTCGAGCGAGATCATGGAGATTCTGCGGCGTCTGAATCGCGAGCAGGGTTTGACCGTGATTGTCGTGACCCATGACCCCGACATTTCCGAGTACGCCGACCGGGTGGTGACCTTCCGCGACGGCAAGGTGATTTCCGATACGCGCCGTACCGCCGCACCTGCATTGACAGCGGCCGCACCTGCGCCCGCGGCGGTGGCAAAACCTGCCGAAAAGGACTGGACGACGTTCGGGTCGATGGCGCTGAACGCTGCCGCGCGCGCGCTTAGGCGCAACAAGACCCGCTCGGCGCTCACGATGCTCGGGATTTTTATCGGCGTTGCGGCGGTAATCGCGATGGTCGCGGTGGGCAACGGAGCGCGCGCGTCGGTGCAGGCGCAGATCCAGAGCCTCGGCACCAATCTGCTGGTGGTGCTTCCCGGCGCGACCACCTCGGCTGGGGTGCGCGCGGGACTCGGCAGCGCTTCCACGCTCACGGTGGGCGACGCGCAGGCGATCAGGAAGGAAGCCCGCGGGGTGGCCTATGTGAGCTACTCGGATCGGCAAATCGCGCAGGTCGTCAGCGGCAATCGCAACTGGAGTACCAGTATCAACGGCGTTACCCCGGCCTATCTGCCGATTCGCGACTGGCCGGTCGCGGCGGGCCGCGCGTTTACCTGGCAGGAGAGCCGGCGCGCGGCTCCGGTATGCCTGCTCGGACAGACCGTGGTGCGAAACCTCTTCGGACAGAATGACAATCCGATCGGCGCAATTGTCCGCGTCAAGAACTTTCCGCTGCGTGTCATCGGGGTGCTTGCGCCCAAGGGCCAATCCTCCTGGGGGCAGGATCAGGACGACGTGGTGCTGATTCCGTTCAACACGGCCGAACGAAAGGTGCTCGGCACTTCGCAGGTGACCGCGACCGTCCCGTCAACGGTCACGGGATCGACCAATCCCGTTCTCAATCCCTATATCGGGGTGCCGATCTGGACCGCCAACAACCCCGCCTATCAGTCGAGCGCCGCGATTATCAGCCCGTTCGGGGGCCCGCCTAAGATCTCCGGTGTCGTCAACATCATTTTCGTCAAGGCGCAAAGCGCCGCGGCGGTGCCGGCGGTGCAGAAGCAAATCGAGCAAATCCTCCATCGGCGGCATCACATTCAGCCCGGCCAGGATGACGACTTTACAGTGCGAAGCCTCGCCGAGATCGCGCAGGCCTCCGAGAGCGCAAGCCGCGTGATGACGCTGCTGCTGGCCGCGGTCGCTTCGATCTCGCTCATCGTGGGCGGAATCGGGATCATGAATATCATGCTGGTCTCGGTGACCGAGCGAACCCGCGAGATCGGAATCCGGATGGCGGTCGGCGCGCGGCGAATCCATATCCTGCTTCAGTTCCTGGTCGAGGCGACGCTGCTCAGTGTGCTTGGCGGGCTGGCGGGCGCGGCGCTGGGAATTCTTTGCTCGAAGCTGCTCTCGATGGTCGCGGGATGGCCGACGCTGGTCTCGCCGACGGCAATTTTCGGCGGGTTCGTGTTCGCGGCCGCAGTGGGAATGTTCTTCGGCTTCTATCCGGCGCGCAAGGCCTCGATGCTGAATCCGATCGAAGCGCTGCGTTACGAGTAATCGCGCCGGTCATCCTCCGGCGAATTCCGGCGGGCGGCGACTCCACGATTTGAGGACGAGCGATCCGCGCGCGGCGCGTGGGGAGGCTTCGACGCGATGGGGCATCACCCGAGCGCATAATCGGGTCATAGTCGGCAACAAGTCGTTCGACGTGGCCGAGCCCAACGACCTGCGGGGCCGCGCTCGCCCGCACTTTGCCGCTATAAAACTTCTCCGCCAACTGGGCCATCTTTTCCCGCGCCTTCACTCTTGACATCATTAGTGAAATTGGCGCAGTAGTTGTGTCACGTTAATCCTCGGGGGAGGTTTAATGCCAATGCCGCAAGGGGCCCGAAAGCTGATGGCGGGCGTCGTCGCCTGCTCGGTTCTATTCGTTTTCGCAATTGCCGCAAGAGCCCAGGTCAAGCCCGGTGACTTAATCACTCCAAAGAACGCGGCGAAAGTGAAAAACCTGGTGTCGCCAGGCGTTTATTACATGGTCCAGCGCGGCATGTGGATAAACGTCGTGCCGCACAGGGTGATCGACTGGCCGCCTCCGTTCAAGGACGCGACCGAGAAGTACTCCTCGCAGGTGCGCCTGAGCGCCGACCATCGGAGCCTGGTCGGCTATGTGGCCGGTCAGCCGTTTCCGCTGCTCGACCAGAACGATCCGAATATCGCGACCAAGGTCATCTGGAACAATGTGTTCCGGCCGATCTCGACCGATGACTACGACCTGCGTTTCTACGACTGCGAGTACCAGTACGTGAATCCGGGCGGCTCGCATCGCGTGATCAACGACATCTGGGTCGGGCATTACGCAGGCTACGACGAAGTCGGGCGAACGGAGGTCGAACCGCTTCCGATCGACCCCGACTACAAGGTAACCAACCGCGTATGGCTTTTCGCACTGTATCCGGTGCTTGCGCCCGAGGATTCGCGGGGCGTCGGCCTGATCCGTTTTCGCTACGGCGACCCCAAGCGCGGCGATGACGCGTGGACGTGGAATCCGGGTGTCCGGCGGGTGCGGCGGCTCAACGAGGCGATCCTGAGTTCAGCCACGGGGACCCAGACTTTCGATCCGGATCATTACTCTGGCTTCAACCCCAAGGTCGAGTTTTACAACTACCGCTACCTTGGCGAGAAGGACATGCTGCTATGCGTGCACGCGAGATACTCGCCCGAACTGACCTGTGCGCACGACGGCGGCGCAACCGTGTGCCCCGAGGACTGGGAGATGCGCCACGTCTATATCGTGGAGGCGACGCCGCGACGCAAGCTTGGAAAGGCGGGCGGCGCGCTCGACAGCAAGAGCGTCGTTTACATCGACTCGGAAGTGTGGTTCCCGCCGTGCGTGGACGGCTACGATCGAAGCGGGAAGCTGTGGCGCGCGAATATCTACTTCCTGACCTATCGCGACCGCCCGGTGCCTGACGCGCGCGTGGCGATCTATCCGTTCAAGCGCGAATTCGTGGTGGGAGCGGCGCGAGTGGACGAGCAGGCCGGGGATTCCACCATGTGCTACCTGCCGGGACAGCACACTCCCGAGCGCGAGTGCTGGTACATCAACATGGGCGCGGTCGACAAGGACTTCTGCACGGTGCGCGCGATGGTGGCGGCGGCTCCATAAGAAAAGGCCGAATTCCGCGCCATCATTCCGTATGACATCCGCGGGCGACGCCGCTTTCTGGCGCTGCCCGCGTTTTGTTTTTGGAGCCCAACCTCATACTCCCAGGGAAGCTTCCATTTTTTAAGTCCGCTCTTTTACCCTTGACATCATAAGCTGAGTTGTTGGAAAAAGTGTGAACATTTGGTTCCGGGGAGGGGGTTCATCGCGATGTTGGAACGGGTTCGGAAGGCCTTCGTGGGCGCTTTCGCCTTTTGCCTCGTGGTTTTCGTCGGCGCGCTCGTCGCCCGGGCGCAGGTCAAGCCCGGGGACGTTATCACGCCGAAGAATGCGTCCAAGGTTAAGGGCCTGGTATCGCCCGGCGTGTATTACATGGTGCAGCATGGCATGTGGATGGACATCGTGCCGCACCAGGAAATCGACTGGCCGCCGCCGTATAAAGATGCGACCGAGAAGTACTCCTCGCAGGTGCGTCTCAGCGCCGACCATAGGAGTCTGATTGGTTACGTTGCGGGTCAGCCGTTCCCGCTGCTTGACACCAACGATCCATATATTGCGACCAAGATCATCTGGAACAACGTGTTCCGGCCGATCTCGACCGACGATTACGATCTGCGCTTCTTTGACTGCCAGTATCAGCGCGTCAATCCCGGCGGCTCCCAGCGCATCATCAACGAGATCTGGGTCGGGCATTACGCTGGTTACAACCTGGTCGGACGCACCGAGGTCGAGCCTGTTCCGATCGATCCCGATTACAAGAAGACCAATCGCGTATGGCTGTTCGCGCTTTACCCGATTCTCGCGCCGGAGGATTCGCGCGGCGAGGGCCTCATCCGCTTCCGCTACGGCGACCCCAAGCGTGGCGATGACGCGTGGACGTGGAATCCGGGCGTGCGGCGGGTGCGCCGGCTCAACGAGTCCATCCTGAGTTCCGCAACCGGAACGCAGTCGTTCGATCCCGACCATTACTCGGGCTTCAATCCCAAGGTCGAGTTTTACAACTATCGATTTCTGGGCGAGAAGAACATGCTGTTCTGCGTGCACGCCAAATATTCGCCCGAGGCGACTTGCCCACACGACGGCGGCGCGAGCGCATGCCCGGACAACTGGGAGACTCGCGACGCATATATCGTGGAAGCGACGCCGCGACGCAGTCTTGGAAAGGCCGGTGACGCGCTCGACAGCAAGAGCGTGCTCTATATCGACAGCGAATGCTGGTTCCCGCCGGCCGTGGATGGCTACGATCGCAACGGCCAGCTCTGGCGTTCAAACATATTCTGGCTGACCTATCGTGACCGCCCGGTTCCTGACGCGCGCGTCGCGATCTACCCGTTCAAGCGCGAATTCGTGGTCGGCTCCGACCGCGTGGACGTCCAGAGCGGAATCTCCACGATGTGCTACCTGCCGGGGCAGCATACGCCCGAGCGCGAATGCTGGTACATCAACATGGGCGCGGTGGACAAGGACTTCTGCACGGTGCGTGCGATGGTGGCGGCGGCTCCTTGAGCCGCCCAGGGCCTTTTGCTGAACCATTTCGGCGCGGATCGTCCGGCGACCCGCGCCGATTTTTTTGCTCAAACGCGGCCGAACCGCGGGCGACGCCGCACGTCCGGATGCCCGCGCTCACTCCACCGTGACCGACTTGGCGAGGTTTCGCGGCTGATCGACGTCGGTCCCGCGCTCAACCGCGATATGGTACGCGAGCAACTGGAGCGGAACCGTCATCAGCACCGGTGTCAGCAGGGGGCTTGTCTCCGGCACTTCGATTATGTCGGACGCGATCGCTTCGAGTTCGGGCGTTCGGCGGTTGGTCAGCGCGATTATCCGCCCGTTGCGCGTCTCGACCTCTTTCATGTTCGAGAGCGTCTTCTCGAACAGCTCGTCGTTCGGAATTATCACCACGACCGGCATCCGCTCGTCGATCAGCGCGATCGGCCCGTGCTTCATCTCGCTGGCCGAATAACCTTCGGCGTGGATATAGGAAATCTCCTTGAGCTTGAGTGCTCCTTCGAGCGCGACCGGGTAATTGATGCCTCTTGCGATATAGAGAAAGTCGCTCGCCAGCGCGTACTTGCGCGCGATCGCGCGGATCGCGGGTTCGAGCGCGATCACGCTCTCGATCTGGCTGGGGATCAAAAACGCCGGCTTCAAAAGCGCGCCGGCTTCCTGCTCCGAGAGCCGCCCGAGCCTCATCGCCAGGTGAATCGCGAACAGGAAATACGATTCGATCTGGGTGGTAAAGCACTTGGTCGTCGTGACGCTTATTTCGGGACTGCATCGCGTATAGAGCTGCGCATGCGCCCGGCGCGCGATCGAGGAATCCAGCGTGTTGGTGAGCGCGATCGCGTGCGCGCCTCGCGCCACGACCTCTTCGGTCGCGGCCAGCGTATCCGCCGTTTCACCCGACTGCGAAACCGCGAACACCACGGTGCCCGGTCCGAGCGGCGGACGCCGATAGCGGAACTCGCCGGAGTAATCGACCTCGACCGGGATTGCGCAGACCTGCTCGATTATGAATTTGCCGATTAGCGACGTGATCCACGACGCTCCCGCCGCCACCATCACGATTCGCTTCACGCTCTCAGCGCCGCCCGGCGGCAGAAGCTCGGTCTCGAACGCGACCCGCGACGACGCCGGCGTCGCCCGCCCCGCCATCGTGTCGATCCACGCCTGCGGCTGTTCGTCGATCTCCTTGCGCAGGAAATGCCGGTAGCCGCCCTTGCTGGCGCGTGCCGCGTCCCATTGGATGATGCGGGGTTCGCGATGGACGGGGGTGCCGTCGAACTTCATCAGGCGGACGCCGTCGCGGCCGAGTTCGGCGATTTCGCCGTCCTCGAGCACGATTGTGCGCCGAGTATGTTCGAGCAGCGCCGGGATGTCGGAGGCGACGAAGTTCTCGCCCTCGCCAAGGCCGACGACGAGCGGGGTTGCGGTTTTGGCCGCGACCAGCTTGGCCGGCTCGGTCTCCGAGAGCACGACGATCGAAAACGAGCCGCGCAATTCGCGCACCGCGCGGCGCACCGCGTCGGTCAGCGCAAGTCCGCTTTTGACGTTTTCCTCGACCAGGTGCGAGATAAGCTCACTGTCGGTTTCGGACTTGAGCTTGTGCCCGCGGCGGACGAGCTCGGCGCGAAGCTCGATAAAATTCTCGACGATTCCGTTATGGATTACCGCGACGGGGCCAGCCTGATGCGGATGGGCGTTCTGCTCGGAGGGCCGTCCGTGCGTGGCCCATCGCGTGTGCCCGATTCCGATATGCCCGGTGAGCGGAGAATGTTCGACGAGCTTGCGCAGGTTTTCGAGTTTTCCCACCGCGCGGCGAACTTCAAGCCTGTTGCCGGCGTCAAGAGTTGCGATTCCGGCCGAGTCGTAGCCGCGGTATTCCAGGCGTTTAAGTCCGCCCACCAGGATTGGATATGCTTCCTGCGCTCCCACGTATCCGACGATTCCACACATGACGATGCTCTCCCTTGCGCGGCGCTTTAGCCGCGGGTTGCGATTTGGCAAGCCGCGCGAACCGGTCGTCGCGCCCGCCTGGGTCAGGTTTCTTTTCGGGAGAGTTTAGGAAGGTCACTCTGGAGCATTACGCTCCACCACTTGAGACGGTTATTGTCGCGCGGTCGCCCGCTCGGTTTGTCCGTCTCTGACGATCGTGGCACCGGGAAGCCATCCGCCGAATTGTTCGATAAGCTTCCACCTCGTCAACTCGCGTGAGCGAGTCCTGGCGCTACTCTCCGTGACTCTATCGTGTTAGGGCGTTACCTCCCGGGTTTCTCCAGGGTTACCGTGCAACTGCAATGATTCTGTCCGATCGCCCAAGTCGTATCAATGTTTCTCTTCCCACCACCTGGCGCGGCCCGCGTGGCGTTTATGAAACGCTTCCATCCATCCGGGTTTCTCGGCCTGCGGATGATGCGACAGGACGAGCGAACCGTCCGGCACGTCGCGCACGATCGTTGTGCCAGACGCGACATACACGTCGTTGCCGACCTTGACGGGAGCCACAAACTGCGAGTCGCACCCGACCATGCATCGGTCGCCGATACGCGTCCCATGCTTGTCGTAACCGTCGTAATTTACGGTGATAACACCGCACCCGATATTGGTGCCGCTCCCGATCACGGCGTCGCCAAGGTAGCTCAGATGGCTTGCCTTGGTGCCGCGGCCAAGCCGCGCCTTCTTGGTCTCGACGAAATTCCCGACCCGGTTGCGGCCTTCGAGTTCGGTGCCCGCGCGCAGGTTGGCGAACGGGCCGATCTCGCATTCGGGGCCTATCGTGCAGTCTTCGGCGCGCACCCCGAGCTTCAGATGCGAGCGGTCGCCGAGCGTGACGTTGCTGAGCCACGCCGTCCCCTCGATTATGACGCCCCTGCCGATCCTGCATCGCCCGAGAATCTGGACGTTGGGTCCGATCGTCGTGTCCGGGCCGATCTCGGCCTGCTCCGAGATATAGGCGGTCGGCGGATCGATGAGCGTCACGCCCGCCGCCATCAGTTTCCTGTTGACCGTCTCGCGAATCCGCGCTTCCATCTGTGCCAGCTCCTCGCGCGAGTTGACTCCGGCGAATTCCTCCGCTCGCTCCGCGCGCCATCCGAACACGCGCACGCCGCGCTTTCGGGCGATAGCGATAATGTCCGTGAGGTAGTACTCACGCTGCGCGTTGTCGGCGGTTATTTCCGAAAGCACGGCGCGAAGCAGCGCCGCGTCCACCAGGTAAACACCGGTATTGATTTCGGTTATCGCGCGCTGCTCGGAGTTGGCGTCGCGCGCTTCGACGATCGCCTCGACCTCACCGCTTTTGTCACGCAGCACGCGCCCGTAGGCCCCGCCGTCGGGCAATCGCACGGTTATGAACGAGAGCTTGGAGGCGGCCTCGCGATGCGCTCGGCGAAACGCGCCGAGCGTCTCCCGCGTCAGCATCGGCAGGTCGCCATATAGAATGATGACGTCGCCGCGGAAGTCCTCGGCTATCGCGCCGAGGCCGCATCGCGCGGCGTCGCCCGTGCCGCGCTGCTTCGGCTGAAGCGCGAACGATACGGCGAGATCCGGGCAGTATCGCCGTACCGCATCTTTTGCGGCGTCAGCCTGGTGGCCGAGCACGAGGACGAGCGGGTTGGGCCCGAGCGCCTCCAGCGCCCGCATCACCCGCGCGAGCATCGGTTCGCCGCCGAGCTCGTGCAGCACTTTTGCTCGCTCGGAGCGCATCCTGGTGCCGAGCCCCGCGGCAAGCACGATAGCTGCAGTTCGCGATTCCATCAGGAAGCGGCGCATCCCACGGCGCTCGGGCGCTTGAACCAAAGGCTAGGAATTTTCAGCCCTTTTTCTTGAAGAGATTTTCCAGCGCCGCGCGATCCGCCGACCCCGACGACGCGCCGGCGCGGCCTTCCCTGCCCGGAACAAAGTATTCGCAAAAGTTTGCCCGCTCTTTGTCTACCACCCGCTCGGCCATCGGCTCGCGGCACTGGTTGTTGAAGGTTGGGTCGTAAAATCCGCAGTTTCTGCATACATGAAGCGGCCGGTCGCATCCCGGGCAATGATCCCGAAAGCCGACTCGCTCGCCGACTTCAACGATACGCCCACAATGCCAGCAATTCATGTGCCCGTCCCCGGGGCTGTCTCGCGAAGAATCGCTACGCCCGCTCAAAGACCATGCTTTTGCGTCAGAAACACCGCTGATACCATAACTGATGTAGCATAACGATTGGACTAACGATGCGCGAGGCGATGCAACCCGAGATCGAGGCCTTCATCAGGGCGCTGGCCAAAGCGTCGAGAGCCTCACGAAATACGGTAGCCGGCTACGGCCGCGACCTGGTCGATTTCCGCGCCTTCCT
>JAKAVC010000001.1 GCA_021817345.1 Deltaproteobacteria bacterium | reverse complement strand
AGGGCGAAGCCGGCCAGGTCGCCGTCCGCGTCAAGCCCGACAAGCCGCCCTCGATCATGCTCGAATACTGGAAGAATCCCGAGGAAAACGCAGCCGTGTTCCGCGGCGACTATTACCTGACCGGCGATCAGGCCTACCGCGACTCGGACGGCTATCTATGGTTCGTTGGACGCGCCGACGACGTCATCAATTCATCCGGCTACCGGATCGGGCCGTTCGAGGTCGAAAGTGCCCTGCTCGAGCATCCTGCCGTGACCGAATCGGCCGTGGTGGCAAGCCCCGATCCCGAGCGCGGACATATCGTCAAGGCGTTCGTCAGGCTCAAGCCCGGCGTCACGGGCGGCGACGCGCTGGTGCGCGAACTGCAGGAGCATTGCAAGCGTGTAACCGCCCCGTATAAGTACCCGCGCGAGATCGAATTCGTTGACGATTTGCCCAAAACGGTGAGCGGCAAAATCCGGCGCGTCGAGTTGCGCAAGCTCGAGGAGCAGCGCAAGTCCGGCGCCCGCTGAAGCGGCGGCGCGACAGCGCCCGCGCTTGCGGCGGGCGCCTTTGCTCAGCGCGAGGCGGCCTTGAAATCGCCGAGCAGGTTTATCTTGCCGGCGAATTCCTCGAGTTCGACCTCGGCGGTTTCGAGCAGGCGCGCAACCATCCCCCAGAATCCGATCGAAAGAATCAACTCGACGAGTTCCGCCGGCCCGAGATGTTTTTTCAACTCGGCCAGCGTCTTCGGGCTACCCTTCACGTCGCGCGCGACCTGCTCGGTGAATTCCAGGACCAGGCGTTCGAGATCGGTGAAACACTTTGCGCCCGCCGGATTGTCCATCGCGGCGATCTGGTCTTCAGTTACGCCAACGGCGAGCGCGATTGGAACGTGCTGGGTCCATTCGTAAACGGAGCGGCTCACCTTCGCGGTGCGCAGGATTGCAAGCTCGCGGAGCTTTGCGTCGAGCTTCGCGCGCGTCATGAGCGAATTGCCCATTTTCGAGAACGGATAGAAAGCCGCCTCCGAATTCGCCACCATCCGGGCGATATTCATCGTAACGCGGCCCCGATGCAGCAGCTTGCGCGACTCTTCCGAGAGCTTGCTCTCGTCAACATAAGGAATGAGCGGCATTTTCGGTCCCTCCGGCTGGTCTTTTGGAATCCCTTCGAAGAGCGAGACGTTAGTACCGACTCGCGTCCGCGCGCAAACGCGCTGCTTCGCGCTCGCGCCGGCACTACGGACGCTTCCGCGGGGGGCGAAACCTCGGGCATCGCGGCGGGCGCAGAGAGCGAAGTGTCGTCTCCCGCAGCACGTTCACTCATTATTTGCCCATTCTTTGATTATTCTGCGCCTACTCCTGGACAACGAACGGGCAGTGAACCTAGCGCAAATAGAATGCGACCATGGCTAACGCCGGATAGCGAAGGTCGGACAAGGGGCTGGTGAATTTTCGCCGCGTGCGCATCGTCAAAAGGCTCAGCGCAGCGCTGGGCGAAGATGTAGCATTATGACCTGCTCCAGGAATCGTCTCCGGACGTGTCGGCACCTTTCAAGTGCCTCCGTTCGAGTCGCCCTGGTGCTGGGCCTGATTCTGCTCAAGCTCTGCTTGCATCACGGCTACTCCAACTGCCGACACGACTGGAGACCACGCACGGTCAGCAGCAACAGGCACGCTCCGATGGGCGTCCTGTGCGACGCGCTGGCCGACTCCCAGGGACAAGACACCGGGGACGCGTTGCACGTCGCACCGTTTCACCTGCTTGAACAGGTGAAGCGCCCGGTGTTTTTGCGCACCGCATTGAAGCGCGCAACATTCCTGCCGAACCTGCCGCTAAAGCTGGTGGTCACCAACTTCTGGCATCCGCCGCCCCGCGCGTTCGAGTCCGCCTGAACGGGACGCCCTCCTTCGAGGGCGCCACACTCGAAAATTCAGGACCTGAAGCCGGGCTGCGTTCGTGCGGCAAGGTCGCGCCACACGTGACGTGGCTGAGGTTGGGCCATGCCAAGTTTCTCGTTACGAAATCCCTACCTGATAGTGGTGGGGGCGTTGTTGATAGTTCTGCTCGGCGTCTCGGCTTTCTCCCGGATGCCCGTGGACGTTTTCCCACGCCTGCATATCAAGGCGGCGGTGGTGGCGACCTTCTATCCAGGCTACGCGCCGCTCGCGATGGAGCAGGACATCACCAGCCGCTATGAGCGGTTCTTCACCCTCGGCAGCGGAATCGAGCATATCGAGTCGCGCTCGCTGCCCGGCGTCAGCCTCATCACCGTGTATTTCCACAGCGACGTGAACATGGACGCCGCGGCCGCGAACCTGGCCACGCTGGCGATGGGCGATCTGGGCCTGATGCCGCCGGGAACGCTGCCGCCGCTGGTGCTCAAATACAACGCGTCGTCGTCCATCCCGGTCATCCTGGTGACCGTGACCGGCCCTTACAGCCAGACCGAGTTGCAGAATCAGGCGCGCTACAACGTGCGCAATTTCATGGCCACGGTGCACGGCGCCTCGGTGCCATATCCGTTCGGCGGCAAGATTCGCCAGATTATGGCCTACGTGCATGGCAGGGCGTTGCAGGCGCTGGGGCTGACGCCGATGGCCGCGGTCCGCGCGATCAATGCGACCAACCAGATCCTGCCCGCGGGCGACGCCAAGATCGGCAACTACGACTACTACATCTACGCCAATGCCGAGGTTCCCAAGCCCAAGGACATCGACAATGTACCGGTCGAGCTGGGTCCGGGCCGCGCACCGGTGCTGTTTCGCGAAATCGGCAAGGCCAAAGAGGCTGCCGAGATCCAGTACAACCTGGTCCTGATCAACGGCAAGCCCGCCGTCTATGTGCCCATCTTCAAGCAGACCGGCGCGAACACGCTATCCGTGATCGAAGGAATAAAGAAGGCGGTTCACGAGGTCACCGGTCTGAGCAACGGCGAGAAGGTGCATACCCTGTTCAGCCAGGAGGACACCATTCTCGACGCGGTGCACGCCCTCGAGCATGAGGCGGCCTCGGGAGCGGTGCTCGCCTCGTTGATGATTCTCATCTTCCTGGGCAACTTCAAATCCACCTTCGCGATCTTTTTGTCGATTCCGCTCTCGATCCTGGCCGGAGTACTCGGGCTGTACTTCTCGAACGCCACCATCAACATCATGACCCTGGGCGGCTTCACTTTGGCCATCGGACGCCTGGTGGACGACTCAACGGTCGTGCTGGAGAACATCAACCGCCATCTGGCCGCCGGCGAGGAGCCCGAGGTGGCCGCGCGCACCGGCGCCGAGGAAGTCACCTACGCCGTGCTGGCTTCGACGGTGAGCACGATCGTCGTGTTTTTGCCCGTGGTATTCCTGTTCGGCGTGGCCAAGTACCTGTTCAGCGCGCTCGCGCTGGCGGTGGTGTTTTCGATGGCCGCGTCGTACGTGGTCTCGATGACGATCATTCCGCTTTACTGCGCGCGTTATCTGACCGCGGAGGACGCCCAGGAAAACTACGAGGACCAGCGCGGACTGCTGGCCGCCTTTAACCGCGGGTATGAGCGTTTTGCAGACCGCTTTGCGATGCTGCTGGAGCGGGTGCTGGACCACAAGGGTATGCTCATCGGCGTCGTGACGGTGATGTTCGTTGGTTCAATGATGATGTTTCCGCGGCTCGGCGAACGCCTGTTCCCCCGCACCGACGCCGGCAAGTTCGTCATCGACATGCGCACCCCGGTCGGTACGCGCATCGAGTTGACAGAGGCTGCCGCCAAAAAAATGACTCACATCATCCACCAGATCATCCCACCCGCAGATCTCAAGACCGTGGTCGCCAATATCGGCGTGGTCCCGAACGTGTCGGCGATCTACACCACCAACTCGGGCGAGGACACCGCCGAGGTGATGGTGTCGCTCAAGGAAGGCCACCACCACTCGACTTTCTATTACGAGCGAAAGCTGCGCCAGGCGCTCGCATTGCAAATGCCCGAGGTCAGCACCTTCTTCGTCTCCGG
>JAKAVC010000092.1 GCA_021817345.1 Deltaproteobacteria bacterium | reverse complement strand
CGACAATAGCAACTCGCGCGCGCAAGCGGCGTAGGCAACTAACCGTATAACCGCTCAGCGCCGGGTCCTGATGCTAAATGCTTTTCTACCAGTCGACCGACACCATCCTTCAGGGAATTATTGAAGAATTGAGCGTCTCCGATTCACGGACGCGCCTTTATCGATTGCGCGATGGCGCCGCCGGTTATCGTCCGCGCCTGGATTCCCGTTGACCCTTGCCGGGCGCTTCCAGCACGCGCCGGAACGCTTGATAGGCCGCCTCCACCTCGCTGTCGCCGGCGTCGCGGCTTACGTCCGCCGGAACCCTCTTCGCGTAAAAATAGAGCACGTCCGGCGATAGCTTGAGAATCTTCGCGAGCTGGGCTTCAGCCGTTCCAATCGGGCCAGAGCCGGCGGACGGTCCAGAGCCAGGTTGCGCCGCGCCTCCTCAACCGCATAGGCCGAGCTCAGCAGCTCGGCGTCTTCGAGCCGCCAAAGTCGGCCCAGTCCGGAGTTCTCCAGGTATGCGGCCGAGAACAGGACGTTGGCGTCGAGAAAGATCCGATCCAAGGCAAGCCAGGCGCGGTCGCCCTGCCCTATCCGCGCCGCCTGATCGCTCTTCGCGGCTTGGCCACTGCGGGTCGGTGGTGTTTGATACAATTGTACGTCTGACAAATTGCCAATTGTCTTGACCGACGAGGTCGCGCCGCCGCTGGGGCTGATCCGGCCGGGATGGGCGCCCTGCCCTCTTCCATCCTTTCTCGCGGTGAGCGCGCCGGCCGGCGGTTCATCGAGTTCTTCACCGCCAACATCCGCAATCGCAGCACACGTATGGCGTAGGCGCGCACGGTAAAGCAGTTCTTCGACTGGACCGAGGCCCAGAAGCTTGAGCTGGACGACATCGAACCCGTTACGGTGGCGGCTTACGTCGAGCAGATCGGCGCCGGGATGGCCAAGCCGTCGGTCAAGCAGCACCTGGCGGCGATCCGGCAGCTCTTCGACTACCTGGTGACAGGCGGAATTCTGCCCTCCAATCCGGCCAGCTCGGTGCGCGGGCCCAAGTACGTGGTCAAGCGCGGCAAGACGCCGGTGCTGTCGGCCGAGGAGGCGCGCCAGCTGCTCGATTCAATTGAAAGCGATACTTTGATTGGGTTGCGCGACCGGGCGCTGATCGGCGACCTGGCGTACGACAACGACCGGCTGGATATTTTATGGCGGCTACCGCACCTCGCGGACATCACGGCCCGGTCCGCGACCGCTCTTCGGGCCTGGCCGCCGATAGCTGCGGCCATCCTTTTGATTCCGGTCCACCCATCCGGCACCGGGACATCGAACTTAGGTTTAGAGTGGGATTTCGACCTCGCGCAAGCGCTCGGCCGACATCGGGCGCTCGTCGGGAACGCCGCGCGAAGCGCGACCGCCGCTTCGCGGCTCGTCCCGACTTCGACGCCCTCGTTTTTGCGTAGGGGCTTCGCACATCCTGAAAAAAGCTGCGGAAGCTTCAATGGTCGTTTTTTCACCGGCGTTCTGCCTATTTTGATGTCGGTCGCAATGGTGCGCGCGAGGATGCGCATAGGCTACGCCATATACAAAGGCGCGGACCGTGACACCCCCCTTGAGCGCGTCTCAGCAGGCATCGGCGTTAGAACCAGCGCGCTTCAACAGGGACTTTACCGCGTCGAGGGTCATCCCCATGCGTTCGGCGACCTGTCGGCGTGTCAAACCGGATGCCTGGAGTTCCAATACCATCCTGCTGCGGGCGCGGGAGCGCGTCCGGGCCTCGAGGAGGTAATCGTTTCGATTCCTTTCGCCTCGCGCCCGACGACGCGCCTCGTCTTGAGCGCGCTTGCGCTCCCTCGCTGTGCCCACGCTGATGATCGTTGAAAGCTCGCGTTCCTCGTCGGGCGTGATCTCAAGCCAGTCGATCAACGTGTCGTTGCGAAACGCGTAACGGGGGTCAACCTTCCGACCATTGAAGACCTCGACTTCTCTGGCGGCCGCTCGGGCAGCCCGCCGCACCGCGCTGCCCATTGCGGTAAGCGCTTCATGATGGGGCAGGGACGGAACGATTTCCTTGGCGAGCTGCGAGACTTCGTCGTGCAGTCGGGGCAGATCGGTCACCCAGGTGAGTGCGACAGTGCCGAGAAAAAGGTAAAGATCCCGTTGGCCAACTCGAACACCGCCCCTGAGTTCAGCAAGGCGGCGTATGTCGCTCAGTCTAGACCACCATAGCTCCGCCACGCCCTTTCGAAACTGCGCGATGCCGCGCTGAGCGCGAGGCATCGCGCTCAGGCGGGCACGCTGCTCCTTGCGTCCGCGCTTTCGCTCTTGTCGCGCCTGTTCGATTTCCTCGCGCGAAAGGGGAAATATTTCCGCCGCAAACGACTCGAAATCGTAAAGCGCCACGTCCGACGCATGTGATGGCCACAATACGAACGCCTTCGACTGCGAGCGTGAGTTCAGAGTGCCGGGAATCCGCAAAACCCTGGCGCCGTCCAACGCCTTGAAGTCCGCACCGAACGATTCAAACTTCTTGGCCAGAAGCTTTTGAAGCCTGTACCAGCGCGGATAGGCGGGGTTCGGTATCGCCGATTGATAGGCCCACTTCAAATGCATTCCGCGCCCGCTCCAGACAATTACGCTTGGGTGCGGAATGCGCTCTTCATCGCAGTAAAGCAACACTGCTTTCGCTGGATCGGGCCACCTGCCGACCGCGTTGTCCAGATCGAGGAAAGAGAGCGACAATGAGCGCAGGAAAAGAACTCGGCGCAGGGGTTTATAAAATTCGGCCTGAGAGATGTACGAGTCGCGATCGGTCGGAAGATTCCTTAGCGCCCAAGCGAGCTGTGCTACCTCAAATGATTGCTGTCTGGGTCGGCGATATTCGCGTCCGCGCGCGTCCGTATAGACGTCCTTGCTGTATTGCACGATGGAGAAGAACGCGGGGCCTCCTGGGCCTTGGCCATGGTAGATGCGAACCTCTTGCTCGGGCGTGAACAGTTCCTGCTGCCGACCGGGCAGCAGGATGAGCCTTCGCTCGCGCCGTGTTTCCTCTCCGTGCTCACCAGGTACGTCCTCTTGGACGCGTGCAATCGCGTCCGCGCTTTCTGGCAGCATGATCCCCCCATGGGTCCGCTACCACCGCGAGCACGCCCCGGATTGTCAGCCCTATTTCTTTTGCACGGACTGGATTGACACCCTGAGATGGACTGAATAGGCTCAGGGTCGTTGCTGGTCGTCCTGCGGGGCGACGGACAGTTTCGGGCGGGGCGCCTTGGCCGGCACCCCGCTCTTTGTTATTTCGGTTATTTCGTTCTGACGCTTTCCGTTCGGCCTGAAGCCTGTCTAAACTCCTTCGCTTTTTAGCGCGCCCTTGCGGAATTTGCGCGCTCCCATCAGTTTCTCGAAAAGAAGCATCCGCAGACAGATAGCTTCTGAAGAACTTTCCACAGGCAGATCGATTTTCTTTTATCTTCAGGGGCTTAAGGCTTTGCGGGGGCTGCCAAGAGATGCCGAAACGGCCACCCTAGCGCATCAGACTCCGATGCTTAAGTCTGCCGAGTGAGCCGCGCCGCGTATCCCGTTTTGCGTCTGGCCGGCATGATTGGTAGGGTCCAGCTACCGCGATCAAGGGGGTCAACTTGGCTCGTTTGGAAGACCTGACGCGGGGGGCGTCGGTCAAGGGCGTCTTACCGAATGAACTCGTCACCGTAGTTGACGTCTCTTGGCACGGCTCCAACGTCGTTGAGCTGACCTACAAGGACGCCGCCGGACGGCTCGGCAGCGAGCTGCTCTTCCGCGACCGCGAGCCGACGCTCGAAGTGGCCAGCCCCGGAGGTCTCTGGAGTTTCGAGAGCGACGGCGCGCTCTTCCGTCTCGTGTCCGAGGCCTATCGGATACGACTCGCTTATCTGTTCGACCCCGTGTTGGCGGTCCACACCTCGCTCGTCGAGCCGCTTCCCCACCAGATAACCGCCGTCTACGGCGAAATGCTCACCCGCCAGCCCCTGCGATTTCTCCTTGCCGACGATCCCGGTTCCGGCAAGACCATCATGGCGGGCCTTCTCATCAAAGAGCTGATCGCCCGCGGCGACCTCCATCGATGCCTCATCGTGTGCCCCGGAATGCTGGTCGAGCAGTGGCAGGACGAACTGGATCGCCGCTTCCATCTGCCCTTCGAAATCATGACCAACGACAAGCTCGAGGCCGCGCGCAGTGGCAACTGGTTCTCCGAGAATCCGCTTGCCATTTGCCGCCTCGACAAGCTTTCCCGCAACGAAGAGCTCCAGGCGAAGCTGGAACAAACCGACTGGGATCTCGTGGTCGTCGATGAGGCGCACAAGATGTCCGCCTCGTTCTTCGGCGGCGAGATCAAGGAGACCAAGCGCTACAAGCTTGGCAAGCTGCTCTCGCGGATAACCCGGCACTTCCTCCTGATGACCGCGACGCCGCACAACGGCAAGGAGGAGGATTTCCAGCTCTTCATGGCGCTGATCGACGGCGACCGTTTCGAAGGCCGCTTCCGCGACGGCGTTCATGTGACCGACGTGTCCGACCTGATGCGCCGGATGGTCAAGGAAAACCTCCTCAAATTCGACGGAACTCGGCTTTTCCCCGAACGGCTGGCCTACACCGTTGCCTACAAGCTGTCGCCAGCCGAGGCCGACCTCTACAAGCAGGTCACCGACTACGTGCGCGACGAATTTAATCGCGCCGATTCGCTCCCCGGGGAGGGCCACAAGGGAACGGTAGGGTTCGCGCTGACCACTTTGCAGCGCCGACTGGCCTCTTCTCCCGAGGCGATCTACCAATCGCTGCGCCGGCGTCGCGAGCGTCTGGAGAACCGGCTTCGCGAGGAGCGTTTGCTAAAGCGCGGGGCGGAGGTGCGTTTCGAATTGCCCGCCGAAGTTCCTTCGATGACCGATGAGGACATCGAGGAACTCGACGACGCGCCCGACGCCGAAATCGAGGCTGCCGAAGAGAAGGTCGTCGATCAGGCAACTGCCGCGCGGACGATCGCCGAACTCGAAGCTGAAATCGGCACTCTGAAGCGGCTCGAAAATCTCGCGCTGAAGGTTCGGCGCTCAAACACCGACCGCAAATGGGACGAACTCCGCAACCTGCTTCAGAACAATCCTGAAATCGTCGACGCCGACGGCAACTGCCGCAAGATCGTGATCTTCACCGAGCACCGCGACACGCTGAATTACCTGGTCGAAAAAATTCGCGCGTTGCTCGGGCGCCCCGAAGCCCTGGTCCAGATTCACGGCGCGATGGGCCGCGAGGACCGCCGCAAGGCGCAGGAGAGCTTCACCCAGGACAAGGACGTGCAGATACTGGTAGCGACCGACGCCGCCGGCGAAGGCATCAACCTCCAGCGCGCCCATCTGGCCGTCAATTACGACCTGCCATGGAACCCGAACCGCCTCGAGCAGCGCTTCGGCCGCATCCATCGTATCGGCCAGACCGAGGTCTGCCACCTGTGGAATCTGGTCGCCGAAGAGACCCGCGAAGGCGAAGTCTTCACCCGAATCCTTGAAAAGCTCGACCGCGAGCGCGAGGCGCTCGGCGGCCAGGTGTTCGACGTGCTGGGCAAGCTCAAGTTCGACGACCGGCCGCTCAGGGACCTGATGATCGAGGCAATCCGCTACGGTGAGCGCCCTGAAGTCCGCGCGCGCCTCACGCAGATCGTTGACCAGACCTTCGATCACAACCAAATCAAGGAGCTCATTGAAGAGCGCGCTCTTTCCCACGACTCGATGGACGCCACGCGGGTCCGCGAGATTCGCGAGGAGATGGAGCGGGCGGAGGCGCGCCGGCTCCAGCCCCATTTCATCCAGAGTTTCTTCCTCGAAGCCTTCCGGCTCCTCGGCGGAACGATCCGCGAGCGCGAACCGCGGCGATTCGAGATTACCCATGTCCCGGCCGCAATCCGCAACCGCGACCGGCTGATCGGCCGGGGCGTGCCGATGCTCCCGCGGTATGAGCGCGTCACGTTTGAGAAAGACCTGATAACCGTCGCCGGAAAGCCTTTGGCCGAGTTCCTCTGCCCGGGCCATCCGCTGCTCGACGCGACCATCGACCTGGTTCTCGAGCGCTACCGCGAGCTTCTGAAACGCGGCGCGGTGCTCGTCGCGCCCGACGAAACCCGGGTCGATTCCATCCGGGCGCTGTTTTACCTCGAACATGGGATACAGGATGCGCGCACGGATCGCGCGGGCAACCGGCGCGTCGTGTCGCGCCGGATGCAATTCGTCGAGATCGACGAGAGCGGCTCCGCTCATAATGCGGGTTACGCGCCCTATCTGGATTACCGTCCGGCAACCGACGAAGAGCGCGGACTACTCAAGCCGATGCTCGAAGCGGCGTGGCTGTCGAAGAACCTTGAATCGGCAGCCGTAAGCTTCGCCGTCTCCAACCTGGCGCCCGAGCATCTCCGCGAAGTCCGCCAGCGCAAGGAAGCGCTGATCGCCAAAACTGAGGCGGCGGTCCGCGACCGTCTGACCAAGGAAATCAATTACTGGGACCTGCGCGCGGAAGAGCTGAAAGCCCAGGAGCTCGCCGGCAAGACGCCGCGCCTCAATTCCGGCCGCGCCCGCCAGCGGGCCGACGAGCTGCAGGCGCGGCTCGAAAAGAGGCTCGCCGAACTCAATCAGGAGCGGCAGCTCTCCGCGATGCCGCCGGTCGTGATCGGCGGCGCCTTGGTCGTCCCGGAAGCGATGGTCTCCGCTCTCAGAGGAGCGCGCGCGACAACCGCTGACGCGAAGTCGCGCGAGACTGCGCGAGTGGAAAGCCTCGCGATGGCGGCCGTGATGGAAGCGGAGCGGCGCTTGGGTTACGAACCTCGCGACGTGAGCCAGGACAACTGCGGGTACGATATCGAATCCCATGTGCCGGGCACCGGCAAACTCAGGTTCATCGAGGTTAAAGGCCGCGCCGCCGGCGCCGATACCGTGACCGTGACGCGCAACGAAATCCTGACCGCGCTCAACAAGCCCGACGATTTCATCCTCGCGATCGTCGAGGTCGACGGCGACCCCGCCACGCCGCGCTACGTGCGGCGGCCGTTCCAGAAGGAGCCTGATTTCGGCGCGGCAAGCGTAAATTATAAACTAGGCGAGCTGCTGGCCAAAGCCGAGCAGCCGGCGTAAAGATTGCGGACGCGATGCCAGCGCAACTTTCGGACGCGGAGATTCAAAAGCTTCTCGCGGAGCCCAAGCCGCTGCCGCCTGACTACGAGGCGCGCCTCAGGCCCAAGCCCAAGTCCGGGCACGAAGAGGCGGAACTACAGATAGTGGGGCTGAACGGCTCGGTCTTCCGGGTGATCATTCGCAAGAGCATATTCAATCCTCTGGATTTCTCGGTCATTCTCGCCTACCAGCCGCCCGACACGAACATTCTTTTTCGCCTGCGACGATATAATGGAAAGAGCCACGAACATTCGAACTGCCTCGAGCGCGAGAGGTTCTATGAATTTCATCGGCACACTGCCACCGAACGCTACCAAGCGGGCGGTTTCAGAGAGGACGCCTTTGCCGAAGCCGACAATCGCTTCGCACAGCTCCACGAGGCATTGAGCTGCCTTTTCGAGGATTGCGGGTTCCAGTTGCCCCAAGTCCGGCAGCTGGGATTGTTTGGGACCAGGAAGCCTTGACATGGCCGTCGAGTCGATAGAGCGCGATTTCAAGCGCAAGGTGAGCGAGCGGCTCCGGTTGGAACCAGAGGGGGTCGACCGCTTCCGCATCTTTATGCCTTTTACTTTCGAAGACGGCGATCACCTTGCGGTAATCCTGAAACGCGAGGACGCAGGATGGATTCTCTCTGACGAGGGTCACACCTTCATGCACCTCACTTACGATATCGATGAGAAAGATCTCCAGCGGGGCACTCGCCAGAAGATCATTGCAAACACGCTCTCGGTTTTTTCGGTGCGTGATCGCGCGGGCGAGCTGGTCTTGCCAATCGCAAATGGCGGCTACGGCGACGCCCTCTACAGCTTTGTCCAGGCGCTGCTGAAAATTGCCGACGTGAGTTACCTGCGGCGGGAGTTTGTGCGCTCCACCTTTCTCGAAGACTTTCGTGCATTCATGACCGAGCAGGTGCCCGAAAGCCGACGCGCCTTTGACTGGAGCGATCCACAGCACGACCCCGACGGGAAGTACGTTGTCGATTGCCGGGTGAACGGAATGGCGAAGCCGTTGATGGTCTATGCGCTTCCCGGCGACGACAAAGTACGCGACGCCACCATCGCCCTTTTGCAGTTCGAGAAGTGGGGGCTGTCATTTCGCTCGCTCGGGATCTTCGAGGATCAGGAAGAGGTCAATCGGAAGGTGTTGGCAAGGTTCAGCGATGTCTGCGAAAAACAGTTCTCCAGCCTCGCTTCGAACCGCGACCGCATCGTCAAGTACCTTGAGGAAGCGCTTCGCGGATGATTGCGGTGACAGGCTCCCATACCTATTCGCGAACGGCTTGATAGCCATGCCGCAGGAGCTTATCAGCCGCCGGCTTCGGAACATGCTCAGAGATCACCTCTCAGGCGTCGTACTCCGCGAGATTGACGACGAGTTCGAAGCCGCCGGAATCTCCCTCGGCGCACTTCCGGATCCACCAATCGGCGGGGCTCGCAGGACACGCGTGCAGCAATATTACAATGGCCTCGATTTCACCGATCCGAAGGACGCAAGGAAGTTTCTGAGCGTTCTTTCGATCTTCATGCGCGCCATGGAGCGGGCAATCGAAGACTCTTCTGGTTCGAACGATCCCTTTCGATACCTGGCCCATCTTCGTAAGGGCCTCAGCGACTTCAATGAGCAGCTCCGCCGAGACGGTTACATTTACCAGCAGGGCAACATTGTTCCAGCCACGGCAACCGCGCGCCTGACGGAAGCAAAAGCGATTGCAAGGAGCCTGGACGCTCCCCATATCACTGCGCAGATCGAACGGATCGAAGCCTCAATCGATGCGGACCCGGCGCTTGCGATCGGGACCGCGAAGGATCTGGTCGAGAGCTGCTTCAAAACCATACTTGCGCAGCACGGTCTTGAGTACGGCAGGAACGATGATCTGCTCCAGCTCGGCAAGAAGGCGTTCAAGGCTTTGAAACTCGTGCCCGACGATATACCCGATTCCGCCAAAGGCGCGGAAACCATCAGGCGGATGCTGAACAACATGTCCACGATCGTTCAGGGAATGGCCGAACTGCGTGGCCTGTACGGAACAGGACATGGAAAAGACGGCCGAGCAAGGGGCATCACTCCACGCCACGCTCGTCTGGCCGTCGGCGCGGCCAGCACCCTCGTTACTTTCCTGTTTGAAACGGATTCGGAGACAAGGCGTGCCCAAGAGCCGGAGAATGAAGAAGAAACTGATTGAGGTGGCGTTGCCGCTGGAGGAGATCAACAAGGCGGCGGCGCGCGAGAAATCCATCCGGCACGGACATCCGAGCACGCTCCATTTATGGTGGGCGCGACGGCCCCTCGCCGCCTGCCGGGCGGTGCTGTTCGCGCAGCTCGTCGACGATCCTTCGAGCCATCCCGACCAATTCCCGACCGAGAAGGCGCAGGAGCAGGAGCGCAAGCGGCTGTTCGGAATCATCGAAAACCTCGTCAAATGGGAGAACTCGAACAACGAGTCGGTGCTCGCGGCGGCGCGCGCGGAGATTATGAAGTCGTGCGAAGGAAATCCGCCCGCCGTGCTCGATCCGTTCTGCGGCGGCGGCTCGATCCCGCTGGAGGCGCAGCGGCTCGGGCTCAAGGCCTACGCGAGCGATCTCAATCCGGTTGCCGTCCTGATTACCAAGGCGCTCATCGAGATTCCGCCGAAGTTCGCCGGCAAGCCGCCGGTAAATCCCGATGCGCGCAGGAAGATGATCGCGGGTTCCTATCGCGGCGCGCAGGGGCTGGCCGAGGACGTGCGCTACTACGGCAAATGGATGCGCGACGAGGCCGAACGGCGCATCGGTCATCTTTATCCCAAGGTCAGGGTCACGGCCGAGATGGCGAAAGGCCGCGACGACCTGAAGGGCCTGGCCGGCAAGGAGCTTACCGTAATCGCGTGGCTATGGGCGCGCACGGTGAAATGTCCGAATCCGGCGTGCGGCGCGATGATGCCGCTGGTGCGCTCGTTCTGGCTCTCGACCAAGAAGGGTAAGGAGGCCTGGGTCGAGCCGATTGTCGACAAAGGCGCCAAGGCCGTTCGGTTTGCCATCGGTACCGGCAAGGGCAAACCGCCGGAAGCGCCAAAGACCGGGCGCGGCGCCGCATTTCGCTGTCTCGTGTGCGGCCAGAGCGCAGGCGAGGACGCGATTCGTGCCGAATTTCAAAAAAAGAAGAACGGTGCGGTGCTGATGGCGGTTGTGGCGGAGGGTAAAGGTGGGCGCGTTTATCTGTCGCCGTCGGCAGACCAGGCGGAGATTGCCGCGAAGGCAAAGCCAAAGTGGATGCCGACGGAAGAAATGAATACCGCCACTCCCAATCTGGTCAGCGGGCGTGGTTACGGAATCACCCACTGGCGTGAGATATTCACCCCGAGGCAGTTGGTGGCGCTGACGACGTTCAGCGATCTGGTGGGCGAGGCGCGCGAGCGCGTGCTCAAGGATGCGCGCGCGTCGGGGATGGCCGACGACAACAAGGGCATCGACGAGGGCGGCCTCGGCGCCACCGCCTACGCCGACGCCGTCGCCACGTATCTCGCATTCGCCGTGGACAAAGGCGCAAACATTTGGTCGTCGATCACGAGCTGGATGAGCGATCGCGGCGCTTTCCGTGAAACCTTCGCGCGTCAGGCGATTCCGATGGTCTGGGATTTCGCCGAGGCCAATCCCTTTAGCGACGCGGGCGGCAACACCTCGACGTTCGTCGAGAGAGCGGCTGATACGCTCGAATTTCTTATCGATGGCTCGGAGGGTTTCGCGAAGCAGCTCGACGCCACCGCAGCAATAAACGGCGTTCCGTCGCCCGTCGTGTCTACTGACCCGCCGTACTACGACAACATCGGGTATGCGGACCTTTCCGACTTCTTTTACGTTTGGCTCCGTCGATCCGCTGGAAAGATTTATCCGCAGGTCTTCAGCACGCTGCTGGTTCCGAAGGCGCAGGAACTGGTCGCGACGCCCTACCGATTCAACGGCAGCAAGGAAAAGGCGCAGCGGTTTTTCGAGGAGGGACTCGGCAAAGCATTCGCGCAGATGCGCCAGGCGCACAATTCCGGGTATCCCTTAACCGTCTTTTACGCCTTCAAGCAGGCTGAGGAGGAAGACAACGAAGACGACAGCCCCGAATCGTCGTCGGGCCTCGTTTCGACCGGCTGGGAAACGATGCTTGAGGGCCTCATCCGTGCGGGCTTTCAGATAACGGGCACTTGGCCGATGCGAACCGAGCGAGGCGGCAGAAGCATCAGCGTAGGCGCCAACGCGCTTGCTTCGTCTGTCGTCCTCGCCTGCCGGCCGCGTCCCGACGATGCGCCGCTCGCGACCCGGCGCGAATTTGTCGAAGCGCTGCGCAACGAGCTTCCCGGGGCGCTCAAGCATCTCCAGCACGGCAGCATCGCGCCGGTCGATCTCGCCCAAGCCGCGATCGGCCCCGGCATGGCGGTCTTCTCGCGCTACTCGAAGGTGCTCGAGACCGACGGCTCGCCGATGCGCGTGCGGACCGCGCTCGGGCTGATCAACCAGGCGCTCGATGAAATCCTCGCCGAGCAGGAGGGCGAATACGACGCCGAGACGCGCTGGGCGCTCGCCTGGTTCGAGCAATACGCGATGAAGGAGGGCAAGTTCGGCGACGCCGAAACCCTCTCGCGCGCCAAGGACACCGCGGTCAACGCGCTCGCAGAAGCGGGGATCGTCAAGGCCAAGGCCGGCAAGGTCCAGCTCGTCCCGCGCGAAGGACTGAATGCCGATTGGGACCCGGCGTCTGAAAAACGGCTGACCGTATGGGAGCTGACGCAACATCTGATTCGCGCGCTCGAGAGCGGCGGCGAGGCCGCCGCGGCGCGGATCATCCGGCGGGTCGGCGCGCTCGCCGATACGGCCAAAGACCTCGCCTATCGGCTATACGTAATTTGCGATCGCAAGGGATGGCCGCAGGAGGCGCTCGCCTACAACATGCTGGTCAAATCCTGGCCCGAACTGCAAAGGCTCGCCTCCAGCACGGAGGGCGAATCAGCAACCTTACTGTGAATTTTCCTCCCCCGTTGTTTGACACGGGGGAGGATTAAGGAGGGGGTGCAGGATGCGCAGCCGCTATCGCGGCGGATTGCTGGAGGGCAATGCCCGCGCTCGGGCGCGGGAGATGCGCAGCCATCCGACCTCCGCCGAGGGATTGATCTGGTCGCGTCTGCGGCGGCGCAACGTGGCCGGAACGAAGTTTCGCCGCCAATATCCGTTGCTCGGTTTCATTGCCGACTTCTGCTGCGTTGAGCACAAACTCGTGATTGAACTGGACGGCGATTCGCACGGCGACCGCGAAGCGTACGATGCCTGGCGGACTGAGAAACTTGCCGCGCGCGGCTTTCGCGTGCTGCGATTCAGCAACGAAGAGGTTCGGCGGAATCTGGATGGCGTACTGGAAGTGATATGGGGAGCGGTCAAGGCACCCCCTCCCTCACCCTCCCCCATGTCAAACAATGGGGGAGGGGAAAGCGAGAGTGGGGCTCCGCGGCGGTGAAATAGATGCCGGTGAAATCGTGGCCGGAACTGCAAAAGCTCGCCGGCGCCGGCGAAGGCGAATCCGCCAGCCTGCTGTAAACATGCGGTATAATGATTCGATGGCAATCTTAGACCTATATTCCCGGCGCAAACGGCAGGCCGAAAGGGCCGGCCAGCCGGATGTTTACCAATACGAGGACCTACCGAATCGCCTCCGCGTGCAGATTGTCAATCTATGGAAACGGGCCACAGGACCAACTTCGATTAGAACGGAATCCGGTTTCGATATTGCGAACGATAAAAGCTTGGAATTTTGGCAATCAATCGAATCGGCTATGAGCCAAGAAAAGGGCGTTCCTGAGCTGGCGCACGAACGGGACCCCTTCGATCGATGTGTCAAATACTTCTTATCTCAATCAACGCAAATCGACGACCTTCTGGACCTGCTCGAAATGAGCTTTCACTGTATCGCAGGCCTCGGCCAGCTCTCTGAGTGGCAACGGAGCGAGCGGCAGATATCTATGACGGCGGCGGAAGCCGTCAAGGAATTGAACTTTCGCCTCCGGGACGCCGGCGTCGGATTTCAGTTCGAGAACGGCAAGATTGTTCGCATTGACAGCCAGTACCTTCACGCGGAGAGCGTCAAGCCCGCATTGGCTCTCTTATCTGATCCAAGGTTCGAGGGACCACGTCAAGAATTTCTGCACGCGCACGAAATGTACAGGACTGCGAAGCCGAGGGGTAACAAAAAGCGCGAAGACGCCATTACCGCTGCGCTGAAGGCGCTTGAGAGTACCCTCAAGGTGATCTGCGATTTGAAGAAGTGGCAGTATCCAGCCAACGCGACGGCCGTGCCCCTAATCAAGATCGTCATCCAAAATGGTCTCATTCCCCCATTCTTGCAATCCTCGATGGAGGGTCTAGCGACCTTGAGAAACAACATCGGCGGCCATGGCCAAGGAGGACAAGTGCGCAACGTGCCCTCGCATCTGGCCGCGTACGCTCTTAACCTCGCCGCAAGCAACATCGTGATGTTGGTCGAAGCTTTCAAAGAAAGCGAGCCGAGGCCCTAAAGCGATGGCAGTATCTAACCACGAACGTGTAGGCAAGGCGCTCGATTTGCTGAAGGCCGGCCTGCGGCCGTATTTCGAGCGCGAGATGCGCGCGGCCTACGGCGAGAAGTGGATCGATGAGGCCGGCAACGCATTTCGCGACGGGCGGCTGCCGCGCGACGCGAAAGGCGCGGTCAACTGGGACACGCACGCGCTGCTGTCGGTGATGGCCGGGCAGTGGAACTCCGTCTTCTCGAAGAAACTCGGCAAGGCCGAGCGCAACCTGGTTGAGGAATTGCGCAATACGCGCAACGACTGGGCCCATCAGAAGCCATTCTCGACCGACGACGCCTACCGCGCGCTCGACAGCATCCATCGTTTGCTCAGCGCCATTTCTGCCGAACAGGCGGCTGAGGTCGAGCGCAGCAAGCAGGAGCTGTTGCGGGTCCGCTTCGACGAACAGGCGCGGACGGAGACGCGCAAAGTAGCGTCGGCGCCGACCGAGGGTCAGCCCGAGCGCGGACTCAAGCCTTGGCGCGAGGTTATCACCCCACACCCCGATGTTGCTTCAGGGCGCTTCCAGCAAGCGGAGTTCGCCGCCGATCTCGGACAAGTCTATCGGGGAGAAGGAACGAACGAGTACAAGAATCCGCGCGATTTCTTCCAGCGCACTTTCATCACGCACGGCCTGCAGCAACTGCTGGCCGGCGCGATCAAGCGTCTGGCCGGCGCGGGCGGGGATCCGGTCGTCGAGCTGCAGACCAACTTCGGCGGCGGGAAAACCCACTCGATGCTTGCGCTGTATCACCTGTTTTCCGGCACGCCGGTGAAGGAGATGCCCGGTATCGAGAGTGTGCTTAACGCCGCCGGGGTAACGAGCCTTCCGAAGACCCAGCGAGCGGTTCTCGTCGGAACGGAACTCAATCCGGCGGCGGCGCATCGAAAGCCCGACAGTACGCAGACGAACACTCTATGGGGCGAGCTTGCGTGGCAGCTACTCGGCAAGGAGGGGTACAAGCTCGTCGCCGAGGCGGATCGCAAGGGCGTAAGTCCAGGCGCCGGCGTTCTGCGCGAACTGTTCGAGAAAGCCTCGCCGTGCCTGATTCTGATCGACGAATGGATCGCGTTTTTGCGGCAGCTTTACGGCGTCGCGGACCTTCCCGCCGGTTCCTTCGACGCCAACATGACGTTTGCGCAGGCGCTGACCGAAGCTGCGAAAGCTTCGCCGCGAACGATGGTCGTAGCGAGCCTGCCGGCATCGGATATCGAGAAGGGCGGCACGGCGGGAGACGAGGCGCTCGCCCGCATCAAGAACACGTTCGGACGGCTCGAATCGCCGTGGACGCCAGCGAGCGTGGAGGAAGGTTTCGAGATCGTCAGGCGGCGCCTGTTCCAGCCGATCACCGAGAAGGAAGATTTCGCGGCGCGCGATGCCGTCGCGCGCAAGTTCAGCGAGATGTACCGCGCTAATGCGCAGGAATTTCCCTCAGGCTGCCGCGAAGGCGATTACCAGCGCCGAATCGAGAAAGCCTATCCGATACATCCGGAACTGTTCGACCGGCTGTTCGAGGATTGGTCGTCGCTGGACAAGTTTCAGCGCACGCGCGGCGTGCTGCGGCTGATGGCGGCGGCGATCCATACGCTGTGGAAGCGCAACGACGCGAGCCTGCTGATCATGCCGGGCAACATGCCGCTGGACGAGCCGGCAGTGCAGTTCGAACTGATGCGTTACCTGGACGATCCGTGGCGGCCGGTGATCGAGGCCGACATCGACGGGCCACATGCCGTACCGCTGCGGATGGACCAGGAGAATCCGGCGCTGATGCGGTATTCCGCGTCGCGGCGCGTGGCGCGCACGATTTTCATCGGGTCGGCGCCCAAGCTGGAGGCGGCGAACAAGGGAATCGACGATTCGCGGATCAAGCTCGGATGCGCCCAGCCCGGGGAGACTGTCGCGACATTCGGCGACGCTCTTCGGCGACTGAGCGATCAGACCACCTATCTGTACCAGGACGGCCGCCGCTACTGGTATTCGACGCAGCCCGGCGTCACGCGGCTCGCGCAGGACCGCGCCGCCCAGCAGCGCGAGGAAGACGTGCTTGAGGAGATCCGGCGGCGGCTGCGGCTGGAGGCGCGCAGCAGGGCGGATTTTTCGCGGGTATACGCGTGCGTACCGCACGGTGAGATCGCCGATGAAGACAGCGCGCGGCTGGTGATAATCGACCCTACCCAGCCGCATATGTCGAAGAACACGACCAGCCCGGCCATCAATGCGGCGGCGGAGTGCCTCAACAATCGCGGAACCAGTCCGCGGCTCAAGCGCAATACGCTCGTGTTTGTGGCGGGAGACCGGGCGCGACTCGAAGACCTCAAGAAGGCCGTGCGCGACTATCTCGCGTGGCAATCGATCGAGCGCGACAGCAAGACGCTGAACCTCGACGAATTCCAGCGCAAACAGGCGCACGACAAGCATGAAGAGGCAGAGCGAACCGTCGAGCAACGGATTCCAGAGGCGTACTTTTGGCTCCTGGTTCCCTCGGAAAAGAAACAGGGAGATGCGTCCCAAGCTCGCCTCGAATGGATTGAGCTGAAAGCGGCGGGAGCCGGCGCTCTCGCTGCTCGCGCGTCGAAACGACTCAGGAGCGACGGTCTGCTTATCACGAACTGGGCGGGCTCTCTGCTACGGCTCGAACTAGACCGCGTGCCTCTGTGGCGGGGCAATCACGTCGCGGTTAAGCAACTTGCGGACGACTTCGCGCGATACTTGTATCTCCCGCGTCTGCGGGACAGCGACGTCCTCGCTGAAGCGATATCCGATGGCCTGGGTCTGATCTCGTGGATGCAGGATTCTTTCGCGTATGCGGACGGATGGGATGAGGAGAACCAGCGTTACCGAGGGCTTCAAGCCGCACGACGAATCCGCGTGAGTCTCGATGGCGGCGGCCTGCTGGTCAAGCCAGATGTCGCGCATGCCCAGCTTGCCCAACAGGAAGCGCGCGCTACCGAGACGACCTCATCGGAAAGCTCAACTAATGAATCGCGGAAACCGGGCGAAGAGCGAACGGATGGGCGCCAGTCGGTGGAACGCCCGGAACCGCCTCGGGCGCGAAGGTTCCACGGCGCGGTAACGCTGAACCCGGTGCGGCTTGGCCGCGACGCGGCTGATATGGCGAATGAGGTTGTGCAGCACCTCATGAAACTTCCGGGGGCTCGCGTCGAAGTGACGCTCGAGATCCAGGCGGAGATCCCGAACGGTGCGCCGGACGATGTTGTGCGAACCGTCAGCGAGAATTGCCGCACGCTCAAGTTCGCGACCTTCGACTTCGAGGAAAGCTGAGACGCGCCGCGGACCAAGGCCTCGGTCGGCAAGTCCGGCGAAGAATGTGTAGGAGCCGGACTTTGAGATATTCGGCTTCGCCCCGGAGCGACGCGTTCTTCGTGGACTTCGATGGGATACTGAACCTGTTCGACTCCGAGGGCGGCCGGAACTTCACCGCGCGCCAGCAGCTCGGCGGCAAGAGCCCGTGGACCGGCAAGGACCGCCTCGCAAACGAAAACGTGTTCGCGATGGTGCTCGAACTGCCGACCGCCACGCTCGGCGCGAAGCCGGAGGTTCGGATGTGGGGACGATGCAGCGTGCGGCGTAGTGGCCAGCTTCGCCACGTCGATCGCGCGGGGCATCCGACCGTCGCAAACTTTTTCAACACCGACGAAACCAAGGAGGAATACGACGCCGCGGAGCCGGTTCACGATCGCGAGCGCTTTCTTGAGCAGTTCGTCCACGTGCTCGGACATGCCGGCAGCTACACGCGCGAAGAGGCGATCGCCGCGATCGATCGCGAGCGGCTGCTCCCCGACATGATGAGCTACGATCCGTCCAGGCCGGCCCGCTATCCCAACGGGCGCACGCTGACGGACCACGTGGTCGCGCATCGGCTGGCCTTTATCTCCAAGGGCGACATCCCGCCCGGCGGCCTCAAGCCGCACACCGACCTGCTGGGCGAGTTTCCCTATCTCGACACGCCGCATTAGAGCGGCCACGGAAGCTCGGCGCACGTTGTCCGCGTCAGCGTTGCATCCGCGACGCGCCCGCGGCTGCTCAGGCGGGCATCGGGAGCTTGGGAGTCTCCTTCCAATGCCGGGCGCGCGCGAAGCGCGTCCAGGCAGGCGCGCACTTTCGAATATGACGCCAGGATGAAACCGGCCTCCTCGATCGCGTTGAGCACCGCGGCGTAACCGCAATCGACCAGGCTGAAATCGTTGCCGAGCATCCAGCGCGATCCGCCGAGGCGGCCTCCGAGAATATCGAGCGCCGGCGGCAGCGCTTGCTCATCGCGTTTGCTCAGCATGCCGAGTTCGAGCAAAGCGAACCTGACGTTGCGCGGATCGGGTGACGGGAAGTGGTAAAGCTTCATTGCGCTTTTCCTGTTTCCCGGTCCATCTTTGCGCGCGCCGGCGTCAGCTATCAGTTATCGCGATCGTCCGATTGTCCGCGAGCCTGTATTGCGGGAACCGCGTGCGCAATGTAGTGAGCGAGCATCCGTTCTCATCCCGGAATCGTAGTTCTTGCGAAATCCGGCCAGAAACCTTGCGTTGCCTTGGGACCGCGGCGATTCGGATGATTTTCTGGTCAGTCCGTCGAACGACGCCGTCCTTGCCGCGGTTTCCATCGATAGGTCACAATCCGTGTCTCGGTCGCCGCGCGACGGTGTGAAGTGGCAGCTATCATCGGTACTGTTCAAAGACTGTTCGATTACCTGGGGCCGTGGGCGCTCGTTGCGGTCTTCCTGATAGTCGCGGCGGAATCGTCGGCGTTTGTCGGCCTGGTGTGTCCCGGCGAAACGGTCGCGCTTCTCGCGGGGGCGCTCGCCGGAACCGGGATCGTAAGCCCGTTGGCGGCGTTCGCGACGGTGGCGGCGGGCGCCGCCCTTGGCGATATAGGCGGCTATCTTCTCGGACGCTTCAAGGGACACGCCGTACTCGCCTGGTCGCCGTTCGCCCAACGCGCCTACGAGCGCGGTCGAGCACGGATGGAAAGGTACTTCGCGCGATGGGGCGCCATGACGGTGCTGGTCGGGCGCTTCGTCGCGGTCGGGCGCGCGTTCGCGCCGTTCAGTGCGGGACTCTCCGGGATGCCGGCGCGGGCTTTCATGGCGGCGGCGCTTCTGTCCGCGGCGCTATGGAGCGCGCTGCTGGTCGCCGTCGGCTATCTGCTCGGCTCGAACTGGCGGAGGCTGACCGGATGGGTCGCGTCGCTCGGGTTCGGGATGCTCGCGCTGTTGGTCCTGACGGTGCTGATGGTCGGGGCGTACGAATGGCTCATCGCGAGGCAGGACGAGGTGGTTCGATGGTGGCACGAGCGGATCGTCGAACCGCTCGCGAGACGCTACGGCGTAAACCTCGCTCCGCTGATGGATTTCATCCGCGCGCGGTTTTCGCCAACCGGGTACCTTGGATTTCATCTGACGGTTGGCCTCCTCGTGCTCGGCGCGATGATGTGGCTGTTCGGCGGAATCGTGCAGGACATCTTCGCGCAGGATCCGCTGGTGCGAGTCGATCAGGTTGTGGCGGCGGTTATCGCGCATGCCCGCACGCCCGCGTTCGATTCCGCGATGGCGGCGGCGGGATGGCTGAGCGCGCCGGCGTGGCTTGCGTCGATCGCCGCGGTAACCGCCGCGAGCCTGCTCGCGGCAAGAGACGGAACTCGCGCGATGGTTGCGATTCCGGTCGCGGCGGGAGCGTACGCGCTCGGATTCGGGATACGCGAACTGTTCGAGAATTTCTCGCCCCACGTATCAGCCGAGGCGCTGGTGCACGGCTTTCGCGGATTTCCCAGTGTCGCGATGACCGCGGCAACCGCCGTGTACGGTTTCGCATGGTTCGCAATCGTGATGCATTCAAAGAGTTGGCGGACACAGGCGTTATGCACCGTCGGCGCGGCTTATCTGGTTCTTCTCGCTGGTCTTGGCGACTTGTATCGCGAACAATTGCTGAGCGCGGTCGGTGCTGGATTCGCTCTCGGCGGGGCGTGGCTCGCGATCTGTCTGACCGGCACCCTGACCTACGACCGGCTATGAGCGCCCGAGCGCTTCACAATCTCGATTTCGCGGTTGACCCAATCGGCGCGGTTGTTTGAGATAGGAACTTAACGCGGCGCTCATATCGACGTCGGAATAGTTCTATAATTTCGGGCCGTGACAGGTGCTGAAAAATCTCACCTTCCAGAGGAGGCACGCATGACGCTCAATCAAAGATCCCAATGGACCCTCATCTTAGTGGTGCTCGCGAGCTTCGCGGCCGGAGCGCTCTTCAACAGCGTCGGACATGGCGGCGCCGCTGATGCCGCAAGAATTCCGAACGTCATTCATGCCCGTCGTTTCGTCCTGGTTGACCATTCGGGACGCCAGCGCGCGGTCCTGGGCGTGACCGACAAGGACATGGCCGAACTCTCCATGTATGACGCCAGCGGAAAGTCGCGCTGTGAAATCCACGTTGCCGCCAACGGCAACGCCGTTATCGGCTTTTACAATCAGGCCGGAGTCCATCGAGTCCTTCTCGGAGAGGCTCAAAACGGCAGTACGGGTCTGGGAATTTTCGGCCCCAAGGGCAAACTCCTGGCGGGACTTGGCACCGGACCGAACGGTGAAAACCTGACACTCTACGATGAGAACACCGGCCGCGCGCGGGCTGGCCTCGGCGTCGCCCCTGACGGTGCTCCGTCCCTCGTGCTGTTCGACAGTAACGGACACAACCGCGCCGAGCTGTACGTTCTCAGCAACGGCTCGCCGGGCCTCGTGATGACCGACGCGAACGGCAAACGAGTCGCGGCGCTTCCCTGACAGGCCGACCGGCCACATCAAGCGCAAAAAATTACCTATCCAGCCGCAGCTCAGGCGAGCCTTCGGGCGTAGCCCGGGCTGCGGCCGTCATCATCGAGGATCGACGCCGGAGGAGCCCTGCCTCGATTGCGCCGCGACCTTCGGCCCAACGACGACGTGTTCTGGATGCCTCCAAGGGCGCCACGTGTAGCCTTAAGCGCCGCAGGTTGAGTCTTCGCCAGGGGCGCCTGTTCAAGATTTCATCCATCCTCGTCCGCTAAAAAAGCGCGCATCCAAGCTCGCCTTTCCAGAATTCAAACCACTGTGCGAGAGAAATTCTTTGACACGGCGCGGTTCTTGCCTTAAGGTCGGAAGAAGATGATAAATATGAGTCGAGAGGTTCTCTTTTCATGGCGAGAATCGTAATCATCGGCGGAGGCACGGCCGGACTGGCGG
>JAKAVC010000103.1 GCA_021817345.1 Deltaproteobacteria bacterium | reverse complement strand
GGCCAGCACCTCGCGCGCGTTCGCCCAGTCCATCCCGCGGCGGCGTGCGTGCTCGCCGAGTTTCTGCGCCTTCATCAGGGCGGGCAATCCGCGCCCGACGGTGGCGATTCCGACGTCGCCCTTTTCAGCGCGCTTTATCTTCTGCCAGTTGGCGAGCACCTCTTCGGTGGTCTCGGCCTTGACGTCGCCGTAAACATGGGGATGGCGCCGGATGAGCTTGTCGGCCGCCTCCCGCGCGACGTCCTGGAAAGAGAACCGCGAATCGCTCTCGGCGATCACCGAGATGAACATCACCTGGCAGAGCAGGTCGCCGAGTTCCTCGCGTATTTCGGCGTTGTCGTCAAGCCGGATCGCTTCGGCGACTTCGTAGGCCTCTTCGATAACATGGCGCGCGCTGCCAGCGACGGTTTGTTCGCGGTCCCATGGACACTCGCTCCTGAGATTGCGAATCACGGAGAGCAGGCGTGCAAATTCGCGCATCTCGGCCGACTCGGCTTCGGATTTCATGATCCGGAAAGCCTAGCATGAGCCGCCCGCCCGTCGCATTCGGACCGCGCGCGCCGGCATCGTCACGCAACCGCGGTGTTGCGTGATGTGGCGCCCGCGCCGCGCGCCCGCTTACACCGCGATAATCGGCGAAAGAACCTTCTTTTCAAGGAACTCCGACAAATCCGAGATTCCCTGCGCCGTAATTTCGTGGCCGCAATCGTATTCGCGGTAGGTGAGCGGGATGCGTAGCTCGCGCAGATGCTCGACGGATTCTCGCGCACGGGCAATCTCGATCATGTCGTCGGCGCGCCCGTGCTGAACCATCGCGGGCATCCGGCTGAGCGCTTCGGCTTTGGCCCGCGCCGTGTCCTTCAGTTCGGGCGGAAACCAGGTTGAAATTCCGACTACCGCGGCGAACTTCTCCGGCTCTCTGAACGCGACCCGCCAAGCCATCACGCCCCCCTGGCTGAAGCCGAGCACAACCAGTTTGCGCGGCTCGACCGGGTAGCGCCGCACGGCGGCGTCGATGAAGGCCGCAGCGCGCTCGGCGGCCTTCGACACCTGGGCCGGCTCGGGGGGCGTGCCCATCCGGATCGGAAACCATCCGTAGCCGACAATCGGACCTATCGGCACTTCGAGCGGCCCCTGCGGACATATCACCATGAAACGGCCGCCCGCGATGTACGGTGCCAGCGAGAGAAGGTCGAGCGAATTCGAGCCCCATCCGTGAAAGGCTATTATGGCCGGGTGAGGCCCGTCTCCCGCCGGCTCGTAAACGGTGTGAATCAGATCCATCGTCGCTCCTCCCGCGACCCGTGCGATTCGCGAATCATAGACGCCGGAAGGGGAATGCGCCAAATGCGGGTCGAGGGTTCATCGGGTGCTCCGACTTCGCTATCGTATCCGGACTACGTGGGACTATGACGCCTTTGCGCGGGTGGGGCCGGTGAGTTGACGCAAATCACGGGTAGGAGAGGACAACGGGCCGCATCGAAGGCTCTGGCGGCATCGCTCGCCGCGGCCGCCGCGCTCGGAGCCGCGGCTGTGCCGCAAGCTTCCAGCGGCAAACTGCTCGGACTCTTCACGGGACTAGCGCTTTTCGCTGTCGTCGCCTACGAGGTCTTTTGCCTGTGCGCACCGCTCGCCCGCGAGCGCGCCGAGGGATTCGCCTCGGCGCTCGTGATGCTCGTTTTGCTGCTGGCGATCAAGGGCGCCCTGCTGCTCGTTTTTCCCGGATTTCGCGTCGATATCAGAACCTACCAGGCGTGGGCGCTGAGCCTTGTAAAAGGCGGCCCGGCGCATGTCTATCGGGCGGGTTACTTTCTCGATTACCCGCCCGGATACCTCTACGTGCTGTGGGCCGCGGGTCTTTTGGCGCGGTTGCTCCATGCGACGGGCGCAGGGTTTCGCGTGATCGTCGAGAGCCCGGCGCTCATCGCCGATTTGCTGCTCGCGGCCGCCGTTTTTGCGTGGGTCAGGCGTTCGGCGCGTCCGGCGATGGCGTTGCCGGCGATGCTGATGGTCGCGCTGAACCCGGCGATGCTGTTCGACAGCGTTATCTGGGGACAGACGGACTCGGTCTTCACGCTGGTGATGTGGCTCACAATCGTCGCGCTGATTGCCGAGCAGTACGAGGCGGGATTCGCGCTGGCCGCGGTCTCCGTGCTGGTCAAGCCGCAGGGGCTGATGCTGTTGCCGGTGGTCGGGCTATGGACGCTGCTCAAGACGGATTGGCGGCGATGGTGGCGGGCCGGGCTCGCGTTTTCCGCGGTTTTCGTAATCGGAATCCTACCCTTCCAAGTGGGCCATCGGTGGGACTGGATTATCCGCCTGTACGGAGCGGGCGCGGCCTATTATCACGAGACCTCGGTCAACGCCTTCAACCTGATGGCGCTCCTTGGCGGCATTCGCCAGCCGGATTCGGCAACCGTGCTCGGGGTCTCGTTCTTCGCGCTCGGGATGGGCCTGCTGGTTCCGCTGTTCGGGTTTATCGCGTGGGTGCTGTGGCGCAGGCGCACGGCGAGCGGGCTTTTCTATGCGTCGTTTCTTGCGCTGTTCGGTTTCTTCATGCTCGCGCCGCGGATGCATGAGCGGTATCTCTATCCGGCGCTGGTGTTCGCGATTCCGCTCGCGCTCGAGAGCCCGCAGATGCTCGTCGTGTTCGGGGTTCTGACGCTGACCTGCCTGTTCAATCTCGCCTACGTGCTGCACGCGCTGGATACGGTGGTCTTTCTGAAAGCCCGCGATCCGTTGGCGCTTGCGTGCGCGGGCGTGAATTTGGCGCTGTTCGCGCTCGCGGTGCGCTATGGGGTCGCGGGATTGGGAACCGAGGCCTCGGAAAAGAGCCCGCTTGCCGACTTGCTCGATCGGTTCAAAACGCCTGCCACGGTCCCGGCCGAAAGCGCGAACGAATCGGACGTTCTCGCGGCGCCGCCATGGATTCGGCTCGACACGATCGTGCTCGGCGCGCTGCTCGCCGCCGCTGCCGCGACCCGATTCTGGCATCTCGGAAGGCCGCCCCAGATCGTCTTCGACGAAGTGCATTTCGTCAACCAGGCGCGTCATTATCTGCACGGCGAGCCGTTTCTCGACCCGCATCCGCCGCTCGCCAAGCTCCTGATCGCGGCGGGAATCTGGCTCTTCGGCGACCATCCGTGGAGCTGGCGCGTGGGCAACGCGACGCTGGGTACGGTGATGGTCGGTGTGACGTACCTGTTCGGGCGGCGGATCCTCGGCTCGCGGCTCGGTGCGGCGCTCGCGGCGGGTTTCATCCTGTGCGACGGGATGTTCCTGGTCGACTCAAGAGTCGCGGTCATCGATATCGTCTATCTGACCTTCGCGGCGATTTCCTATCTGCTGCTGTTCCGGTTTATTCAGACCAACGCTCTGCTCGAAAAACGCAAGGTGCTGCCATGGATTGGCGTTGCGCTCGGGCTGTGTCTCGGAAGCAAGCTTTATGTCCCGGCTTTCACCTGCGTATTTGTTGCGGCTTTTATCGCCTACGATTTGTGGCGCACGCCCGAGCGCGCGAATAGCGAAGGACGCGCCGCTAAGATCACGGGCTCGACACGCGAGCGGCGGATAATCGCGGGCGTCACGATGGTCGCGGCGGTGACCACCTTCTTCTACCTGCTCACGTTCCTGCCCCATTATCTGCAGGGATGGTGGGGCGGAATCGGCGACCTGTTTCACTATTACAAGCGGGTCATCTGGTACGAGAACGCCGTCGCCAACGCGACCCATCCTTACGCCTCGCCTTGGTGGAGCTGGCCACTGATGATGCGGCCGGTCGCCTACTGGCAGGATTTTCCGAAGGTTGGCAAGGTCGCGACGATATGGGGCGGCGGCAATCCGCTGCTTTGGTGGGGCGCGCTCACCGCAATTACGATCACCGCGGTACGCGCGATCGAGCGCCCGCGTATCGACCGTTCGTTCCTGGTTCTCGGCTATCTCGGTTACCTGATGATATGGGTGTGGATCGGCAGGACGCTGTTTCTCTACCACTACATGGCATCCGTCTATCTCGGTTACGTCGCGCTCGGCGGGGTGCTGGCCGATTGCTGGCAGGGAACCGCCGAGTTCTGGGAGCATTTCGCGCTTGTGTTCACGATCGCTCCAACGGCGGTCCTCGGGCTCGGATGGGGATGGGGAGGTGTGGCATTCGCCGTCCTTATGGCGGTTTACGCGATGCTCCTGCCGAGGCCCGAGTACGTCGGAAAATTCGTCTGTGCCGTGTTCGTCGCCTGCGGACTTGTCCTGTTTTTCTATTTCTTTCCGATATGGACGGCGATCCCGATCGAGCGCTCGGGATATTACGCGCGAATGTGGCTGCAGGGGCCGGGACTCAGGAATTGGATCTGACGCTGCATACCGCCTCGCGCTCGCTCCGAACCGCGATGCTCGTGCTCGCCGCGGCGCTCGTCCTGTGCGTCGCATCCGTCCGTCCGTGCGGCGCCGCGAATGGCGCCGGCAAGAATCAGTACCTCCTGAACCGCAAGTTTCTGACCGGTTCCGGCAGCCAGCCCGACGACTGGCGCACCCAGGCGTGGATCGATGGCCCGAACGCCGCCGCCTACCGATGGACTCCGCCGGCGGCGGGAGGGCAGGGCGTGCTTGAGGTTGAAAATCTCCAGGCCAACGACTCGCGCTGGCTGCAGACGATTACGCTCGGCGCGGGGTGGTACCATTTCAGCGCCGAGATCCGCACCGAGGACGTTCCGCGCGGGCGTGTCGGCGCGACCATCTCAGTGATGGACGACGGCATCATGTCGCGTGACATTCGCGGCACGACTGGCTGGACCCGGGTCGGATTCTACCTGCGCGTGGGTAAGCGCGGCGCCGATATGGACGTCGCGCTGCGGCTCGGCGGCTACGGCAGCCTCAACACCGGACGCGCGTTCTTCCGCGATGCGAGCGTCGTTAAAGTCGCCACGCCGCCCGCGGGCGCTTATCCAGTCTTCGATCTCGACCAGATCCGCCGGGCGATGAACCCCGCGCCGACCGGTTCGCCGATTTCGCTCGTCGCAACATTCCTTGCGCTTTTGGCGATCGCGGGATGGGGCTGGCACGAATTCGGCAAGGAGCCGCCGGCCATGTCGCGTGCCGAAGCAAGGCGCGCGCGCGCCAGGGACTCGCGCGAATGATGACTATCGGCGAGCGTGAAAACCGGCGAATCGAGACGGCGCTTTTCCTGGTCTCGTGGTTTACCTACGCGTACTTCTACCAGGGCCCCGATCACAGCACCGCGGCCCGCTTCGACCTGATTCGCTCGCTCCTGGAACGCCACACGCTCTGGATCGACGGATACTGCGGCTACAACACCGCTGATATTGTCCATGTCGGCGCGCATTACTATTCCGTCAAAGCTCCGGGCACGTCCTTCCTGGGGCTTATTCCGTGGCGAATCCTGACCTCGTTGCTTGGCCCGCTCTGGGCGCGAAACGCGCCGCTGTTCTGGGCGATCGCCACGTGGCTGACGACCGTGTTTACCGTAAGCGCGCTGGTGGCCTGTGCCGTGGTCGTGATGTACCGGCTGGCGGGCGCGCTCGGGGCGTCGGCGGGACGCAGCGCCAGTGTCGCCCTGATAATGGGCTTCGCGACGCTCCTGTTCCCCTACGCGACCGAGATGACGGGCGAGCCCGTCGCGGCCTTTTGCCTGCTGACGAGCTTCTACCTGATGGTGGCGTTCGAGCGCGAGCCTGGATGGGAGCGCGCGCTTTGCGCGGGGTTGCTGGCAGGATGGGCGGTGCTGTGCGACTTTCCGAGCATGATGGTTGCGACGGCGCTTGCGGTCTATGCGCTTAGGAAGCTGCCGCGCAGGTCCGACGTGGAGGCGTTCGCGGCGGGCGCTAGCGCGATCGCTGCGATACTCCTCGCCTACAACTGGCTCGCGTTCGGAAACCCATTCTTTTTAAGCTCGATGGCCTACGAACTGGTGCCCGGCAACAGCCAGTTTCCCGAGCAGATGCACGGATTTGTCGGGATAACCTATCCGCGGCTGCGAATTCTGTGGGACATACTGGTCGATCCCCAGCGCGGGTTGTTCTTCTGCAATCCGGTGCTGATTCTCGCGATCCCCGGCTTCGTTTATTTTTACCGCCGCGGCGAAGGCCGCGCCGAATTCGCGCTGACCGCTTTCGCCTTCGCGGCCTTCGTTTTGTTCAACGGCTCGTTCGGCAAATCGATCGTCTCATGGGGCGGCGGGACGGCGACCGGGCCGCGCCAGATGACGCCGGCTACTCCCTTCATGGTGCTGCCGCTGGTGTTTCTGCCCGAGGCGTTCGACGTGCTCCTTGCCGGACTCGGCGGGGTTTCGGCGTTCGTGATGATAATGGCGACGGCAACCAACCCGCATTTTCCCTACGAGTACAACAACCCGGTCCGTGATTTCGCGATGCAGCATTATTTCCGCGCCGACCTGTCGTTCAATCGCGACACGTACTTTGGCGGAGGGCCGGTTGTCGGCGACACGGTCGCCTTCAACCTGGGAAAGCTTGCGGGCCTGCCCGGTCCCATACAATTGCTGCCGCTCGCTTTGGTTTGGATCGCCGCCGCGCTCGAAATCGCCGAGGACGCCGGGCGGTGGCCGAACCGCAACCGCGCGCTTCTCGGCTCGGCCGTGATCGCGGTCGCGATCGCGGTGATTTTCGCGCCGCCGATGACGGCGCCGCTTTCCAATGCGCTTCTTTTGCAGCCGCGCCACGGCCTGCTCGGACGCTATTATCTCGGCTGCAAGAGCTCCGATGAGCGCCCGCATCTCCAGCGCGTCGATCCCGAAATAGACTTTGCCAGGGTCGCGGAGATGGGCGCGATGCCGTTTCCGTCGTGCGTGGTGTGGAGCGGCAGCCTGCTCGCGCCCGAGACGGGCCAGTATCATTTCATTATCGACGCGGACGATTCGGGATGGCTCAGGATCGACGGCCGCCCGGTGATCGCGGATCCGGGTTTCGTCAACCGTCCGGTCGCATCCGGCATAATTTACCTGAGCGCCGGACCGCATCGCATAGCCGTGGGCGAGCGCAACGTCGCGGGCGACGCCGCGATGCGTCTTTACTGGTGGACGCCCGGCGGGCGGCGCGAGCTGGTCCCGTCGCGCGTGCTGTTGCCCGACCAGCCGCCGCCGAACGGCTAGCGGCTTCTGCCACGAACAGGCGCAAGCAAGTTCGGCGAAATGCCGACTGGTGCAGGCGGATCATTTGCCAGGCCTGAAATAAGCAGCACCGTGTCGTTACCGGTCATTTGGAACGAAGGCTGCTGAAGCGAAGGATCCCTTCGATGGCCTGCGCCGCAATAATTATCGACCGCCACACCTAGCCCTGCTCGACCAGCAGTCCCGCCCGGGTCACTTCCTTTCGCTCGCTCTTGTCCATCGCTTCGGCCGCTTTCGAGAGCGGGAAAAGCGCGTCGCACATCTCGGTGTACGGATAGCGGCCGATATGGGCGGCGAGAAAGTCTAGCGACTTCTTCAGGTAATGCGGCGGGTAGGTCGCGACCCCGATCACCTCGAGCGACTTGAACGTTATCATCGAGGGCGGCATCTGCGCCTTAAGCGCGTTGGAGATGTTTCCGACCTCGATCACGCGCCCACCGGCCCTTACGGTCTTCAGCGCTTCGAGAAACGCGTCAGGGACGCCCGCGACTTCCAGGACCACGTCGGGCGAGCCGCCGCAGAGCTTTCGTACCTGTTCGTGACGCGCGTCGAAGTCCGGATACTCGCGCATGTCGAGGGTTTCGTCGGCGCCGAACCGCTTGGCCTGCTTGAGTCGGCCTGCGACCGCGTCCACCGCGACCACCCGCGCTCCGCGCGCCTTTGCTATCGCCATCGCGTGCAGTCCGAGTCCGCCCGCGCCGAGCACCACGAGAGTTTCGCCGTAGGCGAGCCGTCCGCGGTCGAGGCTCCAGAACACCTGCGACATCGCGCAGTTCGCCGACGAGGCGACCACGTCGGGCACGTTGTCGGGGATTTTGTAGAAATGCTGATCGGGCCGGATGAAGTAATGCGTCGCGAAAGTTCCGGTGAAATGGGGCGGCTCGTCGGGATGGCGCGCGCCGAACGTCTTGTTGACGCAGGCGGCGTGATTTCCGACCACGCAATTCGCGCATCGGTTGCACACCGTGTAATAGACCGGCGCGATACGATCGCCCTCCTTGACCGGAGTTCCGGCCCAGTCGGTGACGACGCCGCGCCCGAGCGCCTGGATGCGTCCGGCCATTTCATGGCCCGGCATGATTCCGCGCCGGCCGTATTCGCCGCGCCACATGTGCACCTCGGAACCACAGACGTTGGTTTGCGTCACCGCGGCGATAACCCCGCCGTCGGGAGGAGGCGGCACGTCGTATTCGTGAAACTCGATCTTGTGCGCCTCCGGAATGAACGCGACCTTGCCCTTCATCGCGATTCCCTCCTCGCCTGTGGCCGGTACTTCGTCGTCTATGACGCGGCCGGCTTCTTCGAACAAACTGGGTTTCATCCCAGCCGCGGAAAATGTCAAGCCAGGTCGTGCTTGAAAGTGCGTTGGGAAGAACTTTCCTCGTCGCTGACCGGCGACAAGGCCGGTTTTGGCGCGAAAAAACGGCACAGCCAGGCGTGGAAAAACGTCGGCGCAGTCTGGCATAATAGACGTGCGGACGCGAGTGTGCTTGTGACTCGTAGCCCGCTCTATGAATCCAGAGCTTCTTTTCGCAATTTCTATCGTTGCCGGCTTCGTTGGAGCAATGTCGGGGATGGGCGGCGGTGTTGTGCTGATTCCCGCATTGACGTTTTTCGGCCTGCCGATCAAGGAGGTTATCGCGGTCAGTATCGTCTCCGTCGTGGCGACCTCCAGCGGTTCAGCCGCCGCCTACGTCCGTGACCATATAACGAATCTCAAGGTCGGGATGTTCCTTGAGATGTTTACGATGGTCGGCGCTATCGTAGGCGCGAAGCTTAGTCTGGCTGCGGGCCAGCAATTCCTGTTCATCGCCTTCGGCCTGGTTTTGTTCGCATGTTGGGCCGCATTGCTGATTCAACCCGACATTGAGTACGTCGCGACTGTCAAGCAGGATGGTTTTACGCGATGGCTTGAGCTGGAAGGCAGCTATTACGATTACGCGGCTGATTGCACAATCGAGTACAAAGCGCGGCGCGCACACTGGGGCGCTGCGCTGATGTTCTGGGTCGGAGTGATCGCAGGCCTGCTCGGGATCGGTGCCGGAGCGCTCAAGGTGCTGATCCACGACCTCGTGATGGGCTTACCGCCTAAAGTCTCCACCACCACGAGCAACCTTATTATCGGGGTCACCGCGCTCGCAGGCGCAAGCGTTTACCTGGCGGCGGGGCTTATCAGGCCCGCGCTTGCGGCTCCGATTGTCGTTGGAATCGTGATCGGAGCGCTGATCGGGACGCGGACATTGGTACGCTTGCAGAACCGCGCCGTGCGCCGGTTCTTCCTGGCAATTTTGGCTCTGCTCGCGACTGAAATGATCTACCGAGGGCTGAAAGGAATATGAGACCGGAGCCAAAAGTTGCTCAGAACCCGGCGGAGAGCACCGCGGGCATTGATATGAACCTTATAGTCGGTTACGTGCTGGCGGTCGGCGTTGCCAGCAGTATCGCGCTGCTCACAATCGGGATGGCATGGAACAAGCTTCAGATCGGCCATCTGGTGACCGACTACGAGCTTGGCCACACCAACATTTTACAATTTGTCATACGCGAGAGCCGCGAGGTCTGGCACGGGCATCTCCAACCCAGAGTCCTCATAAACTTTGGAATCGCGGTCCTCATGATGACTCCGTTTGCCCGAGTCCTCGCCTCGACCGTCTATTTCGCGGTGGAAGAGTGCAACCTGAAATACACCCTGTTTACCACCTTCGTCCTGCTCACGCTCAGCTACAGCCTTTTGCTTCAATAGCGCAGCGGCAGCGCACGGAAATGCCCGCCGAAGTCGCGCGTCACGGCTGAGGCGGAGTCGTGATTTCCGGCTCTTGCAACTCGGGTCTCATCAACGTGGAGCGGCCGGAAAGCAGGGGGACGGGCTTTTCGGGAATCGCCAGCGGCGCTGGAACGGTTTCCATCCCGGGCTGATGTTCGCGCCCGGCGGCGGCCACGATCTCCTTGAGGAGCGCCGCTTCCCGCGTGCCGCGCGACAGGCATCGGAAGTCGCGCGGTTTATGGAACGGCACTTGGAGCGGTGTGTTGAAGGTCGCGGTTACCGATACCGAGGTTTCCTCGGGTCCCGACGGCAGCACGATGAAATTATAGACCGCGCTCCCTCCCGGCGCGGGCTTGGGATCGTATTTGCCGACGATACTGCGGATTTTTCCGCAGTCCGCGTCCTTGAGCGTAAATGAACGCCCCTCGGCTTCGATGATGCCGTGATCCGGATCCTCGGCCTGTATCGAGTAGCCATTGTTTTTGATGACCTTGTGTACCGCGTCCCAGGTCAAATCGTACGGCACCTTGACCACCACGTCGTGAATCGCCGCCGGCGCAGGCTTTGGGGGCGCCGGAATGCCCTTGGCGGTTGGAGGATAAAAGCATCCCGCAATTCCGGCCAGCGAGGCGGCGGCGATTGCGATAACGAAACCCCGAATACTTGCTCCCATCGGTCCGGCCGCCAATCATAGCACAATTTTTTCCCTCCGAGGGTCGATTCGCTCTGCGGGGGTAGTTCCCCCTTGACGCCTTCTGTGTTTTAATCCGGACCGATACGGGGGTGTGTCCTTCGGGCCAACCCGCGGAGGACTCTGCCATGTCGGGTCATTCTAAGTGGCATTCGATCAAGCACAAGAAGGCTGCCCGCGACGCCAAACGCGGCAAGCTCTTCACCAAGTTAATCAAGGAAATCACGGTTGCCGCACGCATGGGCGGCGGCGATCTCAACGCCAATCCGCGCCTTCGCACGGCGGTCCTGGCGGCGCGCGCCCAGTCGATGCCCAACGACAATATCGAACGCGCGATCAAGAAAGGCACCGGCGAACTCGGCGGCGTTCAGCTCGAGGAAATCACCTACGAAGGCTACGGTCCGGGCGGAGTCGCCATCATGGTCGAGGCTCTGACCGACAATCGCAACCGCCTCGTTTCCGAGCTGCGCTTTATATTCTCAAAGCACGGCGGCAGTCTCGGCGAGACCGGTTGCGTCGGCTGGATGTTCAAGAAGCGCGGCGTTATCAACGTGGACCGCGGCGCGATCGACGAAGACCGTCTTATCGAGATCGCCCTGGACGCGGGCGCCGACGACGTCTCGGCCGACGCCGACAGCTTCACGGTGACAACCTCGCCCGAGGCCTTTGCGGCGGTGCGCGAGGCGATCGAGAAGGCGGGTATTCCGATCGCAAACGCCGAAGTCACGATGGTTCCGGACAATACCGTGCCGGTCAGCGGACGCCAGGCCGAGCAGGTGCTCAAGCTGATGGAGGCGCTCGAAGACAACGACGACGTTCAAAGCGTCGCCGCGAACTTCGACATCAGCGACGAGGAGATGGCGCAGATTTCCGCCGCTTCGTAGCCGCCCCGGGGCGCGTGCGGCGAACTTGAGCTGAGGTGGGGCATGCGGGTGCTCGGGGTCGACCCGGGAAACGCGGTTACCGGCTACGGAATAGTTGAGGGAACGCGGGGTGGGTTTCGCCTTGTGGTCGCGGGCACCATCCGCGCCGAGAAGCCTCTTCGCGGTCCGCTTGGCCTGAAAAAAATCCACGAGGGACTGCTCGCCATCGTCGACACTCACGCGCCGGCCGCGATGAGCCTTGAGCGAAGCTTCGTCGCGGCCAACGTGCAGAGCGCGTTTCGCCTGGGCGAGGCGCGCGCGGTTGCGATGCTGGTTGCGGCGGAGCGCGGGCTTTCGTTTTTCGAGTACGCGCCCAACGAAGTCAAGCTCGCGGTCGCCGCCTACGGGCACGCCGACAAGGCCCAGGTGCAGTTCATGGTCAGGAAAACCCTCGGGCTCGCCGACGATGTCGCGCTGACATACGACGCGACCGACGCCCTTGCACTCGCGCTATGCCATCTCGGGCGTGAGCGCCTTGGCAGGCTCGAACGAATCTCGGCGGCGCTGCGCGCGCCGCGCCGGAGCCGCTCGTGATAGCCTCACTTTCGGGAACGCTTAGGGTTCGCGAGCCGGGCCGGGTGGTGGTCGAGACGGGCGGGGTAGGCTACGAGGTCCTGGTGCCGCTATCCACGTACTATCGGCTGCCTGCGGTCGGAAACCCGGTCTTTCTCGAGATCCGTCAGATCGTCCGCGAAGACGCCCTGACGCTCTATGGATTTTCCGGCGCAGTCGAAAAACGCGCCTTCGACCTGCTGACCCAGGTGCAACACGTCGGTCCCAGGCATGCGCTCTCGATCCTCTCCGTGCTGACGCCAGCGGAATTGGCGGACGCCATCTCGCGCGAGGATATCCATAAGCTCGACGCGGCCCCGGGAGTCGGCCCCAAGGTCGCCGAACGGGTCGTGCGCGAGCTTCGGGACAAGATTGGCGATCTCCGGATCGCGCAGCCTCCGGGCGGAGCCCGGGTTGTTGCCGCGGCGCACGACGGTTCCCCGGCCATCGTCGACGACGCCGTCTCCGCGCTGGTAAACCTCGCCTACAAGCCCGTCGAGGCGCGCCGCGCAGTGGATTCGGTGATGGGCGAAGAGCCGACCGCGGATCTCGAAACAATCATCAGAAAATCGCTCGCGGTGCTGCTCGGTGAAAAGTAAGCCGGACACGAAAGGGGCGATTCCCGCCGACACGGGCGATCGGATAGCGGCGCCGGACGCCGGCGAGGAAGACGTCGCGCTGGACTTCTCCCTGCGGCCGCGCACGCTCGGCGAGTTCATCGGACAGGAGCGGCTCAAGCGCGTGCTCGGGATGTCGATCGAAGCGGCGCGAAAACGCTCCGAGGTCCTGGACCACGTCCTGTTCGCGGGGCCGCCGGGTCTCGGCAAGACCTCGCTCGCGCATATCATCGCGCGCGAACTCGGCGTCAATCTCCGTGTCACGTCCGGCCCGGCAATCGAGCGCGCGGGCGACCTCGCCGCGATCGTCGCCGATCTCGAAAAGGGCGACGTGCTCTTTATCGACGAGATCCATCGCCTTGCCCGGGTGGTCGAGGAGATCCTCTATCCGGCGATGGAAGACTATGAGCTGAATATCGTCGTCGGAAAGGGTCCGAGCGCGCGCACGATGAAGCTCGCGGTCAAGCCGTTCACGCTGGTCGGCGCAACCACCCGCTCGGGACTGCTGAGTTCGCCGCTTCGCGACCGTTTCGGGCAGCACTTCCATCTCGAATTCTACGCGCACGACGAACTGAGCGAGATCGTGCGCCGCTCGGCGCATCTTTTGGGCGTGAAGGTGCATGACGAGGGCGCCCGCGAAATAGCCTCACGCGCGCGCGGAACCCCGCGTATAGCGAACCGGCTGTTGCGCCGGGTGCGGGACTTCGCGCAGGTCAACGACGCTCCGATGGTGACGCGGGATGTCGCGCTCGGAGCCCTCGAACTGCTCGAAATCGACCATTGCGGCTTCGACAAGATGGACCGGGCGATCCTGGCGACGATAATCGACAAGTTCGACGGCGGCCCCGTCGGCGTGGACAGCCTCGCGGCGGCAGTAGGCGAGGAATCCGACACGATCGAAGAGGTCTACGAGCCGTTCCTGTTGCAGGAGGGGTTCATCGCGCGCACCTCGCGCGGACGCGTCGCCACGCCTCGCGCGTATTCGCATCTCGGGCGCACCCGCCGCGGCACGCTCTTCTAGCGCCGTGCCCGGCAGCCGCTTCGCAGCGGCCGTCAACGCCGTGAGACACTTCGCTTCGGCGGCCTTTGCTCGGGGCGACAGCAAAAAATCCGGTTTGCGGAATTCGGGGCGATGGGAAGAATCTTTGCCGCGGGCCTCCGCGCGCGGGCGTATATGCAGGATACCGCCCGAGCCGCGCTTTTCGTCGTTACTTGCGCCCGGGCGGATGACGCTGCTTTCGATTGAACTTGCGGCCACGACCGACTAACTTTTCGCGCGTTGTTCAAGCCCGGCCGGCTTGCGCCGCGGCCGTCGCTGTATCGTGGCGCGGATATTCGTGAGACGGGGAGATAAACTCTGGATGAAGCCTGAAGGAAAGTCCCTGGTCGTGGGCCTGATGCTTGCCGTTGCGTTTGGCCTTGCGCTGGCGCCGGTTTCGGCGCGAGCGGGGGATGCGGCGGCGGGCAAAAACGTCGGCTGGACGATGTACGGCAACAATTACGCCGACACCCATTACAGCCCGCTTGACCAGATCGACAGCAAAAATGTCGACAATCTGCACGCGGCGTGGGCTTTTTCACTCGGCACCCTGCGCTCGAACGAATCCACGCCGCTGGTCGTCGGCGACACGCTCTATGTTTCAAGTTCCTGGGGTCCGAAATACGTTTACGCGCTTGACGCCACGACCGGCGTGATGAAGTGGCGCTACAGCTCCAATATCCCGCAGGGCGTCATCCAGTACGCCTGCTGCGACGTGAACAACCGCGGCGTCGCGTATTCCGACGGGCGCATCTTCGTCGGCCAGCTCAACGGGTTTCTCGTCGCCCTCGACGCGAACACCGGCAAGGCGCTGTGGCGCAGCAAGGTCGTCGATTACAAGCAGGGCTCGGTGATAACGTCGCCTCCGCTCGTGATCGGGAACAAGGTGATCACGGGCTTCGGCGGCGGCGAATACGGCGTGCGCGGCTACCTTTCAGCCTTCGACGCCAAAACCGGCAAGCCGCTTTGGCGCACCTACACGATTCCCGGTCCCGGCGAACCCGGCCACGATACCTGGAAGGGCGATAGCTGGAAGCATGGCGCCGCGGCGGCATGGCTGGTCGGCTCCTACGATCCCAAGCTCGACATCATCTACTACGGGACCAGCAATCCGGGCCCGTGGGACACGAGCCAGCGCGCCGACACGCCCAACTACGGCAAGTACACGAATCTGTACAGCTCAAGCCTGCTCGCGCTCGACCCCGACAACGGAAAGATCCTCTGGCACATCCAGTACACACCCGCCGACGCGTGGGACTACGACGGCGTCAACGAGGCGGTGCTCGTCGATCTGACGGTCGGCGGCAAGAAGATTCCCGCGCTCCTGCATGCCGACCGCAACGGCTTTTTCTATGTCGCCAATCGCAAGACCGGCCAGCTCATCTCGGCCAAGCCGTTCGTCAACGTCAACTGGGCCAAGGGGATCAATCTGGAGACCGGGCGGCCGGTCGAGGTTCCGGGGATGCGTCCCACGCTCACGCACGAGGCCAAAGACGTCTGTCCGAGCGCCATCGGCGGCAAGAACTGGCAGCCGATGTCATTCGATCCTCAGACCAATCTCGTCTACCTGACCGCCAACAATCTCTGCATGACGGCCAAGGAGGAAAAAGTAACCTACCATCGCGGCATGATGTATCTCGGGATCAACCCGGCCAAGATCTACGCGGGTCCGGGCGGTTACCAGGGCGAACTTGTCGCGTGGAATCCCATCGAGCAGAAACCCGAATGGAGCATCAAAGAGCCGCTCTGGTATAACGGTGGAGTGCTCACCACCGGCGGCGGGTTGGTCTTCTACGGCACCTTCGACGGATGGTTCAAGGCGGTCGATGCGCGAAGCGGCAAGGTGCTCTGGAAGTTCAACGTCGGAAGCGGAGTCGGCGCGGCGCCGATGACCTACATGATCGACGGCAAGCAGTACGTCGCGCTGGTGGTGGGGCGCTCGGTCACCGAACCCGACTGGCTCGGCGCATTCGGTGCACAGGCCGCCTCGAAGACTCCCGAATCGGGAGAACTGTTCGTCTTTGCGCTGAGCAAGTGAGGCGCTCGGAACTTGCGAAAAGTTTGGGAGACTCAGGGCGCGCGCGCCGAGGGTGGCGGAACCAGGTTAAGCGGGTGGATTGCGTTTCTGCTGGCGTCCGCGCTGTTCCTGATGGCGCCCGGGCGCGCACGCGCCGAAAGCGCATCCGCGACAAGTCATCCGCGCGACGCCCGAGCGATTCACCGCGGACGGAAGGTGTTCAATTCCAATTGCGCGCATTGCCACGGCGAGGACGCCGCCGCCAGCGACTCGTACTACAATCTGCCGCAGTTGCTGGCCGACAAGAGCGACGCGTTCTTTTTTCACACCGTCACCCACGGAATCAGTTCCAAGGGGATGCCGGCGTGGGGTGGGATCCTGAAGCGCGGCCAGATGGCGGACGTACTCGCGTTTATCCGCTCGATCGAAAAAGACGAGGGCATCACGGGAGATTGACGCGCGGCGCGGCTCCCGTGGCGGACAACTCCCGCGCGTGCTGACAACCGGCGCATCCCTTGAGAGAATCAGGCGATGGGAAAGATTCTCGTTCTGCAGCACCATCGCGTTGAAACGCCTGGCACGATCGCCGACGCGCTCGCCGGCGCGGGGCTTTCATGGGACTCGGTGCGCACTTTCGACGGCGAGCCGGTGCCGCGCGACCTGGCGGGAATCAACGGGCTGGTCGTGATGGGCGGTCCGATGGGCGTGTACGAGACGGCGCGCTTCGCGTTTATCCGCGACGAACTCGCGCTTATCGAGTCCGCGCTCAAGGTTCGGAAGCCCGTTCTCGGCGTATGCCTTGGGAGCCAGCTTCTTGCTGCCGCGTTGGGCGCGAATGTCAGGGCGGGCGGCACTAGGGAACTCGGATGGCATCAGGTTCGGCTTTCGTCCGAAGCGAAGGAAGACCGCCTGACGCGCGGTCTGCCGCAGACGTTCACGGCTTTTCACTGGCATGGCGACGTTTTCGATCTGCCGCGCGGAGCGGTCGCGCTTGCATCCTCCGCGATGACGCCGATCCAGGCGTTCCGCTACGCCGAGAGCGCCTACGGCTTTCTGTTCCACATGGAAGTGACGGCCGAGGCGGTCGCCGCGATGGTGCGCGAGTTTGGCGATGAGGCGCGTGGGGCCGGCGCCGACGCCGACGGAATAATCGCCGCGACCGCGCGCCATATCCCCGAGCTTTCATCGCTCGCGGCGACGGTGTTCTCGCGATGGGCCGGTCTTGTCAGCGCCTCGCAGCCGTAGGTGCGACGCCGCGCGAGCATCGATGCGGCAATGCGGTCGCGCCTTTTCGAGTTCGAGCAGACGGCGTTTGCGCCCGAGGCCCCATCGGTAACCGCCGAGCGCTCCGCCGGTGCGAAGCGCGCGATGGCATGGGACCAGGAGCGAGACCGGGTTTGCGCCAACCGCCGCGCCGACCGCGCGAGCGGCGCGCGGCTTTCCGATTCGCGCGGCTATTTCCCCGTAGGAGCGCGTCGTTCCGGCCGGTATCGCGCGAAGTTCGTCCCATACCCTGCGTTGGAACGGCGTGCCGCGCAAATCGAGCGCGAGCGCAGGGCAGGGCGCTTTGCCGTTGAGGAAAGCGACGTTCTTTTCGCCGCTCGCGCGCAGCGCCGCGTCGTCACGACTGAGCCGCGCATCGGGAAAGTCCGAACGGAGTTCGCGCTGGAGCGCCGGCTCCGAGTCGCCAAGTCCAAACCATGCAATTCCCGCGTCGCTTGCGGCGAGCAGAACCAGGCCGAGCGGCGATTCGACCACGGTGTAGCGAATTGCAGCGGTCGAATTCGGCGTTGAAGAAGTTGCGCTCACCAGTCACGCGCCCGGCGCGGCGGCTAGCCCTTGGGTAGTTTGAGCACGCGCTCACCGATGATGTTGTGCTGGATTTCGCTCGACCCGGCGGCGATCGTAAGTCCGCGCGCGGCAAGCGTGCGCTGCGCCCATCGGCCGCCCTCGACCGCGCCCACCGAGCCACGCTCGAGGCCGCCGTATGCGCCGAGCATCTCATCGGCGAACATTGCGACTCGAAGATTCAACTCCGTCGCGAACAGCTTGCCGAAGGAACTCTCCGGTCCGGGAACTTTGCCCTTAAGCTGCGAGGTAAGCGAACGGTAGCGCGAGAGCCTGAGGCATCGCGATTCCGCGACGAACTGCGCAAGCCGCTGGCGGACGTAAGGATGCTTGTGCGCGGGCATCCCGTCGAAATCGATCTTTTTGGACAGCGCGACCAACTCATTGATCGTGCGCTCGACCGGATGGCGCGTGCCGCCCGAGACCCGCTCGAACATCAGCGTTGCGATCGAGACCTGCCATCCCTGGTTCAATTCGCCGACCAGGTTTTCCTTCGGCACTCTGACGTTGTCGTAGAAGACCTCGTTGAATCCCGCCTCGCCGGTAATCTGGACCAGAGGGCGCACCGTTATGCCCGGGCTCTTCATATCGACGAGCAGGTAGGAAATCCCCTTATGCTTGGGCGCGTTGGGATCGGTCCGCACCAGCAGCACCTGCCAGTCAGAGCGATGCGCCAGGCTGGTCCACACCTTCTGCCCGTTGACCACGAACGAATCGCCCTCGAGCACCGCGCGGGTCTGCAATCCCGCGAGATCGGAACCTGCGTTGGGCTCCGAATATCCCTGGCACCAGATCTCCTCGCCCGTCAGCATCGGCCTAAGGAAGCGCTTCTTTTGCGCCTCGGTGCCCATCAGCATGATCGTCGGCCCTATCCGGTCGATCGCGAGCTGATTGGCGCCGTAAAGCGGGAGCCCAAGCCGCAGCACCTCGTCCTGGTAGATCGCCTGTTCGACCAGGCCTGCTCCGCCGCCGCCCCATTCCTTGGGCCAGTGGAGCGCGATATAGCCGGCGTCGTAGAGTTTCCGATGGTACGTGAGAAGCTGGCGCCATCGCGCGTCGTCGCGCACGTCGAGCAGGCTCGCCGTGGATTGCCCGAGGCCCTCGGCGCCGCCCCCGAACACCTCGGCCGAGGTCTTCTCGAGAAAGCCGCGCAACTCTTCGCGAAATTGTTCCTGTTCCGCCGTGTAGCTGAAGTCCATCGATTGCTCCGCGAGAATCTCGCTCGTTTGTCGGGCCGAGTATAACGCCGGCCGGTCGGCCAGATAAACGTATCCGTCCGATTCGGGATTGCAAGGGCTGCGGCTTTCGGCGCGGGCCATCCGCTGGCGTCGCGACGCGCCTCTGGTGTCAGGAGACCGAGCCGGTTATATGATTGAGGAAAATTTTTCCCGCGACAGCCGAAAGAGCGCCGCGCCGCGCGCCTTTCGGGCGGACGCACCGATTGTCATAGAGCAGGTGACGAGACGAGATGGCGTACAAGACGATCCAGGTTCCGACCGAAGGTGAAAAGATAACCCTTGGCCCAGACGGCAAGCTGAAGGTTCCCGACCATCCGATACTTCCCTTCATCGAGGGCGACGGAACCGGCCGCGACATCTGGCGCGCGTCGCAATACGTCTTCGACAACGCGATAAGGAAAATCTACGGCGGCAAGCGCAAGGTCGTCTGGATGGAGGTCTTCGCGGGCGAGAAGGCCTACAACAAGTTCAACACCTGGCTGCCGGACGACACGGTCGAGGCGTTTCGCGATTACCTGGTCGGGATCAAGGGCCCGCTCACCACGCCGGTCGGCGGCGGAATCCGCTCGCTCAACGTCGCGCTGCGCCAGATGCTCGACCTTTACGTATGCCTTCGCCCGGTGCGCTATTTCCAGGGCGTTCCGAGCCCAGTCAAGCATCCCGAGAAGGTCGACATGGTGATCTTCCGCGAGAACACGGAGGACATCTACGCGGGAATCGAATGGCCCGCGGAGTCGCCCGAGGCGCGCAAGATTGTCAAGTTTCTGCAGGAAGAGATGGGCGTGACCAAGATGCGCTTCCCGAACACATCGGGAATCGGCATCAAGTCGGTCTCGCGCGAGGGCTCCGAGCGCCTGATTCGCGCCGCTATCGACTACGCGATCGCGCACAAGCGAAAGAGCGTCACGATGGTCCACAAGGGCAACATCATGAAGTTCACCGAGGGCGCCTTCCGCGACTGGGGCTATGAGCTGACCCGGCGCGAATACCAGGGCCGCGCGGTCGGATGGGACGACTGCGGCGGCAAGCCACCGGCGGGGCAGGTGCTGGTCAAGGACAATATCGCGGATATCACGCTCCAGCAGGTGCTCACGCGCCCCGAGGATTTCGACGTGATCGCCACGATGAATCTTAACGGCGACTACCTGTCCGACGCGCTCGCCGCGCAGGTCGGCGGAATCGGAATCGCACCCGGCGCGAATATCAATTACATCACCGGGCACGCGATCTTCGAGGCGACGCACGGCACCGCGCCCAAGTACGCGGACCAGGACAAGGTCAATCCCGGCTCGGTGATACTTTCGGGCGTGCTGATGTTCGAGCATATGGGATGGCAGGAAGTGGCCGACGGGATAATCCGCGGGCTGGAACGGACGATCGCGAACAAAACCGTGACGTATGACTTCGAGCGCCTGATGACGGGCGCGAAGCTGCTCAAGTGCTCGGAGTTCGGCAAGGCTATCGTCGAGAATATTTAAAGGCGGATTCGATCCGCTTCAGGGGGCTTCGCGCACTATGGCGCGAAGCCCCCGTTTTACGCGCCCTGCGCATTTCCCTCTTTCATTTTTTTTTCGACGTGCGAAACGACGAGCATGAAGGCGCCCGGCGGGCCGGGCGCTCCGCGGCGCCGCGCCCACCGCGCGGAGCTCTCGCGTTCTTAGGGTGAACGACTTCCGTGCGCTGCGGCGGGCTTGTCGGCGCTTGCCGTGGTCTCCGCGTTCCTCGCGCTTTTCGGTCGCGCGGCATCAGCGAGGGCCGCAGGGTGCTCCGATGATCCGGCTGGGCTTTGTTCGCACGGAATCGGATCGAGCTCGGGGTGGCGGCGCTGAACCGCGCGCGTCTTCTCGCCGACTAAGGATGACAAAACATGGCTCTGGTTTTTGCGACTCGAAAGGGTGCCCAATCGAGCCGCGCAAGCTGGACACGGTCTTTCGGGAACATTATTAAGGAAAGTCCAACTGCTGCACGTGGCGAGGCTTCGCGACTCACGGCATTTCGCTATATCATTGCTGACGGAGCGTCCCTCCGCGGACGGCGATGGAGATTGTCGGGCACAGTGATATAAATCCCACGATGAACGTCTACAGCCATGTCGTGCCGGAGTTGATGCGGGATGCGGTGGAGATGCTCGATGCGCCTGTTCGCCAGCAGATCACCGTGCGTTCGGCGCTGTGGCCGTCGGTTTGGGTATCAGGGCCTCGCGGTTGAGATTATCGGCGCCAAAAGTCTCTGATTTCATTGGCGCGCCCCCTTAGCTCAGATGGATAGAGCACAGGATTCCTAATCCTGGGGTCGTGGGTTCGAATCCCGCAGGGG
>JAKAVC010000032.1 GCA_021817345.1 Deltaproteobacteria bacterium | reverse complement strand
CACCGGGCGCTTCACCGTGGAGCGAATCCTGCGCGACGACCGCGACATCCCCCGCACTATCGGCCGAAGCGACATCCCGATGGCGCTCAAGATCGAGCCGGGTTTCGCGGAGCTGCTGCGCAAGGGACAGACCGCGCATCTGCAGGTGATTATCGACGGCACGGACTCCAACACTGCACTGATCGCGCTGGGCTACGTCAATCAGATAGCGGCGACTTTCGCGCAGAATTACGCCCGCGATCGTCTGGAGCGGCTCAGCCCGGCGATGGCGACGATGGCGCCGCAAGTCGACCTCGAGCAACGGCCCTGGTACAACCCCGACCTTAACAGCCAGTGGTTCTTCGTCCCGGGCGTGATCGGCAGTATCACGCTGATCATGGTGGTGAACCTGACGGCCTTCGCGATCGTGCGCGAGCGCGAGATCGGTACGCTGGAACAGGTCATGGTCACGCCGATACGGCCGGTCGAGCTGATCCTCGGCAAGACGGTGCCGTTCTTTATCGTCGGTCTTGCCGACGTCATCCTGGTCGCCGTGGTGGGTACGCTCTGGTTCAGGGTGCCGTTTCGGGGCAATCCGCTCGTGTTGTTATTGGGTACGGTGCTGTTCCTGCTCAACACACTGAGCATCGGGCTGCTCATCTCGACGCTATGCTCGACTCAGCAACAGGCTTTTGCTTCGGCGTTTTTCTTTCTCAACCCGGCGTTCACCTTGTCCGGCTTCGCGTTTCCGATCACGAGCATGCCGAAAGCGATGCAGTGGATCACGTATCTCGACCCGCTGCGATATTTCCTCGTGATCCTGCGCGGCACTTTCCTGAAGGGCGTGGGACTTGACGTGCTGTGGGGGCAAATGATGGCGCTGGCATGCCTCACCGCGCTGCAACTCATGCTCGGCGTATTGCGCTTTCGCAAATCGCTCGATTGACCGAGCGTTGTATCCGGGCGTTCCCCGCACGGAATCCAATCGACTGCCCGAGGAGCTCGGCTTTTGCCTTGCCTCGGCCAGATGAAGCCGCCCGCTTTCATGCGCGAACTGAATCCGCGGCGCAACACTGAAGGAATCGCACGAAAGACCCCCTTGTGCTCGGGAAATCCGGGCCGTTATAAGGTATGGCTTGCGAGCGCCAATCCGTCTCGTATCAATCTCGTCAGCATAACCATGGGAAGCATCACTTTAATCACTGGCGGCGTGCGAAGTGGAAAAAGTGCATTCGCACTGGGGCTGGCCGGCAAAGGGCCTCCATCGCTGCGTCGGTTCCTGGTGGCGACCGCCGAGGCTCTTGACGATGAGATGCGCGAACGCATCGCGCGTCATCGCGGGGCACGGCCGTCCAACTTCGAGACGGTCGAGGAACCCGTCGCGCTCTCGAAGGCGCTTGCCAGGCTCGACGGCCGCGCGGACGTCGTGGTCATAGATTGCATCACGCTCTGGCTCTCGAACCTGATGATGGCGGGCCGTGGCGATGAAGCTGTGCTGGCCGAAGGACGAGCGCTCGCCGAGATGCTGACCGCGATGCGCTTCGAAAGTCTGCTCGTGAGCGGCGAAGTGGGTTCGGGAATCGTGCCCGAAAACGCCGCGGCGCGTCGCTTCGCCGACCTGTTGGGGTGGACCAATCAGACGCTGGCCCGGGCCGCGGAGCGCGTAATTCTGATGGTCGCGGGTTGTCCGATGCGGGTGAAGTAAGGTTGCGGCCCCGCAACTACCGGACCGCCATCGCGAGCAGCACGGCGAGCTCGACTATCTGGCCTGCCGCACCTATAAGGTCGCCGGTCACTCCGCCAAGCCATCGCCGGTAGCCCGCGCGCAGTGCCACGGCCAATATCGCGGCAACCGCACAAGCGGCGAGCGTGCGCAGCGAAAGCACCGGAAGGACGGCGAGAGCCACGATGACGGTGCCCAGCGTAAGGTTACGCGCGCCGCTGGCGCGCACCAGAGCCGCGCCCGCGCCTTCGACCCGCAGATACTCCATGCGCCAGCTCACCGCCACCATCGCCCAACGCGCGAGCCCCGGCGCCAACCACAGAGCCGTCATCGCTCGGCCGACTCCGCTCCGGTCGGCCCTTGCCAGCGCCAGCGTCTCCAGCAGCAGAAGAAAAACGATCGCGGTTGTGGCAAAGCTTCCGACCCGGCTGTCACGCATTATCTCGAGCGCGCGCCCTCGGTCAGTTCCGGCACCGATCGCGTCCGCCGTGTCAGCGATAGCGTCCAGATGCATCGCGCCGCTGAGCACGCACAAAGTGGCTATGGTCATTGCCGATGCGAGCAGGGTGCCGAAGACCGCGGACAGACCGGCATTCTCAACCGCCAACACCCCTCCGACAACAAAGCCAACGAGCGGAAACCATCCGAATGATCGCGCGACCGCGTCGAGTTCGGCGGAGCTTTGGGGCATGACTGGCAGGATCGTGAGGAAACCGGCGGCAAGCCGCAGTTCGGCCAGGGTTGGGATGCCGAGCGATGGCGCCCGCGGCGACGACACGGTTGACCAGGGGTTGGCTCCGGAAGCCGTGGTCACGGTATCAGCCCGAGCGTTCGTCGGCTCCTGGCTGGTGTCACTCATTGAATTTTTCCGGAAACACCGGCGCTGCCGAACGTGGCCATCTCGCGATAAAGGGTGAGCGCGGATTCGATCATTCCCATCGCGAGCGCGGCGCCACTGCCCTCGCCCAGGCGCATGCCCAGTTTCAAGAGCGGCCGCGCCCGGAGGCGCTCAAGCGCAAGCCCGTGTCCTCCTTCCGCCGAGCAATGGGCAAAAAACATATGCGCGAACAGCCCGGGGCTCAGCCGCTCCGCCGCCGCTGCCGCGGCCGTCGCAATAAAGCCGTCAACAACGACGGGAACGCCTTTGGCTGCCCCCGCAAGACATACCCCGGCCATCGCCGCGATCTCAAACCCGCCCAAGGCGCCAAGTGCCGCCAAGGGGTCGGAGAGAACTGCGCCGTGGAGCGATAGCGCGCGCTCGATGACGGCAACCTTGCGCCGCATCCCCGAGTCGTCGAGGCCGGTGCCGCGGCCGGCCAGTTCCTCGGATTTAAGCCCGGTGAACGCGGCGAGCAGGGCCGCCGCCGGCGTACTGTTCCCGATCCCCATCTCGCCGATGCCGATGAGTGTCGCGCCGTCGTCGATCGCCGCGTGCGCGGTTTCAATTCCCGCTTCAAGCGCCGCACGCGTCTGCTCGCGCGACATCGCCGGCTCGCGCGCCAGATTGCGGGTTCCCGCGCCGATTCTGCGGTAGGTCACGCCGGGTAGCGCCTGAGACCTCGTATCGAGCGCGACGCCGACGTCAATGATCCGCAGTTGATAGCCGAAATGGCGCGCAAGCACGCTTATGGCCGCGCCGCCGCTGGCGATGTTGCGAAGCATCTCGGCCGTAACCGCCTGGGGATAGGCGCTGACTCCTTCCTCCGCAACGCCGTGATCGGCAACAAACACGGTCAACGCCCCGCCGCCGAATCGCGCAGTCGGGTCGCGCCGAATCGCCGCGTAGCGGCGAACGATATCTTCCAGCTCTCCGAGGCTGCCCTGCGGCTTGGTAAGCGCATCGAGCCGCGCCGTGGCTTGTGCTGCCGCACTCGTATCAACCGGACCGATTGCGGCAAGCGTTTCTTCAAGCAGATCCATCAGCTCTGTCTCCAAAATAACTTGCGGCGGCTTTTATCAAGAGCGCGTTGTCGAGGCGCGAACGTACACCGATACGGTAAAAGCCGGGACCGCATCCGGGCAGTGCGCCAAGGTCTCGAATCGCGATTCCTCGGCTTCGCAGGTAACAGCCGAATTCGCCCGGGACCTTTTCATGAGCGACTGAAAACATCAGGAAATTCGCCGTCGAGGGGAACAGTTTCACGCCCGGGCCGCAAGATAATCCGCGCTCGAGTATCCCGCGCTCCTCGGCGATGAAAGCGCGCGTCTGGGCAATAAAAGGCTCGGCGACCTCCAGACAGGCGAGGGCAACGTGCTCGGCCACCGCGTTGACCGACCATGGTTCGATTGCCTCGCGCAGCTTGCGCGCCACGTCCCGCGGCCCGAGCAGGTATCCCAGGCGCAAGCCCGGAATCGCGAAGATCTTCGTCAATGAGCGAAGCACCAGCAGCTTCGGATTCGAGCCGATGAGCGAGCAAACCGAACGCGGATCGTCGGCAAACTCGATGAACGCCTCGTCAATCACGCACCAGGCGTCTCGTCGCGCGCATTCCCGCGCTATAGCGGCCGTTTCTTCTAACCCGGGCAGGGTTCCCGTCGGGCTGTTCGGCCTGCCGAGGAACACGCCGTCGGCTCCCGCCTCAAGCGTGTCGCGCAGTTTTGCGAAGTCCAATCGGAACCGCTCTTCCGAGCTGAGCGGAATTGCAAACGGCGCCGTCCCGGCGGCGCGCAGGGCATTGGCCATCTCGCTAAACGTGGGAATGACCACGAACGGCGAGCGTAACCGGAGCACCCGTGCCGCCAGGTAAAGAAGCTGCGTGCTGCCGTTGGCCGCGATCACCATCGCCGGCTCCACGCCGAGCCAGGCCGCGATGCGGTCTTCGAGGCGATGCGGGTAGGGGGACGGGTACCGCGAGATGCGGCCAACAGCGTCGTGGTACGCGCGCAACGCCTCGACCGGGGGTCCGAGCGGATTAAGACTCGTGCTGAAATCAACGCAATTTTCCGGGGGATTGCCGCCGTGGGTACGATCGATCGGAATTGGCGCCGCTGAGCCGTTCATTTCAACCGCCCCACGCCCACGCGAGCATCGCGCGCGCCAGGAGCAGGGCGACAAGCATCAGCACGGTCGCGCCCCACATCAGGCTTCGCGCCGTCCGAAGGGCCGCGACGTCCAGCGGCGCATCCTGGCAACCCATCGACGGCCGAAACTCCAGTTCTCCGCCGTAAGACGCTTGCCCTCCCAGTTCTACTCCGAGCGCACCCGCCATGGCGGCTTCCGGATAGCCGGCATTGGGGCTCTCGTGCTTGCGAGCGTCGACGAGCAGCGTGCGCATACTCTGGAGGCCACGCCCGGTCAGCACTGCGGCGCTGAGCGCAATGAATGCGGCCGTCAAGCGAGCGGGAATAAGATTCGCGACATCGTCGAGCCGCGCGGCGCATCTGCCAAAATACAGGTGGCGCGAGTCCTTGTAGCCGACCATCGAGTCGAGCGTGTTAACCGCCTTGTAGACGATTGCTCCCACCGGACCAGCCACGGAGAGGAAAAACAACGGCGCGATAATGCCGTCGCTCGCATTTTCGGCAACCGATTCGATGGCCGCCCGGATGAGTCCTTCGCGGTCCAGCGCCTCGGCGTCGCGACCTACCAGGGCAGGTATTGCGCGGCGCGCCGAAGCCTCGTCGGACTCAAGTAGATGTCGCTCAACAGTCCGCGCGGCGTCGTTCAGGCCGCGCGCAGCCAAGGCGGTCCACGCGATCAGTGTTGCGGCAATCGCGCCCGCGGTCGAGGCTATCGCCTGCAGAGTCCCCACGACGGCCCAGACGGCCGCGCCCGACAACGTCACAACGGCGATGACAAGCAAAGCTCCGCCGACAAGATCCTGGCGTGGAGCGCCGCGGCGCAGAAGCCGCTCGCCGTACGACACAGCATGGCCGATAAGCCTGACTGGGTGAGGAAGCCAGTCAGGATCGCCGCACGCAAGGTCGAGAATCGTGGCCGCGATGATTAACCGACTCGGCAGATGGAAGGCGTAGCTCACGGGCGGGCCTTGTCCTTTGCATGCCGCGAAAATGACTCGATGGAGTCGATCCCCGCCAAAGCGGCGACCGCCGGCAGGTTCATTTCGGCTGCCAGAAGGTCCGCAAAACGGTCGTATGCGCGCAGTCGCATCGTCCTGGCACTATCGGCAACGGCGGCGTTCAGAGGCGCACGGCCTTTTGTCCGGCCGACGCGCGCGAGATAATCGCGGCGAAATCCCGGTTCGTCAAACAGGCCATGAATCGAGGTGCCGAGCACGCGCCCGTCGCCGGAAACACTCCCCTCGGGCTCGTCCGCGGTTCGACCGTCTCGTTCCTGAACCCGAAACGCGGCGGCGGCGGCGCGCCGGTGGATTCGGCCGCTATGAATCTCGTAGCCGGAAATTTCATTGCCGTAGGAAAGATCCATTGCCCGCACGAGGGCGGTAATCTTCTCGCTGTCGAAAACCGTCTCGATGTCGAGCAAACCCAGGCCGGGAGTCTCGGAACGCGAACTTTCAACGTGATCCGGGTCGGCGACGCGGCGCCCTAACATCTGGTAGCCGGCGCATACTCCCAGGACATGTCCGCCCTCGCGGTAGTGGTCGAGGATGCGCCGCTCCCAACCCGAGTCGCGCAGCCAGGCCAGATCGGCGATCGTGCTCTTGCTGCCGGGCAGACACAGGACGTCAAATCCGCCGGCGTGCCGTGGGTTTTCAAGATACCGCAAGTCAACGTCGGGCTCGCGCGCAAGCGCCTCGAAATCGGTGTAATTCGCGATTCGGGGAAGACAGACGACTCCGATCTTGATAGGGCGCGTGGCGCCAGCTGTATTGCTTGCGCGCAGGCTTGCGCTGTCTTCCGCCGGGATGTCAAGACCGTTCGCGTAGGGCAAGACACCGAGGACTTTAATGCCGGTTTTTTGTTCGATGATCCGCAAGCCGTCCGCCAGCAGTTTGGGATCACCGCGAAACTTGTTGATCAGCAGGCCCTTCACGCGCTCGCGCTCGCAAGGCGTTAGAAGTTCGACGGTACCCACTAGCGCGGCCAGCGCGCCACCTTTATCGATGTCGGTGACGATAAGCACCGGAGCATCCGCCAGTTCCGCCACGCGCCAGTTGACGACGTCGCGTTCGCGCAAATTAACTTCGGCTGCGCCGCCGGCACCCTCGATGACGATTAATTCGAAATCAGAGGCAAGGCGCGCGTAACTCTTCACGATCTCCGGCCACGCTCGTTCCCGGTAATTGGCGTGGTCATGAGTTGTCATGTGGAATTGCGGACGTCCGCGGATCACGACCTGGCATCCGCGTTCGCTTTCGGGTTTCAGGAGAACGGGATTCATGTCCACGGTCGGCTCAAGGCCGCAAGCTTCGGCCTGGACCGCCTGCGCTCGCCCGATCTCACCGCCGCCGGGACACACTGCCGCGTTGTTGGACATGTTCTGCGACTTGAAGGGAACGACTCGTATTCCCGCGCGGGCAAACAACCTGCAAAGACCCGTGACCACCACGCTCTTGCCCACGTCCGATGCGGTCCCCATCACCATCAGGCTTCTGGCCTTTGCAGCAGCGTTCATCGCGTGTCCAGACAATCCAATCGATTGCGTCTTCAGAACTCGATTCCTTTTTGTGCGCGAACGCCGTCGCGGTAGGGATGTTTGACGGCCCGCATTTCGGTGACTAGGTCAGCGAGCGCCACCAGTTCCTGATGCGCGGCGCGTCCCGTCAGGATCACGTGGAGTCCTTCGCGCCGCGATTTGAGGGCCGCGACCACTTCTTCAACCGGGACGAAGCCGTAGTTCACCACGTAGGTAATCTCGTCCAGCACGACCATGTCGAAGTCGTCGCCATTGAGCCATTGGCGCGCGGTCTGCCAGGCAGCGGCCGCTGCAGCCCGATCCCTGGCGAGGTCTTCGCTCTCCCAGGTAAAACCCCGGCCCATCGTCAGCCAGGTCAGATTTGGCGTATGCTCGCCGAGCCTGCGTTCGCCGGTGCGCCATTTGCCCTTGATAAACTGCAGCATGCCCACCCGCATGCCGTGGCCGAGCGCTCGGAACGCGACACCGAGCGCGGCCGTCGTCTTGCCCTTGCCTTCGCCGGTGTTTAGCAGGATCAGGCCCTGCTTGCGTCTAAGTCCGTCCATCGGGAACCCTGACAGGGATCACCTTTGCGCGCCCTAGACTAGGGCAAGCAGGTAGGCCGGCGCCTCGGCGCGGGTTTGCGCGCCGGTCCGAAGGTTCTCAACGCCTGAAACCGCTGACCTGACGTTCACTGTTTCTCCTCTTTGAAAGCCGCTTGCGGGCGAGCGGCGGATTCACCTGTTGGTTTTTCGCCGGCACGAACGCACGCCTCCGTCATCGCCTGCGCCATGGCTGGGTTCGATGCCCAGTGTGCATGCACATAGGAGGCTATGACGTTGTTCAGGCTGAAACCTTCTTCCAAAGCGGCTCCGTCGCGCCGGCGTCGAATTGCAAGAGCCGGCATTATACCGGACGGCACTGATTCGAGCCTGGAATATCGGAATTGATGGCCGCGAAAACCCGCCCCGGCGGGGCCGAAGATGGAGTCGTGAAGCGTGCGCGCCTCAACGTAGCCGAGCGCCTGCAGACGTTCGCACATGATGGTCCGCGCCGGTATGACGCCGCACATCCGGTACCTCATTCCGTCCAGCGTCTGGAGTTCTGAGCACAGGTACATCAATCCACCGCACTCGGCGTAGACTACGCCACCTCGGGCGGCAAACTCGGCGATTTGCCGTCTCATCGCGGCGTTGCGTTCAAGCTCGGCCGCATGCGCCTCGGGATAGCCTCCGCCCAGATAGAGACCGTCGACGGCGGGTAATCGAGCGTCGCGTAGCGGAGAGAATCGAATCAGTCGCGCCCCCGCATTCTCAAGCCGCGCAAGATTGTCCTCGTAGTAAAAGTGGAAGGCTTCATCGTGGGCGACGCCGATGGCGCATTTGCTCTCGCGCAGGCTTAAAGGCGCCACGGGGGCGTCGGTTCGCAGGGGGCCGGCTTTTGCCGCGAACGAGATTATTCCGTCGAGATCGCACCATTGCCCGACAAGCTCGCCCCATCGCTGGAACAGCGCGTCGTCAATGGCGTGCTCATCGGCGGTCCGCAGGCCCAAGTGCCGCTCCGGAAAGCCCGCCGACACCTCATTGGGCAGCCCTCCAATCACCGGCGGACGAGCCGACGCTTCGCGCAGGAGTTGCAGATGTCCTTTGCTTCCAAGGCGGTTGCAGATCAGCGCGGCAACATGCAATTCGGGGTCGAACTCGGCAAACCCGCGGCCGACGGCGGCGATCGAGCGCGCCATGCCCGATGCGTCCACGACCAGCAACACCGGTGCATCGAGCCATTTCGCGATTTCCGCAGTCGATCCGCTCTGGTCGGTGGCCGACGCGCCGTCAAACAGGCCCATGACGCCTTCGATGATTGCGATATCGGCGCCGACCGAAGCCCGCGCGAAAGTGGCGATGACCGCGTCGCGACCCATCATCCAGCCGTCGAGGTTGTGCGAGGGCACACCGGCGGCGCGTGCGTGATAGGTGGGATCCAGGTAGTCCGGGCCGCATTTGAATACCGCAACCTTCAAGCCACGCGAGCGAAGCGCGCGCACGAGCCCCACCGTAAAAGTGGTCTTGCCGACGCCGCTCGACGCGCCCGCGACGACGAGCCGCGGTATTCCGGTCTCAGGCCGCATTGACTAACTCGCCAGGTCTTTTGAGTCCTTGCCGTTCGCGGCTTCGTCCAGGTCTTCAAGCGCGCTTGCCAGTTCCGCGTTCGGGGCTCCGTTCCAACGGTTGCCGAACACCAGTTCGGATAGCGGAAGCCTCGGCAACCAGCCCGCCGCTTCCAGCAGAGGCCGGCTCGCAAACTCGACCGGATAGCCGACGCACATATATCCGACCACGACCACATGGTCGGGAATTCCGAGGATTTGCGCTAGCACCTCGGGCTTCAAAATGCTCACCCAGCCGACGCCAACCCCTTCGGCGCGCGCCGCCAGCCACAGGTTTTGAATCGCCACGCAGGTGCTGTAGATGTCCGCGTCGTAAATCGTGTTGCGGCCGATAATGGCGGGCCCGAAACGTTTTCGGTCACACGTCACGCAGATGTTGATCGGCGCGTCGAGAATGCCCTCGAGTTTGAACGACAGGTACCGCGCCCGGCGTTCTCCTTCGAAACCTTGCGCGGCACGCAGCCTTTCGGCGTCGACGTGATCGTGGATTTTGCGGCGGATTTCCAGGTCATCGACAACGATGAAATTCCACGGCTGCGAGAAACCGACCGAACCCGCATGGTGAGCCGCCGAGAGAATTCGCGCCAGCACGGCCGCGGGGAGCGGATCGGGCTTGAACGATCGAATGTCACGCCGGCGCGCGATTGCCTCGTACACCCCCCGGCGCCACTCGGGTGAAAACGCGTTTATGTCAGCCACCTGAGTATCTCCTTTGCGCGCTCCCTCGGTTCGGGAGCGAAAGCGTCGAGCTTGCGAAAGGCCCGCAGCGTGCTGGAAACCGCTGATTCAATACTGTCAGCCCGCAAACACATCACGTTCAGCGCTCCATGAAGCCGCGCGGCCGCTTCAGTTGCGGGGCCCACCGCAAGCATCGGAACGGCGGCCAGCGACTTCCCGTCTTTCCCGCCGAGCAGCCGGCGCGCCGCGCTTGAATTGGAAAGCACGATCAATTCCGGAAGTTCCCGTTCGCACGCGCCGTTCTCGCTCCGGTCCTCGCGGGCGCGGGCTCCTTGCGCGGATGCGGAGCCGGGCGGCGCGCCGTCACCGGGCTCGTTGGCCGAAGGTCCGGGACTTTCGACTACCTGGGCGCCCAAGGCGCGGAGCCGCGCGGCGATCTTCGACGCTCCCGGACGCGCCATCGCCACGAGCACGCGCCGCCCCCTCAGCGGCATCTTTTCCAGCCACAGGATCCGATCGCGCAGCGCCACCACGCTGCCCACGACGACCAGGGCGGGAGCTGACCGGCGTTCGGGCCCGACTTTGTCCGCGAGGTTTGCCACCGTTCCCGAAATCACAAGCTGTTCCGGAGTGGTGGCCGCCGCAATAAATGCCGCGGGGGTTGACGGGTCGCAACCGTCGGTGATCAGGCGGTCGAGGTTTTCCTTCAGCCGATGGGCGGCCATGTAAAGGACCACGGTCTCGCGCGAGCCCTCGCCATTTGCTTCCGCCCGATGGCCGGTGAGCAAAGTCACTCGCGACGCATGGCGGCGGTGAGTCAGAGGGATGCCGGCATAGGCCGCCGCGCCCAAGGCCGCCGAGACGCCCGGCACGATTTCAAAAGGAATTCCGGCTTCCGCCAGTTCCTCGGCTTCTTCCGCGCCGCGACCGAAGATCAAGGGATCGCCGGATTTCAACCGCACCACCACGCGCCCAGCCCGCGCGCGTTCGAGCACCATGGGATGAACACGATAATCGATCTTTCCGCGTCCGTGGCGGCGACCGACCGCGAGCAGTTCCGCGCGGCGCGGAACGAGCGCGAGTATCTCGGGTGATATCAGTTCGTCGTGGGCGATAACTTCGGCCGAGCGAATCAATTCAAGCGCACGAAGGGTGAGTAGACCCGGATCGCCCGGACCCGCCCCGACGAGATACACGATGCCCCGCGCGGACATTGACCCTAACCCGCCTTGACCTTCGCTTTGCGGAAACGATGGCTGAAGTCGGCAGCGTACAGGCGCGAATCGGCAAAGTCGTCCGCGGTAAGCGTGCGGCCCACGATTATTATCGACTGGCTCTTGATCCCCGCCTCCTTGACCCGGGGCAGGATGTCTCCAAGCGTTCCACGCACGATCTTTTGCTCCGGGCAGGTGGCCTTGTGAACCACGGCGGCCGGACAGTCGGCGCCGTACTCGGGAATCAGCGAATCGCAGACCTCGCGCAGCAGCGTGATGCTGAGGAAAAGGACGATGGTGGCGTGATGGCGCGCAAGTTCTCTGAGCTTCTCGCCCTCGGGCATCGGCGTTCGCCCCTCGGCCCGCGTCAGAATCACGGTCTGGCTGAGTTCCGGCAGCGTCAGTTCGCGGCCGAGCGCCGCGGCCGCCGCGCTGAAGGAGGACACACCGGGCACGACTTCGTATTCAATCCCGAGCCGCTCCATCCGCCGCATCTGCTCCGCGGTCGAGCCGAAGAGCAGCGGGTCGCCAGTGTGAACCCGGGCCACGTCCTGGCCGGCGTCGCGCGCGTTTGCGATCACTTCGACGATTTCATCGAGCGTCATCGCGGAAGAGTCGAGCACCCTGGCGTCCGCCCGCGCCATCGCGACAACCTCGCGCGGGACCAGCGAGCCCGTGAAGAGCACCACCGGGCAGGAGGCGATCAGCTCGGCCGCGCGCAGCGTCAGCAGCCTGGGATCTCCCGGACCGGCGCCGATGATGTAAACCTTCATCGTTCTTCCTTCCTACAGACAGCGCAGCACCGTGTCCCGCACGATGTTCCAGATGGGCGCGGGAATTTCACCGAGCCAGCGCGCGTCCACCGGACGGTCCAGGGGAGCTTCCTCCTGTCCGCCCGGGTCCATCACGAGGCGCCACAGCCGCTCGCTGACCGAACCATTGCGCGCGATCAGAAGCCGCTCGGCAAGCGTCGCGGCCAGTGACTCGCCCTCCAGAGCGAGGCTCAGGCACGGCGGGGATATATCGAGCGGCCGCCGCGCCGTCAGCGCAATATAAGGACGCTTGAGCGCGTCGACCGTAGCGGGCGGATCGAAGCCGGCTGCTTCGAAATCGCACGGCTCCTTGGTGTTCCCGATCAGAAAGAATTTGCCGCCGGTCTCGGCGAGAATCGCGCCGGCCAATCGTCCAACCCGGGCCATCATTCAACCTCCGGACGATCGGGCGGCGGCAGGATCAGGGAACGGCCCGGACGCTGGCCCGGCAGTGGCTCTCCATCCGCGGTGTATTTGTTCGAATAGCCGCGCGGGGTAACCATGTAACCTTCGAACACAAAAGTGTTGCTGGAACCCACGATTACCGTGGTAAGCATCCCGATTTCATAGTCAAGGAAATGGCCGAGGTCGGTAAGCACGGCTCGCTGAAGTTTCCGATACGCGCTCTTTACCAGCGCAACCGGCGTCGTCGGCTCGCGATATCCGCTGATGATTGAATGCGCTTCGACGATCTGGCGCGTGCGCCGGCCGCTCGCCGGATTGTAAAGTCCAATCACGAAATCGGCGGCCGCGGCGGCTTCGATTCGACGGGCGATTGCGGGCCATGGCGTCAGCAAATCCGACAGCGAGATGGCGCAGAAGTCGTGAACCAGCGGCGCGCCCATCAGCGAGGCGCACGAGCTGAGCGCGGTGATTCCCGGTATGATCCGCAGTTCGGGCGAATCGCCTCGCTTCCATCCGATGTCACGCAGCACCTGAAACACCAGGCCCGCCATCCCATAAACGCCGGCGTCGCCCGATGAGATCAGGGCTACCTTGGCGCCTGCCCGGGCCCGTTCGACCGCCGCCCGCGCCCTGCCGATTTCCTCGGTCATTCCGGTCCGGACGATCTCCTTGCCGCGAATAAGATCGGCGACGAGCTTGATGTACGTGGTGTAACCGACAATCAGCTCGGCGTCGGCGATTGCGCGGGTGGCGGCGGGGGTCGCGTGATCATGCGCCCCCGGCCCGATTCCGACGATATACAGAATGCCCTTCGCTTCAGGCATCGCCAACCTCCGTTGTTCGCTTTGCGAACGGTATGCGCGCGATCGCGAGGGTCATCGAGCGCCCGGCTCCGGGCTCGGTGTAGACTTGCTTGGGAACGAGCAGCCGTTCAGCGCCGGCCCCGAGCAGCGCCGCAGGCTCGGCCACGCCCCGCGTGCCGACGTAACGCCTGACGGTTTCGGAAGGATTCTCGATCCCATGAACCGCGTCGAGTTCCTCGGCCGAATGGGTCTCGAGCGGCCATCCGTGGCGTTCAGCTAGCGCCACAATCGCCGGCTCCTCGCGCTTTTTGTCGATCGTGGCGAGCGCCCTTACCGATTTGAGCGAGAGACGATTGTCTTCGAACGCCTTGGCCACCCCTCTCTCCACCAGTTCCGGCGGAGTATTTTTGTCGCAGCCGATTCCGACCACCAGGCTCCTGGTGCGATAGATCACGGCGTTTTTCCAGTGCTCCGGATAGGTCTCGCGAAAATCGCGGTCGGACGCGACTAGGAGAATTTCGAACGCGCGGGGATCGACGCCTTCCAGTGTCGTGGTGTAGAGCACCCCGGGCGGCAGCGGCCGCTCCAACGGCCACCAGTCCGGCTCTCCGGTCTCCTGCACGAACATAACCGGCGCGGCGTTGACCACGGCGGCGCATCCACGGGTCACGTTGCGATCGGGATCGTCAAGCGTCCAGCCGAATTCCCGTCCGAGTATGTCCACCGTCAGCGTTCCGATCGCGTCGGAGGCGGTCGTGACGACGGCCTGCGCTCCGAGCGCGGCGGCGACCCGCTCGGTGAAAACATTTCCGCGCCCAACATGGCCGGAAAGGACGCAGACCGCGAAGCGCGCGGCGTCGTCCACGCATACCACGGCCGGGTCCGTCTTCTTGTCGCGTATCAGCGGCGCGAGCATCCTCACCACCGCGCCTATGCTGACGATGAATATGTGGCAGTCGTAGGCGGGAAATGTTTCGGCGAGCGCCGGTCCCATCGGCAGTCTCAGCGCCAGAACATTGCCCAGCCGCGGCTCTTGGCGCGCCGCCGACAGCAGCTTCTCGGAGACGTGGATGTCGGCGTCGGCGAAGGACCGCGCCAGCCGAACGGCGATCTCCAGCCCGTGGCGCGTGATGGCATAGATTGCAAAAGGCTTGCGCGGCACCGTCATCGCACTACTGCTGCGCCAATACGGCGTTCGGCGAGACCTCGCCCGCGAGCACGCCGCTGCGCTCGCGGCGCGCGACCACCACCATCGCGAAGCAATCGCCGCGTTCGGCGCCGACCTCGCGCAGGTCGGTCGCGATTTTCTGCTCCGGCATCGTGGCCTTCGCCACGTACACCGCCTTGTGAAGCAGCCCCGTACGCTCGAGCGCTTCGACCACCTTCGGCATCTCTGAGCCGATCTTCATCAGAATCGTGGTGTCGAACCTGTTCAGGATGGCGACCAGATCCTCGACGCCGTAGTTCGCCGGAATAATTGCGATTCGCTCCAGTCCGTCGGCGAGCGGCGCGCCGAGCACAGCGGGTACGGCGGCGATCGATGACACGCCGGGAACCACTTCGACGCGAATCCCCGGCCATCGGCGCGGCGCCTCGCCGAGCAGATATCCGAACGTGCTGTACAGCGAGGGGTCGCCCTCGGTGGCGAACGCAACCGACAGGCCGTTTTCAAGCCGTTCACCGATTTTGGCAAAGGCAACGTCCCACGCCTGGCGCAAACGCGCGGGTTCCTTGCTCATCGGGAAGGTCAGGTAAAGCCGCTCCTGGTCGCTTCTTTTGCCGATAACCGGTTCGATTATCTGCCACGCCATCGACGCGCCGTAATCCGAGCCGCGCGGCAGGGCGATGACGTCGGCGCGCTTGAGCGTTTCCACAGCGCGCAGCGTCAGCAGGTCGGGCGCACCGGGGCCGACACCGACGCCGTACAGCGTTCCATATCTCATAGCGAGCCGCCTCCGGTTGACGGTTTTTCAGCAGCGAAGATCTGGATGGGATTGAGCGCCTCGAAGCGTAGATAACGGGCAAGCGGCTGCGCGCGCGAAACCTGCAGCAGGGTCACCTCGGGAACGAGCCCGCGCTTGCGCAAGGCGGCATAGATCTCCCCTGAATTTTCCAGGGTTATTGCGTTCGCCACCAGCCTCCCGCCAGGGCGCAAGCGCTCCATTGCGGCTTCAACGATCTCTTCCATGCTTCCCTTGCTTCCGCCGACGAACACGGCGTCGGGCGCTTCGAGTCCGGCGAGAGCCTCCGGAGCGCGCCCGGCGACAATCCGGACATTATCGATTGCGTGGGCACGCAGGTTCTCGCGGCAGATCTCGACGCCTTCAGGGTCCGTCTCGATCGCGTAGACACGTCCGTGTGGCGCAAGCATCGCGGCCTCTATCGACACCGAACCCGAACCGGCGCCGATATCCCAGACCACGCTGTCGCGCCGGATCCGCAGTGCGGCCAGCGACAACAGCCTTACTTCGCGCTTGGTGATCAATCCTTTTTTCGGCACGCGCTTGGCGAAGTCATCCTCATGGATGAACGGAATGGCCGGGGGCGCCCTCCAGGCCTGCTCTTCTTCGCGCACAAGGAGCAGGACATTGAGCGGCCCGATATCCGCGCAGCCCGCCAGCTCGGCAACTGAGAACATCCTGACTCTTTCGTCAGGTCCGGCCAGATTTTCGCAGACCCAGGCCCGCCATCCGACCTCGCCGTGCTCAAGCATCGTGGCCCCAAGTCGTTGCGGCGTGTTGTCCGGATCGGTGAAAACGCAGGCCTTGGCGCAGGTTCGCAGCCGCGTAAGGAAGCCTTCCGGGCTTCGCCCGTGCAGGGAGATGAAGACCGCGTCGTCCCATTTCATCCCGGCGCGAGCGAATGCCCACTGCATCGCGCTTGGATGGGGCAAAACCTCCACATGCTCCGCGCCGAGCCGCTTTATCACCGCCGCGCCGACGCCGAAGAACATCGGATCTCCGGAGGCCAGGATGCAGACGTTGTTCTCGTTGGCGGCTTGCGCGACGCGCTCGAGCGCGGACGCCAAACCGTTCTTGAAAACGATCCTTTCACCTTTGAATTCGGGAAAGAATGCGAGATGCCGTTCGCCGCCCGCAAGCACACCCGCCGCGGACACCGCGCCGATCGCGCGGCTCGAAAGCCCCGCGCACCCGTCGTCGCCGATTCCCACGATCGCGACCGGCCGCAGCTTCATGGCTCGGTCTCCCGCGCAAGAAAGAGAAGAGCGTGGATTACCGCGACCGCAATCGCACTGCCGCCCTTGCGTCCGCGCGCGACGACATACGGAACGCCAAGGCCGAGCGCCGCCTCCTTGGATTCGGCCGCCGAGACGAAGCCGACAGGCACCCCGATTACCAGCGCCGGGCGGACTCCTTCGTTCTCGATCAGCCGAACGGTCTCGAGCAGCGCTGTGGGCGCGTTGCCGACGGCGACGATCGCGCCATCGAGAAGCCCTCGACGCCAGGCCTTTCGCATCGCCTCGATCGCGCGGGTGCTGTTATTGGCTTTCGCCGCCGCGATCACGTCGTCGTCGGAGATAAAGCAATGCGTCGAGCACCCGTAAAACTTCAACCGCTCCTCGTTGAGACCGGCGGTGATCATCTTGACATCAACCACGATCGGGACGCCGCGGCGCAACGCGGCCATTCCCGCGCCGACGGCCTCGGGATGGAAACGCATCAATTCCTTGAACTCGAAATCCGCGGTTGCGTGGATGACCCGGCGGACAATCTGCCATTGCGCGGGATCGAATTCGTGCCGGCCGGCCTCGCGGTCGATGATGGCGAAACTGCCATCCTCGATACTGCGGCCCAGCGCCGTCATCTGACGCATATCGCTCATGTCGCTTGCTCCAATCCGACCACGCCCGGCGGATAATGGCCGAGCGGCCGGCCGTCGAAGTCCACCATCCAGGCCTGAACTTCCAGATCTCCGCCAGCGTAACGGGCTCCGTTCTCGGCCACGCGACGGCAGACGAGCGGGGCTAGCGCGAGCTTTTCAACCGAGCACAGCTCGAGCACGCGGCGCGCGGTGGACGCGGCGCGAATTTCCGCGCACAGGGCGTCGTTCGCGCCGAGCCGCGAGGCGAGGTTCGCGAGCAGCTCCATGTTGACTTCGGAGCCGGCCGCGTGGGTCTGCATCCGTCCGTCCGCCATCTTCGATAGCTTGCCAATCATTCCCACGATTATCGCCCGCCCGACTCCGCGGCGCTGGCAATGCTTGAGCGCGGTGCCTACGAAGTCGCCCATCTGGATGAAGGCGTCCTCTGGCAAGCGGGGGAACAGCTTCATCGCGTATGCCTCCGATTTTCCGCCGGTCGTCAGAACCAGTTCGTTCAGTCCCCGCTCGGCGGCAACGTCGATCGCCTGCACCACGCTCGCCTTGAACGCCGCGGTGGAATAGGGGCGCACGATCCCGGTCGTGCCGAGTATCGAGATGCCCCCGATCAGACCGAGCCGTGCGTTGATGGTCCGCTTCGCCATCTCCTCGCCGCCGGGGACGCTGACGGTCACGACGGCGCCTCGCCAGGCGCTGCCGGCAAGCTCCTCTTCGACCATCTCGACGATGTTGCGCCGCGGCGGCGCGGTAATCGAAGGACCGCCGACCTCCAGACCCAGCCCGGGCGTGGTAACGACAGCAACCCCGGCGCCACCGCGCACCTCGACGCCTGGTTCGTCCCGCAACCTGACTTCGGCCACCAGTTCCGCGCCATGAGTGCAATCCGGATCGTCGCCGGCGTCCTTGATTACGCTGCAAACGGCGGTGCCGTTCGCACGTTCGCAGCGCCTGAGCGGGAACGTGACGTTCATGCGGTTGGGCAGGGTTGTTTCGATCTCGGTAAGCGTTACGTTCCTCACCAGGCAGCGGGCAGCCGCCTTGGCCGCGGCCGCCGCGCAGGCGCCGGTGGTAAATCCGGTCCTGAGACCCTTTCGATTTCGTGGTGGAACGCTGGTTTCAGCCATTACTGAGCCGCAATCCCGCGCTCGGTGCCCTCCGCTCCGGGTTGTTAAAGAAAGCCTCTAGACGAATACGTTCGAGCGGCACGCCGGCGCCCGCCAGGTGATCGCGCAGCGGATAAATCAACGCTCCGTCGCCGGCCAGATAGGCGCAGTCGGGCCGCCGTTTTGCGACGACGCGGTCAACCAGCGCGCGGGCATGCGCCAGGCGCTCGGGATGCCCGACCGGGGGTGCCGCCACCGTCTCGAAGGTCACGCGTTCGGTTTGTATCAACTCACGGACGAGGCTGGGTGGGATAAAGTAGTCGTCCGCTTCGAGGAGCCAGACCACGGTCGTGTCGGCGCCGAGCGCGCGGAACAGGCGTCCGCGCACCAGGCCGAGCGTCGCCGTGATCCCTGTGTCCGTGGCGAAAACGAATCTTGAATCCGAAGGTGCCTCGGGAAGAAATTTCCCCCACGGTCCGCTGAACGGGAGCTCGGCGCCGACGCTGACCCGATGCATGAAGTTGGACCCGGGGCCCTGGCCGATACGCCGCACGGCAACCTGGAATTCGGTCTGTTCGGTGTCGCTCGAAATGATCGAATAGGCGCGTTTGGCCAGTTTGTCGCCGTCGAGATGGATGCCGGTATTGACGATAACGTATTGGCCGCCGGTAAATCCGAGTTCCCCGCCCCCCATCGCGAGCCTCAGCAGCCGGGCCTGTGATCCTATTCGTTTGGCCGCGATTACGCGCGCAAACCGGGCTTCAGCCATCCTTAATCCACCGGGTAAATTTCATGCACGAAGTCGTGCATCTGCTCAAGGTCGTTGAAGAGGCGGGTCAGAGCGTCAAGCTGGTTGGAAAGGTCGAGCTCGATTTTCTTGGCAAGGATTATCAGGCTTCTCAAGTAGGAAAGGTTCGGATCGCCGGGACTGGTCGCGGCCACCCGCTCTTCGAGTTCCGACACCGCCGCTTCGTAAAAGCGGCACAAGCTTTTCAGGTCATTCGCTTCGCACATCGAACCGAGCGCTCCCGGCCGGGACGCGCCGCCGCTGAGTTCCGCGAGTTCATGCTGCCGCGCGGCTTCGTCGTTGACGCCGAGCAGCCGCATCAGCCCGAGCCGCAAAGCCGCTATCTCATGACAAGCCATTTCATTCCGCCTTCATTGCATGATCGCATCGACCAGCCGTCCAACCAGCCGATCGCCGATCAGATGACAATCCACCAGTTCGTTCGCGTCCGCCGGCGTCACGCCGCGGTACCAGATGCCGTCGGGATAAACCGCCACGGTCGGCCCCTCGCCGCATCGGCCCATGCACGATGTCCTGGTCACTCTGATTTCGCGTTCGCGCCCAACGCGCCTGAGCGCGCGGCGAAGTTCCGTTATGAGCGCGATACTGCCGCGCGATGCGCAATCGACATTTCCGCACACCAGGACGTGCCTGCGCATCGGCCGATGCGCGTGCACGTGCGGCATGGCCTGCGCATGGGTTTCCATATGGCGGGCGCTCCATAGCAAAGATCGGAATCCGCCGACGTTCTCCGCGAGCGCGCCGATCGGCACCCGGTATTGGCAATTGTCGCACGCAAGCGGCGCTCGCTCGCTCAAGGCCTCGTCGAGGCGCTCGTCAAAAACCTCGAGCAGCTTCGGATCGACGCCGAGGTGAGGCGCGAGAGTGGTCCTGATCCAGGGATAGCGGGCCCGGAACTCCTGAATCTGCGCCTCGAGCTGCACGAGCAGGCGGCCGCCGAACAGAAAATACGGAACCACCAGGATCCGTTGCGGGCGCGCCCGCGCGACAAGCTCGATCGCTTCCCCGAAAAGCGGTCTGGTAATGCCGATAAATGCCGGCGTCACCCATGCGAAGTCGCGGCCCTCGCCTAAAAGCCGCGCCAACTTGAAAAAATCGCCGTTCGCATCCGGATCGCTCGAACCACGTCCGACGATCACAAGAGCGGTGCGCTTCCCGTCTCCCAGGCCATCGACGGCTTGGAACGCTCTTTGGCAGGCCAGCTCCGCCATCGCGGGATGCACGCCGAGCACGCGTCCGGCGGTAAAATGCACCGAGGGAAACCTGCGTCGTGCGCCGGACAGCGCCAACGGGATGTCGTTCTTCACATGACCGGCGGCGAACAGGAACAACGGCGCCACAACGACCCGCTCGTTGCGGGCCGCCACCGCGGCGAGGCCGTCGGCAAGCGCGGGCGCGGCCAGTTCGACATACGCTTGCTGGACATCGAAATCTCTTCGCCGCTCGCGGACGCAATCAACCAGCTCCTCGAACTCCCGGTTCGCGGATGGTTCGCGGCTTCCGTGGCCCACAACCAGGATGCCTGTGCGCCGCATCTTGCTATGCCCACCAGATGGTCGTGCGCGATGCCGCGTTCCGCGACGCGCCATCGACGCCTTTCAGAAAGAATCGGCGCATAAATAACCCTCGCTTCGCACGGAAACGAAGGTCGTTAAGGCCGTAAGAGGCTTGCGGACTCTCCGTTTCCACGCGGAGACTGACGTCCGATCGCTTTGGGTAGGTCTCCTGGCTCGTGGTTTCAGAGAGTCTCCTGACTTCCGTCACCGCCCTTCAGCCTTCCCTAGATCGGCAAAATCCAAGTGGCTCTAACGAAAGACGGCTTCCCACTTACAGTGGCGGGACCGCGCCGGCCTTTCACCGGCTTCCCTGTTATGCCCTGGCGGGCACCCAAAACGGTCAGTGCTGTGGCCGCAGTAGTATCGAAGGAGCGCATCCCCTGTCAAGGCTCCAGCGAAACGGACACTGGAGCCGTCCATTCGGGGTCTTGAGCCCCGGACGGAGCTGACCCGGTTCAGTTGACGGTTTGGGCCTTGTTTTAGGTTTCGAAGTTTCAGAACCCGGGCCGAGGCATGGTC